>DATDTP010000082.1:0-17777 GCA_035290775.1 archaeon | reverse complement strand
GGGGGTCCGCCAACTGCACAGAGCGATTTTTGTAGATTTTTAGACGCTACTTTGATGCGCAGTTGACGATCTGCAAAAAGTATTACTTTTTGAGATCCCAGAGAAGTTATGCTTCTCTGAAGATGGCCAGGAGAATGAAATGTAGAAGAAAAATTGTAAGTAAGTGATTTTAGAAAGAGATTAGTGAGAATCAATTTAACTTGAGAGGTTTGTGGTTCCGCCCCCCCCCAGCTTGAAATACTAAACAAATATTGCATTAAATTTAATTGAAAGAAATAGATTAAAGGTTGTATTTCTTCAGAAAGTCTGGATGAGGCATTGATCTGTAATCATTTCGTACTCTTTCCAAAAATGCCTGCTCTATTTGTGCTGAATCAAGCTGCTGTATTAGTTCAGTAACAGGAGATTCAACTACTGGTTTCTCGACGAGTTCTTTCTCAATTTTTGGAACAGACCCCCGAACCAGACGGAAGCCATCGCCCGAACTCGCATACAGGCGCCCGTGGTACGCATTGACGCCGAGGCACCCCTCGTCGACATCGAGAGGCCAGCCCCTCCCGCGCCCGACGGCAACGTCATAATGTGCTGATGTGCTGTCTAAATCGGGAGTTGCATTAAACCAAAAATGAGTAGTATAAGGCTTGTGAGGAAAATCTATATTTTCTATTGTAGTTTGTGGGACGCCGAAGACTTCATCCCATTCAGCGACTAACCTTCCGCCGCCTTCTGGAACAAGGATTTCTCCGACTTCTTTATCTCCGTCAAGAACTATTCGAGCCCAGTACTTTCTGCCTTGGGCATCTATTTCATATTTGCTTGCTTCCATTCCTTTTGGCACGCGAAGTCCTGTTTCAGTCCATTGCCACATGTATACTTTATCAGAGCCTCTTGCAAATAAGTCGTCAAAAATATTTGCTTTTCTCGGGTCATTGCCAGAGTGCTCTAGAGCAAGCTGGATAGCAAGCTCTTCGCCTGCTGTTGTCATGCGAAACCCTTCTGGAATTTCAGACTTAGAATCATAATAATGCTTGCCTGTTCTTACAAGTCGGCTTGCGTGATTAACTTCATAGCCGACCTGCTTGTAATTTGCTCCAAGCGTTGGATAGCTAGAACTAACAGCCGGTAAAACAAGCCTTTCCTTTAGTTCTGGCAGAGATGCAGTCGCCATGAGTATTGTTTAAATCGAAAAGTATTTAAGCTTTAATTACTGTGCAATAACTAATTTATATCCCAAAAAGCTTCTTTGCGTTTTCTGTTGTTGTTCTTAATATCTCTTCCTTGCTCATGTGCTTTAACTCTGCGATTTTTTCTGCAGCTTGCTCTATTTTCCATGGTCTATTAGTTAACTCAGAGCTCTGCGGATCCATCCAAGGCGAATCTGTCTCAAGAACTATCAGGTCCAAAGGACAATCGCGGGCTATTTTACCATAGCTCTTGCTTTTGTACAATATAGTGTTCATTGACATATAGTATCCGCGCTTTTCACACTCTGTGATATGCTCCCTGGAAGAAAAGCAATGCATCATCACAGGAACTTTTGCATGCTGAAGCAGATCTAAAGTTTCGTCCATAACTGAAATACCAGAACTCTTGTCATCTCTTGTGTGAATTACAAGCGGCACGTTTATCTCATTGGCAAGCTCTATGAATTTTTTAAACACGCTTTTGCTGCGCTTGTGCTCTGCTTCATCCTTTATCCAGTGCCTGTCGAGCCCGACTTCTCCTATTGCTACAATATTGCTTTTGTTTTGTCTCACCATGTTGCAATACTCGTTGATCTGCTCATCTGTGAACTTAACAACCTCTGAAGGATGAAGGCCCAAAGCAAGATAAACAAACCCTTTGTGTTTTTTTGCAACTTCCAACATCCGCACTGCGTCCTTTGGATGGGCTACGCTTGTGACAACAGCCTGCATGCGTTGCGTTGCTTCCTCTATTACAGTTTCATCCATGTATTCCAGGTGGCAGTGGCAGTCTATGAGCCCTTTCTTGGGAAGAAAGCCCTCGGGGAAAGAAGTTTTATTTTCCGTGAGCCCTTTTTTTTCTGAGTGCATGGCGCCTAATAGTATCTCCGAAAGTGAGGTGTATGCCATACTGCATACACCTCGGTGGAGGATTACTGCCAAGAGGGCAGTAATCCGACTTTCGGAGATACTGCCTAAGGGCAGCGGTTCACTAGAAAATAAGCCCCTCGTGGAAAGAAAATATGTTAAAGTCGTATTATTTCGCCTCCTTCTTAAGCAATGGATACATTCTTTTTAGAAATTCCAGAACCTTTTCAGCATATGCCTTGTCAAACTTTTTTCCGTAGTACGCTATCCCATTTCTGAAATACCTTAGATCGTTTGCGAAATCCACATCCCTGCTGCTAACGCCTGTTTCAGCCATGTACGATACTTCAGCCTCATGCGCACCTTTTCCAGTTGTACTAAAACCATCTGAAAGCATTTTTGCCCTTATTAATTCCATTATTATATCATATGCATTCTTGATCACATGATTTGCGCTATCATCATTAAGTCCTATAGCCTTAACAAAAGAAAGCAGCAATTTATACGACGTCTCTGATTCAATAATAAGCGACCTTGCCCTAAGTTTGTCCGCCGACTGCTTTTTTGCAATTCCTTCCTTTATATAATCTTCAAATGATTTTAACGGCTTCATAGCTCAACCCATCCTGACAAAAGCATGCCGCCTAATATGTTGCATTTTAGCTCATAATTAATTTCCTTAAATGACGCATAAAAGCCTAGCCTTATTTCTTTCATTAGAATTGCCTCAAATTCACCTAAGTCTACAACTTTACTTTTTGATCCAACAACAGCTATATCAATGTCTGATTTTTGTGTGTCTTCACCTTTTGCAAAGCTCCCGAACAAAATAACCGCACATCCCGGAAATTTTTCCTTTAGCACCTCTACAAGGCCACACTCATATACTTGTTTTATGTTGTCCGCCCTCTTCATCCCAATAATAAAAGAATTTTCCCTATTCAATTCTATTGATAATCTTTTTGATTGTTTGTCTTTTGATATGCTGACAAAACTGTGCTTTTTAAGAAGAGGGAGAGCTTTTGAAACAGCAGGCTGGCTTACTCCAAGAGACACAGCAATGCCTCTTGCATTGAACACTACTCCGGAGTTCATGAAAAGAAAACGCAATATCTCCTGCTGAAGCAATGTCAACTTTAATTTATTCATATTAACCATAGTTAATACATGTTTACCTAAGTTTATATGCTTATGCCACGTAGTTCACTTCAAGCACAGGCTTGTCTGCGTCTGATTTGCATTCAAGCCATGATTTACCATCAGAGCAGATTCTTGCAAAGTTGCCAAGTTCGCCAGTCTTGCAGGCTTCGTTCTGAGAGATAAGCGCAAACTGCGTGGCAGAGCTCTTGCTTATCAGAGAAGTATCAATGCTTACAGACCTTGCCTGCGCGCCGCCTGTTTCTGGCAGGTTTATGAAAGCAGAGTTTTTTGCATTTAGCAAGCACGATGAAAAGTCTGTCTTGTCAAGCGGGTCTGCGTTAGCCAAATCCTTGTTACTGATAGTTTCTACATAACTGCCTTTGTATGCCTGATACAATAGCCAACAAAGCCGCAAAATCCTTCGCATCATAGCCGTTAGGCTTGATGGAAAAGATTTTATGGATAAAATCCAATAGTTTGTTGGCTTCTGTTTCCATAAAAGCCAATTAGTGGGTTACTGGGGTATATAACCCCTTTAATCCGCTAATTTACTTTCGGAGATACTATATCATTGGTATCGCCGTATAAATCTTCTTTTCAAATATGAAGAGAAATATTTTCCGTATTTTCTCTGCAGTTTTTTTATTTTCCAGTCGTTTTTGGTAATATTTTTTCTGCATACCCTAGCGCCGCAATTGCATTCAAATGGCTCCATGAGCGTCTCATAAAAAGAATAATCTATTGTAAGCTCTTCGCCTGTAGTTATGTCTCTCATGACGATCATTGTAATGCTGTCTGAAACACCCAGATTCGGGTTACATGAGTGATTGATTGCTCCATTGATAGTTACTTCATCAAGAGATGAGGGGCAAATAAAAAAACGCTCATTTATCTGGACGCCTATTGTAGTTGCTCCTGTAATTTTACGGTATTTTTCATAGTCTAGAACAGGGACAACTACACCACCAGCAACAAATACAACTTCTCCTTTCTTTATAGGTGACTTTGCAAATACGCCCGTTCCATGAATTTTTGAATTCCTAACTTCTGCTGTTGGTGTAAGCCATCGATGACTCCATACATGGTGAATGTCTCCCATAAACAAATATTCTATCAATGTTACTTATAGCTGACCAACTTAATATTCGCTGTACAAGCCTAAGTTGGTCACATATAGCAAGCCAAATAAAGAATCCGTTATTATAATTTGGCTTGCTATAAATGAATTACAGTTATTATTTCAATGGCACAAAAGCATAATATCCAAGGAATTCTTTTTTGATTTCTGTCTCTGATTTTTTTGTTACCCGAAACATCTCCTGGCCGATTGGTATTACTATGATGCCGCCGACTTTCAGCTGCTTGATGAGGCTATCAGGCAACGACGAAGCAGACGCTGTAACGATTATCCTGTCATAGGGCGCTTCTTTTGAGTAGCCTAAGCTGCCAGAAAGAATTGGTTCAACATTCTTATAATTTTTCAGGTTCTTTTTCCCGAATTCATGGACTTCCTTGCTTATTTCTGCTGTTATTATTCTTCCGCTGCCTACAAGCAAAGAAAGCAAGGCAGACTGATAGCCAGAGCCTGTGCCTATTTCCAATATTTTCTGCCCATTTTCCACAGACAATGCTTCTGTCATTGCGGCGACTGTTGACGGCTGAGAAATTGTGGAAATGCTTATTGAAGCATGAAGTGCGTCGTTGTCTGGCGTCCGTTCGCTCGCGATTGGCAATGGAATGTTCTCATAAGCGCTTCCTGTGTGCTCTTTCCTTACAAACTTTTTCCTGTCTGTTTTGCTAAACGCTTCTGCAATTTTTATGCTTTTTATAAATCCTTTTTCAACAAGAAAATTTACAAGCTCTTTGTTTGATTTCATGTAATTAATATAAGATGAAAAGTATAAACATGATCATCATTTCTTTATTTTCCGAGGGTTTTTTAAAACGAACCGACGCCTTTGGCGTCAAAATATTTAGAAAAAAGGCTCATATAGGCGCAAAGCCTACGGCTAAGCTTTGCCGTATTATGTCCCTGTAGATGTCTGCATTGACAAGGACATAGGTCTCTACAAACGCGCCAAGCACCATGACTATCATTGCAACAAAGAACAGCAATACACAATATGTTGTCACGACTTCTATTTTTTTGCCGCCTAAAGCAAGGTCTTTTGACAGGGAACCGCCGGCTATTGCGCCAAGTATGTATGAGAGCATTTCAAGTATCATATGCGGCGTAACAATTGCAATAATTATTAGCACATAGACGACAGGGTTTATCTGCGCCGCAAAGCCTGCATTCCTGGCTGTCACGCCAAAAATAGTTCCCCAAACAGATGCATTCCATGTTATCATGAAAATCCCGCCGTCTGCTATGAGGAGCGATATCATGAACGTTGCTATCAAAACCCACCAATTGTTCCCAAGAATGCTCATCATGAGCAAAGGATCGAACGGGTCTCCAGCTGCCATACCTGTTGCAGCACCCCTGACGTCAAGCTGTGTCTTGAACAAAGTGTTTACCTGAAGCGAGGGCAAAATAGTTGCTGCAGTCAAATATATTATGAATATGCCTACGAAAAGGCCAAGATAAATCTTAATTGCATCCTTATTGAATACATAAAGCCGTTTCCATGAAAAGTATTTTGTTGAGGTAAGCACCTTGTTTTCCCTATAGTATATTTTTTGCAAAGATGGTATGAGTAAAATAGATGTTATTCCAACCGCAACCAACGAAGGATCTGCAGGAAAAACAAGCTTTGCTATAGCAATGCCCACTATTGAATAGAGCCATCCAAGAAACAATGCGTAGAACGCCCTGTTTTTTATCAGTTTCTTGGGAAACACGCTTTCAAGCACCATAAAAGATTATGGGTCAAGTCAGTATATATAATATTTACACAACGCTGAGCAAATGAAATTCTAAAAATGAAATGCCCTATGTAATTTGTCAGCATGTCTTTTCGAATTCATGAGAATTCAAAAATGAAATGCCCTATGTAATTTGTCAGCATGTCTTTTCGAATTCATGAGAATTCAAAAATGAAATGCCCTATGTAATTTGTCAGCATGTCTTTCATATCACACTGCTAAAACCATGCGTTTTCAATGAATCTAAAATGAAAAAAAACTAGATATTGCACTGGCTTCTACACTCATATATCTTAGAATCCAGGCATGTTGAAACATCTGACGCGACAGAACAAGGATCTATGCAAGCTTTGAAACACTGCATACCGCTTCCATAGTTTGTTGCATAACCGACAGAATTTGATGGAGTGACTATGCCTGAATATGCTGCAAGCCCGGCAACAGATATAATGCCTGCAAGCAAAATCACTATGGACCCAAATGCATGCGCTCTTGTTACGCGTACGCCTCTTTTAGATGACCTGCTTCTTCTGGTTTTTCTTGCCATAACAATCTATTATAAAAGGTGATATATATAGATTTTTGCGTTGCTTGTACTATACACCACGCTGCGCAAAGGACCATATAGATTTTTATGCAAGGCTGCGCGACCTGCGCTTCAAAGCACTCACCAATCTTATCCTTCCCAGGTTTTTTCCTGCAGTATCTTTCTCAGGGCCTCTCAAAAGGCTGTATACAAAAGGCGCGTCAAAAATTTCCACTTCAGAAGATTTTGATGCTTTTGCATCTTTTTCTGATAAAACAAGAACATGCCTAGTCAAGGATTTTTCTGAAAGCAAGTAAGTCTTAATTGCATGAGCTTCATCACAATTAGGATAAAGCACAATTGTATGGCATGTGTCTGCGAGTATTTTCATGTTCTCCAGAAGTTCGGGCTGCTCTGTCCTTACATTGTAAACAAAAGGCCTTTTTTTGCAATGCGACGTATAGATCCCAGCCTCGCTGCTATACCCAAATATTTTTACAGGCTTTCTAAAAGTTGCAGCATAAGCTCCTATTAAACCAGCCCTTTCCTTAGCCTCTGAAGAGGCTGACGGCGGAACTATTATTACAATTTCCGGCGCATCTTGCATGCGTTTTAACATACTATCCGCATCTGGCTCAAATCTGGAAATCTGCTCAAAAAGTGCGGCGCGCGTTTGATAAAAACCTGACATTAAAAATATAATTTACATGCAAAGGATAAAAAGCACTACTCAATTGCTATCCCATAAATCTGATAGTCCTGAGGCAATTCCACACTTTTGATTTCTGACATGTCATCCAGGCTGTTTGCCTTTACAAGGCTGCTTGATATTGTGTAAAGCGTGTTGTCCATGTATAAAACGCGAGTTACCTGAGGCGCATAATAATAAGGCTCGTTGTTCTTATTGTCTGCATGCGTAACACTTCCCTTTAGCACAAACCCGTTTTCTATGTCCACTGAAAACACGTAAGCGCCTGTCAAATAAGTCTGGTAAGTCTGGTAATTATTTGATGCAAGCTGAACAGGCAATACCATAAGCCCCTTGCTTTTGCTGAACAAAAACGCTTTGTGATCATAGCTTACAGGCGTCGAGCTTCCGCGCTCACCCATCTTGTAGCTTGAAATTTCCTTTGGATTTGCAACATCTGTAACATCGAATAATGAAACCTTTATTCCAGTAAATATCGTTCTTCCTTGCGTATCTGCAGCATCTTGCCCCACGCCAATAATATGCGTTTCATCATAGGGATGCAAGTACTGGGAAACGCCCGGTATTTTCAGCTCGCCAAGAACTCTCGGCTGGTCAGTTGATAAATCTATGACAAAAAGCGGGTCTGTACGCACAAATGTTACGAGGTATAATTTTTCTCCCATGAAACGGGCAGAATATATTTGTTCGCCTTTTGCAAGGTCTTCCAGCTTGCCTGCTATCTGCAAGCTTTCGTCCAAGACATAAACATTATTGGCAGAATTACTTACTGGACGAGGAGGAGCTATTGTTCTTTCAACTGGCTGTTCATCCACAACAGTTCCATCTGCGCCAGGCGTTTCTGATGGTTCTGCTATTGCTACTTGCCCAGCTGATTCTGCAGGCACTGCAACGGGCTGCGCGCCTACGCCCACAATCGGGACTCCTGTTGTCTGCACAGCGCCGAAAAAGCCCCGGTTAATGGTCGTTGCCACCCGCAACTTGCCATTGTATTCATCAAGAGAGAACTGGTTCAGAAGATGGCCCGGGAATTCTCCTGACGCTTTGTATTTCAAATCTGCCAGTGATATTTTATGAACAATTGTCTTTTGCTGTTCTTTTGCTATATAAATATAAACTTTCTGCATGTTTTCGCCAAGCTGTTTGTTAAAGTTCTGCTGTTCTTCCTGCGACAGAGTTCTCATCCAGCTGTTTAAAACTTCTCCTGATCTTTGCTGCTTTTCATATGCGTCGCCACTTTCTGCAAAAATTGTTTTTATCTGCTCAGATACGCTTTGCGGCAGCAAAGGCAGAAGCGCTTCTTCCAGCAGCCTTTTTTCTGTTTCATAATAAGGCACATATTTTGGATAAGTAACATAAATGTTATCCTGTGAAACGTACATGTTCTGCGCAGAGCCAAACAAAAATGCCTTGTTGGTAAAAAGGCCATCCATATCAAACGATATGACATTTATGAAATTGTAAGATGCATCAGGCGAATCAGAATAATAAATTTCCTGGAACTGGCTGCTTTTCGGGTTAAGAACAGGCATAATAAAATCATCGCTGTACTGGGCAGGCACGTTAATTACAGCATACACCTTTTCACCAATCATTCTTGAGTCAAAATAATAACCGTCTATAGTAGAGTTTGTTTTTAGCTTTGGACTTGATTTGTCTGAGATATCATAAATCTGTATGCTTGTTTTTTGAGAATATCTATAATATGTATAGTATGAGTCAGCTGCGCCCTGCCTTAGCATAGGGCCTCCATAATAATAGCTTGGCTGAGAAAATACCACGAGATTGTCGCCATTTATAAAAATATTACCAGGATTCTCAACCGTTATGTTTGATATGATTTGCGCTGATTCAGCAGGATAGGCGTCTATTATCTGCACTGCATTTCCATGGACAAGATAAATATATTTGCCGTCATTTTTAACAATATCTGCCTCGTCTACGCCTTCAACCTGTATGTTTGTCTGCGAATAATCGCTGGCTGCGTCATTCCCACCAGCCTTTTCTACATTTGGAGCTAAAGCTTCAGACTGCCTCATTACAACATCACCGTAATAGCTTGGCTGATAGCTCTGTGTTTTGCTTAGAAACTCCTTCAGCTCCTGCTCGGATGCAAATGTTTTCAGATTTGCATCGTCTTTTTGCATAGAAGGATTATAGAGTGCGATGTAAAAGCCAGAAACTATGACTGCTATTACAAGCAGGCCTGCATATGCTTTTGTCGCTATCATAAGCTTATTTTGATTCATTTGTATTTAAGCTGGTGACATTTGATAGGGTGAAAGCCCTTGCATAGTAAAAGAAAACAATATTAAATAACAGACAAACAAATGAACCCATATGGAAGCATGGGAAAAGGCTGTTCATAAGTTTTTGACACCTTGGAAAGCCAAGAAATATGTGATTGGCGCGCTTGTGACAGGCAGCTTTGTCCCAGGCAACGCTACAAAGCATTCTGACGTAGACTTGCATATCATTCTTGACTGCAAAGTAAAATGGCGAGAAAGGGGCAACAAAATGGTGGATGGATTTCTTATTGAATATTTTGCCAATCCTCCGCAACAACTTAAAAAGTGCATGGAAGAAGGTTATAGAGATGGAAAGCGTGTAGATGCCCGGATGTACCTCCTCGGTAAGATTATTTTTGATAGGACTGGCGAAGTAAAAAAACTACAAGAAAATGCAAAAAAAAGAATTTAAGAAAAAATTCAAGAAACCTGATAAAGTTTGGACAGAGCTTACAAAATACTCTATTTGGGAAGCACTGGATGATTTGACCGCAACAAAACACCAAAAGCCCATCCAATTTAGGTACAATTGCAATCTCGTGCTATCAGACTTGCTAAAAAAATATGCAAAGTATCTTGGCGCAGAGCTTGTTCCGCCAGCAAAGCTTCATAGATTGTTCTTTGACAAAATTTACAGGAAAAATTCGCATCTTCATGAATTCCCTGACAGGACTTTTGTCAATCTGTTCGTTATTTGCTTAAAGAGCAAAATGATGATAAATTGCTGGAGAAAACAGAAAAACTGACAAATTATGTTCTCAAAAAAATGGGTTGCTTCAAAATAGATGGATGGAAATGCAGGGCTCCTCTCAAACTATAAGAATGTACTTTACAACATTTTATATGAAAAATCTAGAAAGTTTATACAACCTTCTTTGGCAACATAGCCTTTATCATATCTAAAGCAGTCTTACTGGCATCAAGTATTTCTATCTCAACGGGCTTGCAGTTCTTGTTGTAATGAGTTATTATGTTCTCTTTCTGCTCGCCAAAGTCAGGCTTCTCATTGCTGAGACTTATTACAAGCACGTCAGCCTTTGCATCATATTTATATTTCATATCTACCACTTTTTGCCTTGTATACTGTTACTACAATTTTTGTCGAATTACTTTCCTCAAATATTACACGAAGCACATAACCATTGAGCTTCTTTTGTGCTATTTTCCTGTTATTATAGCTCGCTACAATGCTGTCGGGTTTCTCAAGAGTTTCTTTGACCAATGTTTCTGAAACATCATATATATTCATCCTTTCCCTAGCATGGTCAAGAATCTCTATCTTCATTATGATTTATTGGGACTATGTATTTATAAGTCCAGACTGACGTAAATAGAACAAATCTACTTCTTCTGTTTGCCTGTACGCTTTGTGTCTGCCGGCGACTGCTCCATGAATACTGCGTTTATAACGCCTGTCTGCCCAGGGCGGCTTGTTACGCGGGCTGTGCCAAGCTCTGTGTTTATAATTGCGCCTTTTGTAACAATATTTCGCCTTACAAATTGGCTGTTTGCAGGATTATCAGAAACGCCAAGTATTTTTGATTTTTGATATTTTCCTTTGTTAAGCACGTTTGCCGTTTCTGCAGAAAGAACTATGAATTTGCTTGAGCCGCCCATGACGCGCTTTTCCTTTACTTTTCCCTTGCCGACCTTTGCAGGCAGGTAATCGCGGCCCTTCTGCATGCGGAATTTCTTTGCATGCTTGTTAAGCTTTTTTCCGGTCTTTTTTGTTTTTGACTTAAGATGCCATTGCATAATTATCTAACTTTTGTTGCAGTGGAAGATATTTAAACCTGCCCTTTTCCTTGAAAAAGAAAAGCGTAAGCTGCGTAAAAGAAAATATTTGGCGGTTGTAATATTATGCGTATTTAAATATAAGCGTAAAGGAATAAAGATTGTAAAATTCCGTTTTGGAGAATTTATATGGAAAGACCAATAGACGTCCTAAACAACGCAAAGGGCAAGAGAGTGCTAATAAAGCTCAAAAAAGGCGCTGAAATTTCTGGTATTCTACAGGCCATGGATCTACATCTTAACATGTGGCTTGAGAGTGCAGAGCAGACAACAGACGAAGAGAAAATAAAACTTGGCACTGTCCTTGTAAGAGGCGACAACATCCTTTACGTTTCACCGGAAAAGGGCGATTAAAGAGCTTTTTCTTTCGTGTGCTAACATATTTATCACACAAAGAAAATCCTCGGAAAAAGAAAGGATATTATTGAATACTGGGAAAGTCGGCTGCTGATAGGCGTCAAGCTAAAGAAAAGCTAGCCTTTTCTTGCAAAGAAAAGGTTACCGTATCCAAAAGAAGCATTTGGCTTTTCAATATTATGTAAACAGGTGTAAAAAATGTCAAAGGGAACAGCATCATTTGGAAAGCACAACAAGATAATACATATACGCTGCAGAAGGTGCGGCCGTCACAGTTATCATATTCGCAAGGAAAAATGCTCTGCATGCGGGTACCCAAGGGCAAAAATCCGCTTCGAAGCATGGAGATGGAAAACGCTCAACAAAAGCCACAGGCGCACAATCAAATCTGGGCACCAGAAGGTCAAGACAGCAAGACAGGGCAGGCATCCGAAGTAAAGCTAGTTTTCAGAATTTTTTTATTTCAGATTTTTTACCAGTTTGTTAGAATCAACGTTTTTGCCAAACATTATTTGGCATGCTTGTACAATTTATATACGCTTAGTCTTTATAATAAGAGAACACATTTACAAAATTTGGGCCTGTAGCTCAGCCTGGTAGAGCACCTGTGAGCCTTTTAATAAATAAAAAGGCGCGATGAACCTCTTAAGCAGGGAGTCGCGAGTTCGAATCTCGTCGGGCCCATTATACAAAAAAACTTGCGTCATTAAGTATTAAAGAGTTAAGTAAAAAACCATATCATTATGCAAGACGCGTATGAGAAGTTTTACAAAACGAATTGGGAAGAAGTATACGGGTTCTGGCATAAGGTAATTACAAGAGGAGAGCACCAGGTTAAAATTCTTATAGAAAACCTTAACAGCATAAACAAGGGAAAAATAACAATTTTGGACCTAGGATGCGGAAGCGGAGATGAGATTAAAGAAGCGCTTTCAAAGGCAAAAAACAAAGAATTTGTTATAATTGCAAACGATACGTCAGAAGAAGCTTTAGAAAAATACAGGAAAAACATCGATGTCAAAGAAACTATTCAAGAAAGGCTAGAGAACCTGCCAAAAAAGCTTTCGGGAAAATTCGACATTATACTGTTCTCGCACTGCTTGTACTCCGTTGAACTGAAGGGCTTATTTAAAGAATACCTGAAATTGCTCAGCGACGACGGCACTATTTTGATTTTTCTTGACTCTAAAGAAAGCGGAATAAAGCTTATCCAGCAAAAATTCTGGAATGAAATACATAATAAAAATTTTGATGAAAATACAGGTGAAGATGTTTTGAAGGAGTTAGAAAACGAAAACATGAAATACGAGGCGATAGAATTCTCAAATTATATGGATTTTAAAAAGTTAGAGAATTTGCGAAAAGATGGAATAACCTCGCTGCTCATTCCTTTTGCACTTAGGACTAATGAAATAAAAAAAGAGTGCAGCGAAGAAATAGCTTCTTATATCGAGAAATTAAAAAATCACGGAAAATTGGAAAATAAAACATTTGCAATTATGATAAAATCCAATTAAAAAACCTACACGCCTGCGCATGTGTTGCATTCAATGATGCCTGTGCATTGGCTTGTAAACTCAGAGCAGCAGGATGTTACTGATATTCCAATGTCTGCGTTTGCCTGGCATGCCTTGCAGAGGCCTGCGCATTTTGTCTGCGGCACGTTAAATTCTTTGCAAGGCTGGCACATTGCGTACAGGCATGAAAATGCCTCGCGCTCCTGGCCGTACAGGCGCTTGCATGCCTGAAGATAGGCGCCAAAGCTTGGGCTGCGCGTCACATCCCATGAACATGACTGCGCTGCGTAATCCTGGCACTCTGCATTGAAAATTCTTTGCGCGTCAGCTTCTGAAACTTGCTGGCCTGACTGCAGCAGGAAAAAAGCAGCCAGGACTGATAATATAAGGACTACAAGTATCACAACTACAATAACTTTTATCGGTAACGATGCCATTTAATTCACTCCTCGAACTTGACGTCTCCCATGCTTTCCTTTATTTCCATCCCTAATCTTTCCTTTATTTCCTGCCTGTATTTTATCACTATTATCAGAATTATGACCAGGATTATTATTAATATTATCAATAACGTGTTGTCTACAGGCTGCTCTGTAGGCGGTTGCGGAGGTATGACAACATCAGGGCATTTTTCAACAAACATCCAGTCTGCAGGCTGCTTGCACGAGTTTGCAAATTGCCTGCATTCCCCTGTAGGGCTTACTGCATAGACCGGGAAGGTTTGCGGGCAATCTGTCACGCTTATTGATTTCTTTGGATTTTCAGTAACAGTTGCGCCGTATGCTGTGTATGACCAATAAACTGTGTAAGTTCCTTCTGTCGACAGCGTAAGATCGTAAGCAATTGTCATGTTCCTGTACGACTGCAAATCTGTTGTAAATGTGTAAACATTGTAAGTCTTTCCGCCTTCTATTGATGATGACTGCGACATAATTACAGGCGACGTATTTCCTGAATAACTAAAGCCGCTTGCTGCCAGGGCCGAATCCACGCTTTCCTTTAGCACAAAGCCCTGAATGTCAACATAAGGTATGATCTTTAGCGGCATTACGTACCTGCCGCTACGAACAGGGCTATTGAAGTTTCTTACAACATCAACATTCCTGCCGCTCGTTGAGCCGCCAGGCGCACAGAATATTTGCGTTGCAGCATTACAGCGAAGGCCGTCTGTTGAATTGTGCACTTCTGCTATTATCTGCTTGTATCCCGGACCTGAAAGAGTATTAATTGAGGTAAAGCTTGAGTATTTTTTCTGGCTTACATCACCGTCAACGCTTACATGCGCATGGTCTCCTCCTCCCCAATTTACGCGTGTCTCAACCTGGTACCTGTTTGTAGACGGGATAAATGTGCAGTTCTTTGATGTTATCTGAACAGAGCACGAGCCTGTAGCATTTGAACCGCAATCAGCAGGACAGTTGCCTGTTGTTTCGCCTGAATCGCATATATTATCACCGCAGCTTGAAACGCCAGATCCCGTTATTGTAACAGATTTTTCCTGCGAGTACAGCCCTCTTGCATCCCTAACCCTGCAGAAAATAGTATGCGTTGAATTGTCGCTCCACGGCGAAGCGACTATGTATGAAGGGTTTGCTGATACAAATGGGCTTGTGAACAAATCTGTGCCGCTAAGAGCAGTGCCGCATTGCAGCTGTATTGCATCATTGTTTGGGTCAGATGCTGTCGTTGTGAAAACTATGCTGTTTGTAGTAGTGACGTACGCTGAAAGCGTGTTCAAAACAGGAGGATCATTGCTTATGCCGCAGTCCTGAGGGCATGATGTTGTATTCTCACCTGCGTTGCAAACTCCATTGCCGCACAGGTTCTGGGTGCCGCAGTCCTGAGGGCATGATGTTGTATTTTCATTTGCATTGCATATGCCGTTCCCGCATAGATTAACACCGCAGTCCTGAGGGCATGATGTTGTTGTTTCGCCTGCGTTGCAAACTCCATTGCCGCATTGGTTCGTGCTGCAGTCTTTCGGGCAGCTTGCTGCAGTTTCACCTAGTTCACATATATTATTCCCGCACTGAACAGGCTCGCAGAAACTTGGCTGGAAATCGCAAGTTGCGCCGCATTGCTGCACGCTGACACAGCTTTTTGTTCCATTGTAAATTGTCACGTTTCTTGTATCGCCGTCGCTGCATGTTGCGCCGCACTTGTTTTTCTGGCATGAATATGAAAATTCATCCTGGCTGCATGAGCATACAGGAGTACAGAAGCCGCGCGAATCGCGCTGGCCAAACAATTTTCCAGAGCATGACGTTATGTTTTGTATGCAGAACTGATTATTATCCACGCCCGGCAACTCGCACTGCTCATCGCCGGAAACTATTGTGTCTCCGCAGCCCTCACATAATACAGAAGCTGTTTTTTGCACAGGCTCAACAGGTATGCACTGGAATGAAGGAATTATATAGCCTTTTATTTCTGAGTAACCCAAAGGCGCGGGCGGGCACCTGAATGTTGTAGTGTCGCCTGTCTTTGACAGCTGCTGGCATGTGGCATTTCCCATGATGCACGCAGCACATCCAGACTCGCTGCTAAGCCTTACATCGCATGTTATTCCTGAAGTTGTGCATGCGCCAGAAACATCAACCACATAAACTTCGCGCGTTGAAACATTGAAAAATGCCTCATCAAAATCATGAAGCGTTTCAGGGCTGCAGTCAGGCGACAAAGAGCCGCGCACCTCGCATTTTAATTTCCATGTTCCTGATTCTGTCATATTTGCAGACGGCGTAAAGCTCTGCACAACTTCTGGCTGGAATTCTGTGCACTGGCTTTCATAAGAATTGCATGACGCTATCTGCGGGTCGCATTGCGACTGAGCTGCCGGGCCTGTGAAATCACACTTAACCCTTCCGAAATATGTAACATCGCCTACATTCCTGACTTCAACTGTTGCAACAGCCCGTTCGCTTTTCTGGGCGCCGCCGGGCGCTATCATGCGCTTTATCTGCAAAAATCCTTGCGCGCCCCTGCAATTTGTGTTATACAACGTTTCAACTTCGCTTCTTACGTCTGCCGACCTCTGGCGAGAAGCCGTTGTGTTTGCAATGCCAGGCCAAGCTATAACTTCGTCAAGATAACTGACGTGATTTCCAACTATTTCCACAATAAGGCTGATTGCATCGTAACAAGGCTGTATCTTTGCCTTTTCCTCTTCTGTTTCTGCAATATTCAGCGATTCCTGCAAGGCGCTTTTTGTTTGCTCATAATTGTCCCTGGCAGAATCAAAAGTGTTTCTTGTCTGTATTATTTCAGGCAGGTTGACAAACGGGCATACATAACTGTAGTTTGCAGCAGACCTCACGGCACTGCCTCCTTCCTCTGAAACAGCCCCTGTTGCAAACAGGTAGTATGCATCATTGTTGTCAACGCAAAGAACATTGCAGTTGCTGTTGAAATTTGAGCCGCAAACGCACGGCTTTCCGAAGCCGCAGTTCTTTGAGTCGTAAGAAGACAAACATTCGCCTTCTGTTGCCGAGCGGCTGCATATTATTAATTTGTTAAAAATGAAGCTTGGCGTTGCTGAGAATTGCACGCCGTCATCAACCTGCTGCTCACATCTTGAGCCGAAGTTGCACGTGAAAAACTGCTCTGCCGGGCAGTCTGCTTCACACATTTCATCCTCCTGGCATACGCCGTCGCCGCAAAGGTTTACTGTAACTTCTGCAAATGCCTGAGAAGCAAGGCGGCCTGTTGACACGTTGACTTCTATTTTTGCCTTGTCGCCAAGCGTAGAATCATCCGGCGCTGTCACAAACATGACAGTCGACATGCTTTGTCCAGGTGATATTGTAAGCAAAGAATTATTGAATGCAACAGACCATCCTTCAGGCGCAGATGCATCTAGCGTAAACAATCCTGCATCAAATCCAGAAGGATCGTTGCTTGTAACTGTAACCGTAAATGCCACTTCTTGCCCAGGCACTGCCTGCTGCGTTGACGGGTCAATGCTGATAAGAGGCGCCCCCCTTGATGCTATAATATATTTTGCTGTTGCAGTGCCAACAACATTCAGGTCAGGGCTGAAGAAAACCAGATTAACCGCATACTCGCCATCAGAAGACGTTTCGTTTGATGCAACAGTAAGAGTAAACCTGTCCTTGCTTTTTGGCTGAAGGCTTATTGACGTAACTGCTTCAGATGACCATCCGTTCGGCACCTGCCTCCCTATGTTTATCGACAACGGAATAGGGTTCTGGTTTTCCACTGAAACCTCGTATTCAACAGCAGTTCCAGCTATCACAGTGTATGACGGCGGCGTAATATTAACCTTGAATCCTTTTTTTGTAAAAACTTCAAACTGCAAAACTTTTGTTGCTTCCTGCGTGCCGCCTGCCTTGCACACAGGTATTCCCGGCCTGCACTCACCTGAGCCAAGCGCTGCTCTGCATACGTTCTGCGCTGTTGCAACAGAGCCGTCATCGCATGTCTTTACAGTAACGCCGCACGACCTGCAGTTGCTATATTCTGTCCCGCAATTTCCTGAAACGTCGCACGTGGTTATTGTATCACATG
>DATDTP010000081.1:0-2908 GCA_035290775.1 archaeon | reverse complement strand
GCTCATAATGGTGCCCGACCCTTTCGGATGCTGCAAAAGCTACGGGGAGCATTTTTCCGCTTTATGGATTAAAGGGCTGGAAATGATAGGCGTTGAAGCTGAAAACATTTCTACAAATGCCTTGTATGAAGCAGGAAAATTCGAGCCTTACGTGATAAAAACATTTGAGAATATACAGGAAGCTTCGCGCATACTTGCAAAACACCAAAGCACAAAAGAAGAAGGTTATATTCCTTTTGACGCTATCTGCCCAAAATGCAACCGCTTGGCAAATGTTTCTTCCTTTGACATTGCGCAGAAAACTGTCAGCTTTACATGCGGGGGCAAGGCAATAAAGAAAAAAATGTCAGAAGGGTGCGGCTTTGTAGGCGAAATACCATGGTCGCAGGGCAAGCTGCAGTGGAGATTTGAGTGGCCTGCACAGTGGGGAATTTTCAAGACAACTTTCGAGCCTTTTGGCAAAGACCATTATGAAGGCAGCTGGAAGAGCGGGCAGGAGATAATGAGGGCCATATTCAAGGAAGAGCCTCCAATACCTTACGTCTATGAATTCTTTCTGGTAAACGGCGAGAAAATGAGCGCCAGCGTCGGCAATGTTTATATCACACAGGACATGCTCAAGCTTTTGGAGCCTGAAACATTCCTTTTCTTTTATACAAAAAGGCCAGGCATGCAAAGAGATTTGGATTTGAAAAATATTTTCAGGCTTGTTGATGATTTTGAATCTGCTGAAAACGTTTACTTTGGAAAAGAATCTAAAATAAAGATAGACGAAAAAAACATGAAGCGATCATATGAAATGTGTTTTGCAGCTGCGCCGAAATCGCAGCCAATTCGCATTGATTACAAGTTTGCAGCACTTATCGGCCAGTCCGGCGGCGATGTTGACAGAGCAATTGATCTTCTGAAATTCACAGGACACATCAAGGATAAAGTAACAGAAAAAGACAAGCAGGTAATAGCAAAACGGATAGAATCTGCAACGTACTGGGCGCAGAATTTTGCAGACCCCCAGTTCCGCATAACGCTAAATGAAAAACTTCCTGATGTCAGCCTTAACGCACACCAAAAAGCAGCCATTTCTGAATTAAAAGAAGAAATCAAGAAAGAAAAATCTGAAGAAGAGCTTCAGCTGGCTGTCTTCAATATTTCCAGGGCTAACAGCATGGAACCAAAGGACTTCTTCAGGCTGATATATCAGATACTCATAAACAAGGATTCTGGCCCGCGCCTTGGGCCTTTTGTGATAGCTGTAGGAAAGAAAAAGGTAATGAATTTGCTGGATGGCGTAGAATAAACTTATAGTTAACCAAATAAATAATCAGGACATAATTTATTTGGTTCACATATAGCTCACAAGGAAATAATATCCTGTTTGTTTCCTTGTAGAGCTATAAAAGCATTTTTGAAATCATATACTCATGGGCAAATACGGGCAATTCGACGCATCTGCTATTTTCATAGATGCTAATGCCGAGGCTTATGGCATCTTGTATACAGGACGCTACATTATAGTGCGCGGCTATAGGCACAAAAATTCTGCAGACCAAATAATTCATGAATTTAGAACGAGATACGACAGGCCTGTGAAAACCTGCACTTGCTTAGAATTATTAAGCATAGAACATGGCGACGGATTTGTCTCAGTAGAAGTCCCGGCGAGCAAAGCAAAGAGCAACGTAAAAGATGGAGTTAAAAAATATTTCAATGATAACTTTCTTCATCTTGAGCGCAGGTACAGCGACGGAGAAACAAGAAAAAAATTCAGGTAAGTTTATAAGCGCGGGAAAAAAGCGCTGCATATAGAAAAAGTTGTTTTCAAGATTCTTTGACAGGCTTAAGATAAAGACCAATATCCATCATGTTATAGCTCCTGCCGTCAGTTCCTTCAATTGTCCAGCTTTTTACATGCCCAGTCTCAGGGTCTTTAGTGTAAGATTTGCGCGCAATTTCTACAAGCCTGCCTCTAACTTTTACAAAATCTCCTGCGTCAACATCGTGCACGCTTGCTGATTCAAATTTCCTATCGCCGTATTCTATCAAATCTCCCATAGTCCACTAAAGCATGTCAAGGCTTATAAATCTTGCCTTAAAAACCTTCCCCTTCAATTTCTATCATGATAATCAGGGGCAAAGTTGTTTCAGGCGTTGGCAAGGGCGCGTATTTTGTCGAGAAATACGAGCACCTTTTTGAATACGCGGTAGGCTTCAAGCCCTTTTACGGCACGCTGAACATAATTGTTGACAATGTGCCAGATCTTAAAAATCCCACAAAAATAACGCCGGGCGGCAAGTTCAAGCCTATAAAATGCTATGCTGCCGAGCTAAAGATAAAAGGCGAAAATATAGACGTTTTTGTCATAAGGCCGGAGGCAACAAGGCACCCTGAAAACATATTGGAAATAATCGCACCAATGTGCATAAAGGAAACATATAATGTAAAAGACGGAGATGAAGCAGAATGTTCTCTGGAATAGTTCAAAGATTAGGCACTGTAAAAAAGATAAAAAAGTTTGGCGAAGGCAAAAGATTTTATATTGATATTGAAAAACAGAAAAATCTCAGAAGCAGCTACAGCATTTGCATAAGCGGGTGCTGCCTGACTGTAACAAAGATAAAAAAAGAACGAACCGACGCAAAGCGTCAATCATTTGTTGCAACATTTGACGTAATGCCTGAGACTTTAAGCAAAACTTATTTTTCCTCCCTGAAGGAAGGCGACAAGGTTAATATAGAACGCAGCCTTCGGCTTGGAGATGAAATAGGCGGGCACTTTGTTTCAGGCCACGTGGACTGCGTTGGAAAAATCCTCAAAAAAAATAACATGAAAGACTTCTCTGAAATGACAATAGAATTCCCGAAAGAGTTCAGCCATCTCCTGATAGACAAGGGCTCTGTAGCAGTAGAC
>DATDTP010000080.1:0-12270 GCA_035290775.1 archaeon | reverse complement strand
CAAAAAAATCATTATTGACACCTCACTTATGTCAGGCGACCTCGAAATCATAGTTGGAAGCATGATTGCAAGGGAAATGCTTCAGCGCTATAAAAAATACAAGATGGATGGCCTGCTTGAAAACAAACCCCTGATTTCGATTGTAGTCGAAGAGGCGCCAAGGGTGCTAAATAATGAAGCGCTGCAAAAGGGCAACGTATTTTCTACAATTGCAAGGGAAGGAAGAAAATTCCAGATCGTCCTGATTGCAATAACACAGCTGCCATCATTGATACCAAGGGAAATCCTTGCAAACATGAACACGAAGATAATTTTAGGAACAGAGTTGGGGTCAGAAAGAAATGCCCTGATTGAATCGGCTTCTCAGGACCTGTCACGAAGCGACAGGGCTATAGCTTCTTTGGACAAGGGAGAGGCAATAGTCACAAGCAATTTTACAAAATTCGCCCTGCCAGTGAAAGTGCCGGAATTCAAAGGGCTTGCTGATGATACCGAAAGAAAAGACGCCTTTGGCGTCAGTACCCGCAAAGGTTTTGTCGGGCTTTAATAATTTCCTTTTTACATAAACTTATGACAGCAATTCAGGTTGATGGTAAATTCGGTTCTGTAATCAGGGACAGCCGCGGTTTCACATTAATATATTCTAGCATTTCAGCTGGCCCATTTAGGACAATGAAGCCTGTAAGAGAAGTTTTTTCAGCCATAATTCAAGCCGAGGAACTTTACTATGGCAGGTGTCAAAGTGCTACTGTAGGCATAGAACCATACTTTCAAGTCTACCCAACCTTCAGAAAGAGCCCTGAATACAGGGAGCTTGCAGAAAGATACGGCTCATCTCTATCAATAGGATAATTCCTGTTGATTTTTAAAAACACCAGGCATTCGTATTTAAAAACTTTTTCATCACACTTCTAGAATGGCAGAAAATTATGAGCTGACTACATGGGACTTTGTGCCTTTTATTGGCTTTGAGCAGTATGAAAAACGGAAGCACAGGGATTTAGAATTTCATAGGGGCCTTCCAGGATACAAGCCGGGAGATATGCAAAAATTTGACCGCGTTGCACGAGCGTATGAAAAACGCGATGAATGGCTAAGCGCATACAATCTTGTTTTAGCATGTGCTGCAGGCATTACAATATACGCTGCAGCAAAATTTTTACTCGATCTTACACAGTAATTTAAAATTTCAGCGCTTATCTTATGTATGAAATTCGCACATATGTCTGACATCCATCTTGGCTCGTGGTCAGCGCACCCAGAGCTGGCTGAAAAAGCTTCTGAAGCATTTGACATGGCAGCAGACATTTGCATAAAGGAAAAAATAGATTTCATAATAATTGCCGGCGACCTTTTTGATACTTCAATGCCTTCCATGGATGTCCTGCGCAGGGCTATTGTTACAATTAAAAGAATACACGATGCAGGGCTGCGCATATATGTCGTGCCGGGCTCACATGATTTTTCGCCCACAGGCAAGACGGCTATATCTTTGCTTGAAGCTGCCGGTTTCCTTAAAAATGTTGCTGCTGTTGATGAAAACGGATTTTTGAAATTTGTTGTTGACGGGAGCGTAGCCGTATCCGGCATGCTCGGCAGAAAAGGCTCATTGGAACACGATTACTACAACAGGATACAGGTAAAATTTCCTGAATCCAGCTATAAAATATTTGTCATGCATTCTGCTATACAAGAATACAAACCAGCGCACCTTTCACAAATGCCTGCCCTGCCTTTGTCATCGCTTCCAAGCGGATTTGATTATTATGCCAATGGCCATGTCCACAAGCATTTTATCGGGGAATGCAATGGCATGCCTCTCATTTTTCCAGGGCCTCTGTTTCCAACAGAATTTACAGAAATGGAGGAGTATGACGGAGGGTTTTACATAGTTGATACAAACGGGCAGCGAACTTGGAGAAGCGTAAAGCTTTTTGGCTGTGAAATTATAGGCATAAACGGCGACGGAAAAGATCCGGCACAGATAGAAGACGAAATAATTTTAAAAATCAAAAATATTGATATTACTGATAAGGCGTTGCTGATCAAGGCAAAAGGAGTGATGCGTTCAGGAAAGATTTCTGAAATAAACTTCAAAAAAATAAATGACATTGCACTTGAAAAAAATGCTTTTACTGTCAAGAAAAATTTCAATGGACTTTCTACAATGGAATATGATGAAATACGTGTTGACACGTCGCTGAGCGTGGATGCAATAGAGCAGAAGATAATAGAAGAACACTGCCATCAAAACAAAATAGACGGATATGACATGAAATCTGTTTCCGAATCCCTGATCAATATACTGAAGGATGAAAAATTTGAAGGCGAAACAATTGCCAACCATGAAAAGCGCGTCAAGGAAAATTTCATGCGGACAGTGATGCTATGAGGATAAAATACGTCAGGCTTAACAATATCAGGAGTTATACGGACGAAACTATAAACATGACAGGCGGCAACACGCTTCTGTCAGGCACAATAGGATGCGGAAAATCTACAGTTCTTCTTGCCATAGATTTTGCGTTTTTTGGGGTGCAGAAAGGCCTCAGCGGCAGCGACATACTGAGGCATGGCGCAGCGCGCGGATACGTTGAGGTGTGCATCGAGGCCAACGGCAAAGATATTACAATACGCCGCAGGCTGAAAAGGTCAAATGACACAATTGTGCAAGAGGCCGGCACAATATTGCAGGATGGCGTAGAGAATGAGTACACTGCAACAGAACTAAAGGCAAAAGTCCTTGAGCTGTTTGGCTATCCGCAGGATTCATCAAAAAAAAATAGGCCTATTTTCAAATATACTGTTTATACGCCCCAGGAGCAGCTGAAGCATATTTTATTGCAAGAAGAGGAAAGGCTCCAGACATTGCGGCAGATATTCGGTGTTGACAAATACGGCATAATACGCGACAATTCAAAAATACTTTTGTCAGAGATGCGATCACTGGCAAGAGAACTCAATGCAATAATGCTGGGCATGGAAGACCTTGAAAACCTGATCAGCGATCTTAATAATGAAAAGAGAAACTCGCAGGAGATGCTTTCTGCAGAAAGCGCATCTTTGGATAAAATAAACATCATGCTGAAAGAAAAAACATATGCGCTCAAGGAACACCGCGCCTTGCAGCAGCGCACGCAGCGCCTTTATGAAGAATATGCAAGACTTGAAGCGGGCCTTTCTGCAAAAAGGCACAGGCTAGGGCAGATAGAAGATGAAACGGCGCGGATAAGCATTGTCAGCGTTCCTGAGATGAATGAAAATGAAGAAGAAATTATAAAGCTCATAAGCGATGCAGAGCATAGGAGGACGAAAATACTATCAGAAAATGCTGTTGCGGCAAAAGACATTGAAAGGCTTTCAAAGATGATAAAAGAAGGCGTCTGCAATATGTGCGGACAAAGCATTGATTCAAACTCATTTTCAGCCTCATTGCATGAGAAAGAGCATTTGTTAGAGTCATGTGCTGGCAGCATTAAAAAAATATCAAATGATCTTGTTTCACTGCGTTCAGCATATACAGAAGCACAGCGATGCAAAATACTTTTGCGCCAGGCTGAAGAGCAAAAAGCAAGGCTAAAGCGCATGAAGGATGAAAAATCAATGCTGGAAAACGACATAATTTTAATGAAGCAGAATATGGATGAAATTGAGCCTTCTATTTCAAATTATTCACACGCAGAAAATAATATCAGCGAGATGGAGAACACTATACAAAAAGTAAATGAAGAAAAGCTCTTTGCCGAGAGAAATATTTCAGGGCTCAAGGAAAAAATACGCGGCTGCGAGCAGCAAAACTCTGCAGCGCATGCAGAGCTTATAAAAAAATACAATGCAAGAGAAAGGCTTGCAAAAGTTTCTTCTGTTTCCAACTGGCTTGAGAACACCTTTGTTCCCATGCTTGCTACAATGGAAAAGCACGTCATGTATGCCATACAGCGCCAGTTTGATGATTATTTTCAGCACTGGTTTTCAATGCTGATGGACGAATCATTGGGCGTCAGAATAGACGAAAACTTCTCGCCTCACATCGAGCAAAACGGCTATGAAACAGAATTCAACAACCTTTCAGGCGGCGAAAAAACATCTGTTGCGCTTGCCTACAGGCTTGCGCTAAACATGGTCATAAACAGGATGATTGACACTATACAGACAAAAGATATATTGATATTGGATGAGCCAACAGACGGGTTCTCATCTGACCAGCTTGACAGGCTCAGGAATGTATTGAATGAGCTGAACCTGGGGCAGGTCATAATAGTATCGCATGAGCAGAAAATGGATGCCTATGTTGATAATATAATAAAAGTTTACAAAGAGAATCATGTGTCAAAGGTTATGGCTTAACACAGTCTGCAACTGCAAATTCACAATTGCTTAATACTCCGGTTTTTCTAAGCTGTTTATCCAGTGTTTTTACCAGGTCATTATAATCCAATGATTTGCCTGGATCAGCGCCTGCAACACGCTTGCCATTATTTGTGTTGTAAATAGCTATTTCATTTCTTTCAGCAATTGCTTCATAACCGAAAGCTAGCATACCGCTGTTTAAAATTCTATACGCTTCGAATGGAATTTGGACTGGTGACTTTATTCCATCACAGTATCTGTTTTGTGGATATATAACATGAGTGCAAGATACGTCAGTTTTTTCGCTGCCATGCGTTTCAGTATCAGACATTTCACTGGCTGGCACTTCATCACTTGGTTTTCCTGCCTCTGGCGTTCTGCTTGGTGCACCATTCTTGTTTAATCCAGGCGTGCTGGCGACAAAACACGGCTTAAAATATTCAACAATCCTTTGTCCTAATCTTTCTTCACTGTCTCTTCCAGGCCTGATGTATACAAAACCGCCGAATTCATCTGTATACATTGTGTTTAGCCTTGTGTCTACAAATGAAAAAGCCACGCTTGTCCCGTTTTCACATTTTATGCCGCACTGGCCTTCTGCAAGCATAAAATTTTCGCCTTGCAGTATTTTTACAACAGGATCATGGACGTATCTTACATTAGTTTCGCCTTCATCACTTATTGAATCGGCTTTTCTTTTAACTATTGCACACGGCCCTTCTGCTGCAGAGTCATGAACTGTTACGCTTCCATCATCAAGCCTAACCCATCGTCCGTCAGGCCTTCCTGACACATAATATCCGCTTCTTCCTGGAGCGCAGCCTGAAAATTCGTAAGGCGGCCTCACCGGCAGCCTTGCATAACCTGTATTATAACCAGTATTCCATTGGCTAAAGTAGAACTGGATATCATTCGCTTCTGCTGTTGCACTTAGTGTTGTCAGCAAAGCGGCGGCTGTAAGCGCTTTTTTCATCATAATTATTACAAGGGAAACCTTTTTAAAGCTGTTACTTGTAAGGAATTACAGTTTCTTATAAACCTGAAATGCACGGCTTCAGCAAAAATCAATTATTAGCCATGGCAGCAGGCGAAGATTTTACTTTTGTTGTCGCATGAATCTTTTGCTTGCATGCAAAGCAGACCCATTTATCTTTAACCTTATCTACAAGGCGAACCTTGCTGCAAGTGTTGCAGCGTGAAATAGAAACTTTCATTAATATATTTTGTCGCGCATTGATATAAAGATGTATTGCTAGCTTTCTTTTTAGAAAAGAAAGTTACCGTATCAAAGAAAATCGTGTTTTTGCTGGATTTTATCTAATTTAAGATTGCTGCTGCTTTTCTTTGAGCATGTCCCATGCGTTTTCAACAGCAGCCTCTATTTGTGCTGCCATCCTGCGGCGCTCAAATTTTGACGTTATCCTGTCCTCTTCCAATAAAATAAGGCTTGCTTCTACAGTGTCCAGCATGCGCAGGAGCTGCATTTTTTTCCTGTAATCCTTCAGCTTATCAGTCTTTTCTCTAGCTTTATCATACTTTTTTCTAAGTTTTAACGGCTTGTTTTTCCTGAAAATTCCCAGCAATGACATATGATTAATTGTTTTTTCTATAAATAAAGTCGTTTTTGCAGATGATAATGCATTATGCTGCAAAAACTCCTTATAGAATTTTTACGCTATGCAGCATAAAAAATCTATAAAGCCCGGCTTCCATAATACTTATTATGAATGTCATCGGCGTTGATGAGGCAGGAAAAGGCGATTATTTTGGGTATCTTGTTGTTTCAGCAGTGCTGCTTGATGACAAGGGCGCTGATTTTTTAAAAAAAGAAGGCGTCAGGGACTCTAAGAACGTGTCAGACAATAAAATACACAAGCTTGCATTGATTGTAAAAAAGCATCCGCATGCAATTGTCAAGATTTCGCCTGAAAAATACAATGCGCTTTACAAAAAATTCAAGAGCCTTAACATAATGCTGGCATGGGGCCATGCAAGGGCAATAGAAAACGTGCTTGAAAAGAACAAGGCTGACCTTGTCATTTCAGACAAATTTGCAGACGAAGATATTTTGAAAAAACAATTAATGGAGAAGGGCAAAAAAACCAAGCTTATCCAGAAAATAAATGCAGAAACTGAGACTTGCGTAGCAGCCGCGTCTATTCTTGCAAGGGACGAATTCCTGACAACGCTGCGCAAACTCTCAAATGAAATAGGCTATCCGCTTCCAAAAGGCTCCACGCACGTCAAGGAAGCTGCAAAAGCAATTATTGCAAAACACGGCGAAGACGCTTTGAAATACACTGCAAAACTTCATTTCAAGATTACAAAACAACTTATTGGAAATCATTGAGAAGGATATTTTTCTGTTATGCGCCTTTTCAGCATTCTTTCCATTTCGGCATGTGCTTTTCTTCTGTCGCCGATTGTTATAAATGCGCTTTCTCTTTCAACACGCCCGTTACCTGATTTTACGTAACAGCTTATTTCGTGATCGTACATGTGCTGTCCTCTTTTTAGCCTTTCGGGTTCAGTGTTTGGTTTTATTACATAAGAAAAAATAGACACGCGCCTTGCAGACCCAAGTTGCTCCTCACGCCAAGCTGGTATATATAGCGGCATAAATTTATTTCACAAAAATCCTTAAATTCTTGTTGCTAAATAGGTAAATATGATCCGTTACACATTTCCATTAAAATGCTATATTCCAATTGAAAAGGGCAATGCTGTTACCTTCAAATATGGATTTTTCAGAAGACGCGTAAGCGGGTTTGTGAAAGAAATTACGGACAGTGTTATTGAAATCGAATTCCTTGATCGTGTGCATGAACCGCGCGTTTATGATAAAAAGAAGATTTTAAACTTGTTAAGAGCTGCCTAGTCATCCGAGCAGTCGCGCGTAAAGTGGCACTTCTTGCATATCAATTTGCAATGACTCTGGTATGTTTCATAACCGCAAACTTCACATTTTTGCATGTTATTGATTTTCACTGAAAAAGCTTTTAATTGCGATTTGCGGGGCAGCTGACGCGCGGATTATCCAGTCCTGCGGCAGCACTTTGCGATAATTTGCCCATGCGAACCGCTCGTCTATGAATATGCATGCGCCTCTGTCATGCTCGCTGCGGATGCAGCGGCCTGCTGCCTGAATGCTGCGCATCATTGCAGGATATATGTAACCATAGTCCCAGCCTCTCTGGAATTTTTCGTCATAATAATCAATAAGAGCCTTTGTCTCAAGATTCGGCATTTCCAGCGGCACGCCAACAATTACCACGCCGTTCAGGAACTTTCCAGGCAAATCTACTCCCTCGGAAAATGACCCTGCCTGCACGCCAAACAGCACAGAACCTTTTTCATGATTGGCTACGAACGCGTCATATATCCGCCTGCGATCAGACTTGTTTGCTCCTTGCTGCTCTGATATTATTTCTTTTTTTATCATTTCTTTTGTTGCTTCAAAAATCCTGTCGCGAAATCTGTAGCTTGGAAAGAAAACTGCAACATTGCCCGGTATAGACTGGCAGCAATTAACAATGTGCTGGGCTATTTTTTCGTAATTTTCTTCGCGTTTTGCGTATCGAGTTGTAACATCATTCACTATCACGCAAAGGCGGTTATTTTTTGGAAACGGAGACGCATAAGATTTCATCAGTGTACGACTCTCTGCAAGCCCAAGCAAATCCCTGTACATGGAGTGGGGCTCTAACGTGCCTGACATAAGGATAACGCTATGCGCATCTTCCACTATTGACGAAGTGAAAATCCTTGGATCTAGGCACATGTAATTTAAAGTGATGTACTGCTTGCCGGATTTTGTAACGCCTTTTTTTATCACCCTTGCAAAACCTTTTTCATCTCCTTCCCAGCTTCGCAAGAACTTTGCCAGGCTTCCCATAGAAGACTTTTTCCTGTCCTGCCGGACATGGTCTGCTGCATCTAGCAGGTCGTCATGAAGCGCGCTTATGTCGCCAAGCTTTTCTGAAACAGCATTGCTAAAATCTTCCTTTTTAACAAAAGCTTCGCTTTTTTCTTTCAGCATCCTGTTCCCAACATTATCTAATACAGTTCCTATTTCCTGAATAACATCGACAAGCCCTTCAAAGCCGAAATCCTTTGCCTCTTTCGCGGCGCCTTTTATGACAAAAGACGACAGGCGGTCAGAAGCTATGTTCCTCACTCTCTGCGGCAGGTTATGGGCTTCGTCAACAATTATTATTGCATCTTCCATCTTCCTGCCAAGTTTTGCAAAAGTTGACGTGCCTATGTTTGAAAAAATGTGGTAGTAATCTGCTATGATAGCTGTGCTTTTTTTTGCTATGTCAATTACAAACTCGTAACCGCAAAAAACATCTGACTTTGCCTCCTCGGCATGAAATGGCTGGATAATCTCAAGCTTTCTTAGCTCATCCTTTGCTTCTTTCGTGAATACGTGGTCTTTTGTCCTTGTGCGGTTGAAATACTGGCAGCGCTCGTCTTTCGTGACTGCCTTGCAGTATTCATTGAAGTCAGAGCCGCTTAGCTCGTCTATTCCAAGGACAGCGCAAAGCCATTTTTTTCCTATCAGGTCTGCGCTGTAAAAAGGGCGCTTTGCCCTCATTTTTTTTAGTGTCTCGATAGCAATCTGGTGCTGCGTATGGCGGGGCGTCAGGAAGAAGACTGTCTTGCCGTGGTCAAGCGCGTACTCAACAGCAGGTGCCAGCGTGGCGGCTGTTTTGCCCAAGCCTGTAGGCGCGTTTGCAATAAGGTGCTGCTTGTTTTCTATGCAGCTTAGCACGTCATCCATGAACTGTTTCTGGCTGTCCCTGACAGAAGAAAACGGAAAGAGTGAGTTGATGCTATTCTGGTTATTATTTTGCATGCAATCTTTTAGGTTACAATCTTAAAGAATAAGTTTATTCTGGCAGCGCAGGCGGTTCACCGGCAAACCTTGGCTTGTAATTTTTAAGTTCAAACAACCCCGTCATTTTTTTAGTAAGAAAGCCATCTTCGTATTCAATTACTGGTTCTGTAAAATTTACATAAACTATAGTTGTATTTTTTTTTACAGGACGCGCGTATTCGTATGTGTCATAAGTAATTTTTTGCCCCTTTAACACTGCTTTGGCTCTTTTCTGCCTTGCCGGGTCATCCCCGACTGCTTTCATCCAGTCAGCAACATAATAATGCATTTTCAAATAGTATTCAAAGTTTATTTAAATATACAGGAGCCCATATAGAACTAAAAATATCATGAGGTGATTTTATGGCTGGAACAGTAGTAGCTTCAAAAGTTAAGGAAGTCATCAAGACACAAGAGATGAATTGTGCTGGCGACTTTACTGACGCTCTTGACGCGCATGTTGAGGAAATTGTAAAAAGGGCATGCGCACGAGCAAAAACAAACGACAGAAAGACCGTAAGGTCTGGTGACTTATAGAGCCTTTTTCTTTTAAAGAAAAACCCTCGGGCAAAAGAATTATGGGGCTCTGCTTTATATTTTATTTTATCTTACTATTCTTATGACAGATGCTAAAACTGCAAATGCTTATTCATACCCTGTTGATAAATCTAAAATCAAAGCGATAGAATATGATAAATCCCCTGCACACGTTGACAGACTACAATGTGCTGTTGATTTTATGTGCCCGGTAGGCACGCCAGTGAAAGCTGCACTTGATGGAATAGTGGCTGACGTAAAACAAGATTCTGATATAGGCGGTGCTGACGAGTCTTTTGACCAATACGGAAATTATGTTGAAATAAAACACAATAATGATGAATATTCTATTTATGAACACATACAGAAGGGAAGCTCTAAAGTCAAGGTTGGAGACAAGGTGAAGAAAGGACAAATCATTGCAAAATGCGGCATTACAGGATGGATTGGCACGCGTGGCCCTCATGTGCATTTCGACGTGCATAAGTATTTTGGCGAAGGCAATGAAGATTACAAGGCATTGAAAATTGTATGGAAAAATAAATAGCAATTTTCAGAAGAGTTTAAAAATGAAAATCACATTGGCGAGATTTCTTTCAAGAGTTTTCTTTCCGGGTATACAGGGCTGTATAATGTTTCTCCTGTTCTGGGGTCTTCGTGCCTTACATACCTGACGGCTGTTGGATCATGGGTTGAAGATTGGCCTTGATTTCTTGCGTGACCGCCTTGCTGATAACGGTCACATAAAGGAGCCATGTCATAAGATGGCCTGTCACAAAGAGGCGCGAAAGGGCTTCTTCCCAGTGCTTTGTCTATTTCTATGCTTTTTAGAATTTGATCTACTGTTAGCATGATAATAGTTATAGCTGGTCAAATATAAAAATAGGATAAAATAAAAAATTATTAAATTTTACTGATGGATGGGCGTGCTAAAGCACGTCATTTCTTTTATCCCTTGCTTGATAATTTCTTTGCCTTTACAAAATTCCAGATCTTTTTTGTCATTTCGCTTGGTGCTATTGGGCTGCTGCCGAAAACGTCTTCTACTGTTTCTTTCCTGCCCTTGAAGCTGATCTGATATCCGCCAAATGCTTTTTTTGCTACCATTTATAGAACCTCCATTGATTGCATAAGGCAATACTGCCATATGCGTCTGTAAAATATTGTCTTTTGCGGCTTATAAGCTATAATTTAGCATAATGAAGCCACTTATTAGAAGCAATTGTAAAGACGTATAAATATATCTCTGCATTTTATATGCTATGATACGCTTTGTTGTAAAGGACTGGAACGGGACATTGTTAGCTGATACACAGGCTGTTGTAAATGCAGGAAATAATGTTATTGTAAAATATGGCGGCAGGCCTGTTTTACGAGCACAGTATACTGAAGAATTTTCATTTCCTGCCTTAAACTATTACCTTGCGCAGGGCTGTGACAGAGGCAGATTAACTCAGGATGTATTTGTCCGTGAATTTTATGTATTGTATAATAAGTTTGCTGCAGCATGCAGGACTAGGAGAGGTACGAGGCAACTTTTATCGTGGGAAAGAGAACGCTCCATAGGCTCTGTAATTTTGAGCAACCATGAATGCAGCGATATTGCGCTTCACCTAGAAAGGCTTGGATTGAAAGACTATTTTGACCATATATTGGGCAATTCAACATTAGCTGATTCTATAGCCGGCAACACCAAAACTGGCAGAATGGCTAGCTATCTTGACGAGTATGGGATTGACCCAACAGAAGCAGTTATTGTTGGTGATTCGCCTGAAGAGGTTGAAATTGGCAAAAGGTTTGGCATGAAGACAATAGCCATCACAGGCGGAAATTTCTCAACCAGCAGGCTTAGGGCTACTGGCCCTGATTATTTAATAAATAGCCTTCATGCGGTTGTCAGAATTATAGATAAATGTAATAGGTAGTTTACATGAAGAAAACAGGCAAAATTAATCCCCGCGCTTGATCTCGACTGTTGGCGGGGTTAAGATTATCCATTCGTCGCCTACGCCAACGACATCGCCCTTGAACATGGCTGTTGATGTTTTTATCTTGTTTATTGCATTTTTCAGCTCATCCATGTTCTTTTCTTTAAGCTCTTTTATCCGTATAAATACAACACTGCCTAACTTGGCTTTTCTTAGTATGCGGTCAGCATCAACATAGCTGTCCAGTTTTTCTATTATGACTTTTAGGTGCTCCTTGCTTTCAACTTCATCAGGAAGCTCTGCAAAATCAGTAATTGTTTCCGGTATTGGTTCCTTCTTTTTCATGAAACTGCCAAACATATTCTGCACCTTTCCTAATTTATATGGTAAAACTTTTAATAGGCATGGCACATACTTTGCCTTTGCTTTTATTTTCTGCACTGGCTGCTCTGTGACGCGGTTTACGCCGCTCAGCCTGTCCTTGCATGCATTGCACATAGTTCCCATGTTGCTTTTTTCAATAATCCCCTCGCATACTATGCACTTATTTTTACCCTGCTTTACAATACCCAATGA
>DATDTP010000079.1:0-5001 GCA_035290775.1 archaeon | reverse complement strand
GGAACCACAAAGTTGTTGGCTAAAGTGAAACTTTGCCGACATATGTGAACTTTGTTCACAAAATTTTGGGGTTGATATCTACAAAGAAGCAAAGCTTCTTTGGGATGCCAGAAACCGAAGGTTTCTGTTCACAGACCTTTTTACAAAAAGGGAAGTATATGGCAGACCCGTTTTCAGTGCTTGTTCAGAACTTGAATGCTTTGGGATTCTTCGGCTTTTTGCTCCCGTGGATATTTGTTTTTGTAATAGTCTACGGCCTGCTCATGAAAGGCAAGTTTTTCGAGGACAAGAGAGTCATAGGCGTGCTTTCACTTGTTATAGCTTTTTTCGCCATTGGATTTGGCGGGCCGCTGCTTGCAAACTTCTTTGTGTCGCTGTTCGGTTTTGGCACTTTGATATTGGCAGCACTGCTCATTGTCGTGCTGTTCCTGGCAATGACAGGAAGAGACATAACAAAAATAGGGGATACAAAAACCCTGGCAGTAGTCTTTGTAGGAATAGCTGTAGTGATCTTCGCAGTAGCTATGGGCAGCTATGGCGTATCTATAAACGACTCTGTAATAGGCATTGTATTCATAATAATTGTGCTTGCCATTGCAATAATGTTCGTCACCAACAACAACGGAAGCTAAATAATTATAGAACAATTAATTTTCATGTATGTTCAGCTGTCTGATGAATCCATAAAAACATGGCGAACCAGCAGGCTTTTTGGCTTGTACGCCAGCATGGCTCGTCATGCTGCATCTTAACAATTAGATGCAGAAAATACTGCATTGTTTGCGCGTATCGGTGCAGAGTTTATAAGTCGTACTCACGCAAGCAACATTGCATTTCACAGAAGCCTAAGCGATCCTTATCTGCAAAACCTGTTTGGAACTAGAATTCTTGGGTTGCCGTCTTACTAAATTTATATATAAGACCTGCAACAAGTAATAAACATGCCTCAGGAAACGCAAGGGCTTATTATGCAGGAGCTTGTAAGAAGAAGCAACGAAGATACACGCCGCCTGCGTGCTATAGAACAGAGGTTGGAAGGGGTTGAAACGCGGCTGATAGCGCTGGAAGACAGCACGTTGGAAAAGCTGAAAAAATCAAATACAAAATTCGCAGAGCTTGAAGCCTCAATAAAAATGGCTTCTGACGACGTAATTCAGATGAAAAATATGCTTGAAAAAATGAGCAGACAGCTTTCAACATTTGCAAGAAAGCAGGACCTCAAGGAAATAGAGCACATGCTTGATTTAATAAGCCCTATTAGGGAAGAATTCGTCACAAAAGACGAGCTGGAAGACGAATTAAAGGCAAGAAAAATAAAATCTGCAGCATAAAGCTGTAAGCAAACTATATATAATACGCCAAAATAATAATAATCAGCCAAGTGTGGTGAATAATGTTGTTCCATCATAAAAAAGAGACAAAACAAATAGCGCCTGAAGAAATACAAAAGCTTACTTCAAAGGGCATGAGCGATAAGGAAATAATAAAGCACTTCAAGTCAAAAGGCCATTCTTACGATGACATAGAGAAAGCAATGATGTCGGCTGTTAAAAACAATATCGGGGAAAGAGCTCCTGTGCAGATGTCAATGCCAGAACCAGAGCCTTTTTTCTATGACCAACCGTATGAGCAGGAGCCTATGCAGGAAACACAGGAAGAAGAATGGGCAGAGCCTGCTGACAGCATGGTAGAAGAAATTGTAGAAGGCATAATAGAAGACAAATGGCAGAAATTTCAGGCACAGATCGATAACATGCAGATGTCAATTGACAGGCTTTCAGCAGAAATAAAGCAGGCAAAGGCGATGCCTGCACAGTCGTCAAAAGAGCCTGTTTTTGATAATGCGAGAATAGACGAGCTGAACGAGCACGTAAACGACCTGTATGCGCGCGTCGGCGGACTTGAAAAAGCATTCAAGCAGTTCCTGCCGTCGCTGACAAGAAACATAGAAATGCTGTCTTCAATGGTTCATGAAATGAAGAACAAGACAGAAATAACTGCTTAAGCATTATTATTCTATAACTATTTTTTGTGTAATTTAGGTCTTTTGGTATATTCATGAAAAAAAATTAAGCGGAAAAATTAGCCGCTCATTATTTATCCACAGACCCACAATTATACGCATGACAGTTGGAGACTATGAGTACGACGAAGAAAACCAGAAAATGCGGATTAACTTTCTAGGCAGCATATACGGCGAAAGCATAGAAGACTACAAGACAGTAATGGCCATAACAATAGACAAGTTAATGGAGTTGAGAAAAGTCCCGCGCCTTGTTATAGCCGGCGTTCGTGAGTACGAATATGATTTCCATGAAACAAAGATGCTTACAGAAATTGCAGGCGTTATAGACACAATACTCAGGCAAAAAATTATAAGCTTGAACAACCTTGTCGTCAAGGGGTGCGAATCAGAGTCAAATCAAAGATTTGCTTTTCTTCAGTCAATGCTCAATGATCTTCGGTATGATCCGATAGACGCGTACAAAAAACTACTGAGAGAAATAAGGCATATTTCTGTAAAGCAGCAGAGAGAAATGGAATTTACAGCCAAGGCATGTTACACCCATTACATGAAAAGCTCTTTGCTTGTAATAAAAGATCTGCTTGACAACTGCAAAATGATCCAGATAGCATCCCCGATGCTTGCAGAACATAAGGACCGCTCATTGTACAGGAAAATATTTCATCCAACCGTAAGGCCGAATTTTATTTACACGCGTTATATTTCCCTGCCGCCGCAATATGCAGAGTTAATCGACAGGTATCAGATAGGCGACACAGAAGTGCAGATATACAAGATGCCTGGGAAATTGCGAATGCTCTATCATATAGTGCCGCCGGAATTCCGCTTGTCAGAAGAAGAGTACACAATGCTTGACCGTGCCAGGGAGTACCTGGGCAGGCACGAGCCAAGAGAAGGCGAGTTGACAGAGCCTGAGCGTATCAGGGAAAATCTTTTCAGGATAGGCATGGATTTGCTGAGGGACATGAAGCCTAACATGCCTGAAGAACGCCTTACAAAATTAGCAAACATACTGGCACGCTATACAGCAGGCCTTGGCATAATAGATTTAATATTACAAGACGAAAATGTTCAGGATATTGCAATAAATTCGCCGATAGGAAGCACTCCAATATACTTATATCACGGGAACCATCTTGAATGCGAAACAAACATAATACCAAGCAAGGAGGATGCAGAGTCGTGGGCAACGCGCTTCAGGCTTTCTTCAGGCCGTCCTCTGGACGAAGCAAATCCTGTGCTGGATACAGAGCTTGCAGTTCCAGGAGGGCGGGCAAGAGTAGCTGCAATAACAAGAACGTTGTCGCCAGACGGCCTTGCATTTGCATTGCGACGTCACAGGGATAATCCATGGACATATCCGTTGTTCATAAAAAACGGCTTCATAGATTCATTTTCAGCAGGCCTTATGTGGTTTTTGATAGAAGGCGCAAGAACGATGCTTATAGCAGGCACGCGTTCGAGCGGTAAAACTTCATTCCTTGGCGCAACAATGGTGCAGATAATGCCAAAACTAAGAATTGTAAGCGTTGAAGACACTTTAGAACTGCCGATAGAACAAATGAGAGACCTAGGTTTCAACATCGAGCGTATGAAAGCGCGTTCTGTAATAACACACATAGAAACAGAGCTCCCTGCTGAAGAAGCACTGCGCACGGCATTGCGTTTGGGCGATTCTGCTTTGATAATAGGCGAGGTAAGGTCAAAAGAAGCGGCGGCATTATATGAAGCAATGCGCATAGGAGCATTGGCAAATGTCGTGGCAGGCACGATTCACGGAGATTCTGCCTACGGAGTTTTTGACAGGGTTGTAAATGATCTTGGAGTGCCTCCGACCAGCTTCAAAGCAACGGACATAATACTCATAGCAAATATGTTGCGTTCTGCAGACGGCCTGCGGTCCTTTAGGAGAGCAGTAGAGATAACAGAAGTGCGCAAGCATTGGAAAAATGACCCGGAAGAAGAAGGCGGTTTTGTAAATCTTGCAGAATATTCTGCAAGAGACGACATGCTGAAGCCGACAAAAACGCTTCTTGCAGGAGAGTCAATTGTACTAAATGACATAGCATCACGCGTAAGAGACTGGAGAGGCCGCTGGGACGCAGTATGGCAAAACATAAACCTGAGGTCAAAAATATTTTCATCTCTTGTGGACTATTCAAAATTAAAGCCGTACATCCTTGAAGCCCCTGCAGTAATAGAAAGCAACTCGCAGTTTCACATACTAAGCCAGCAGGTAAAAGAAGAAATAGGTGAGCTTGACAGCGCCATGATCTACGAGCGCTGGAAAAACTGGCTTAAGACAAAATAACATATCTTAAGTATATAAAAGTCCAGTAAATTTAATGGTCAATAATCAGCAAACAGACAAAATTATAGAAAAAATAAAGCAAGAAATAATAAAGAAAACAAATCCCATTTCTATTTTTCTATATGGAAGTTATAATACTCCAGATTACCTGCCAGGAGTTTCTGATTTGGAATTTGGAGTGATAAAAGAAGATAAAGTAAGTATCTCAAAAATATTGAGAAATATAGCAGACATTTATTCAACTACTGACATGCGATTCAGATTATATTCATACGAATTAGAAAAACTGAAAAACATGACATTTGATTCACCATTTACAAAAAGTGTTTTTATTAGGCACCTTATTTTAACTTCAAAAACAACTTGGGGTAAACAGATTGTAGAAAATCTGCCATTACCACCCATAACATTACTCGATGCATACAGAGAAGCAACATTCTCAACAATGAGAGCTTTATCAGGAATTTTCTTTCTAAGAACTAACAATATTGAAGAATCTAATGAAATGGGTTATAAGGCATGTTTATTTGCAACATTAAGCCTAGAATATATATTGGGAGAGTTTCCAATTGGTTTTAAAAACATTGTAAATACTTCAAAAAAGTTGGGTTTAGATAAAGAATCAAACAGACTTATTGAATTCGCTTATAAACTTAGGCAAGAA
>DATDTP010000078.1:0-2955 GCA_035290775.1 archaeon | reverse complement strand
GGGGCGGTTCAGGCAGCACAACTGCTCTTGCAATCTCAACAAATTCATTCATTGGAGTTTCTGCAGGCCAGTCTTACGATGCAACAATAACAAAGACAGACATTGCGATTGACCAGGTTACATTTGCAACAACTTCAAGCGTTAATAGTGTTGAAGTAAGAGTTGAAAGCTATGGCACAAACGTGCCTTCTGGCTCAGCTGCTGTTGAAACTACAGTTGGCAATGGCTTTGCATATCAATACTTAAAAATAGAAACAACAAACCTTAACTCTGTACTAAAAGATGCTAATGTAAAATTCAGCGTTACAAAGGAATGGCTTTCAGTTAATGGCATTAGTGTAAATAATGTGGCATTATACAAATATGCCAATAGCGTATGGCAAAAGCTTCCAACATTGAAAACAGGCGAAAGCTCAACAGAAGTCATGTACGAAGCAACTGTAACATCATTTTCAACGTTTGTAATAGCTGCTGACAAGACTTCAACAGCACCTCCACCAACATCACAATGCGGCAATGGCGTATGTGAAGCTGATGAGAGCCAGGCATCATGTTCTGCCGACTGTAAGACTTCTGCGCCTATCTCACGGTGCGGCGATGGCGTTTGCGATGCAGATGAATCAGTATCATCATGCCCTGCTGACTGTGTTACTACGCCACAAACAGAACAGAAAGATAATGCTATGTCGTGGGCAATTGTAATTGTGATAGTTATAATTTTGGGACTTGTTTATTTTGTTTATACAAAATACAAGTAGGATTAACTTTGCTTTTTTAAAACTTGTTTTTCAAGGAATATGAATGAAATACATTGTTTTTGCGCTGGCGGTACTTGTTATTGTGGCCGGATGCGTGCAGGAAAAGGCGCCTATAAAAGAAATATCCATCCCAGGCCAGGCTAAAATATACCAGTTCACTAACGACCTTAGAAGCGCTGTTTTGGTGAAATCCAACGACGAAACAGGCATTAAAAATATTTTTTACGCTGCAAAAAATATCAACATTGTTTTTGACGGCTCAAGCGAGACAGACAATGCATACTTCAGCGCGGTTCTGATTGATTTTGGAGCTAAGGTTCCGTTATATCTTTCGTATGATGGCGTACAAATAAAATTTACGCCATTTTACACACTGAGTGACGACTGGTACAATGCTACAGACGACAAGATACCTGAGCCTACTTTCATAGAGCCTGTTTTAGTAATAAAAGGCCCTAGCACAGGAGCAGAAGAAACATCTGTGAACTTATACAATAATACAATTGTTTTACAGGGAACAAGCTACAAAAACCTTACTTTGGCCGGTGATAAACTGACCCTTATTGTTTTTGGAATCGACAAGGATACACTGGAAAGCCTAGCACAGAAATAGTAGGAAATAAGATTAATTTTTTGAACTTTTATTAATCTTATTTCCATATAGCAAATTCATTGGAAAGTTCAATTATCAATGAAATTTACTATAAGACAATCATAATAGTTTTTGCGCAGTTTATTAGAATTTTACATTAACTATTATTATCAAAAGCGCAAGAATGCAAAATTCTACGAGCGTTATTATAAACGCCTTTTTGTAGGACGTTTTCAGCACAATATGCACTCCTATGAGCATGTAGAAAAATGAAAGCATGCCTACTATTGCTGTTACAAATCCGACTGGTATCCATCCGCCTATAAGAAGAGGCATGAACGAATAAGAAATTATAAAGATTGCCTGCTTCAAATCTATTTTTCTTTTAGATATGAAATAAAGAACAAATGAGATGATGAAAAAACCGACTAAAACCGAAAAGAAATTGCCTGTTATGGACTCTAAATGCCCGACTTTTTGGGCATATTTTGTGAATCCATAATAAATAGATAATTCGTTAAAAAACACGAAAATGCCTGTGGATATCAGTAAAACCAGCAAGCTTTCTTTTAAAGGCGCGGTTTTCTGAAAAAAATCAAACGGGCTGCGAATAACAAATCTCATATTTTATAGCTCTACAAGGAAACAAAAATATATTATTTCCTTGTGAGCTATATGTGAACCAAATAATTTATACACGGTTTATTTATTTGGTTTACTATAAATCAGCTTTTAAACTTATATAATAAAGCCATGGCAATAAGTAATCAAGTGTTTATATGAAATGTGGTGAAAATTGCGTATGAGAAAAAGCTCGATAATATTGGCTGTGATACTTTCCCTTGCCACTATATATTTTGGTTACCAAATTGTTTATATATTTCCCCTTATTTTGACAACACAGGGACTTATACTGAACTCAATACTCATAGTTTCAGAGATACTCTGCGCGCTTTTCAGCGTATATTTGTACCATTCTGTCTTTTGTGCAATGGAGTGGAAACATTTTAATTATAAATCATTAAGAGAACACCCTGCTGTAACAATACAGGTTCCTACCTATAACGAGTCAAAGGATGTATGGAAAGGCACACTTGAGGCCTGCATGAAACAGGATTATCCAAAGGACAAATATGAGATAATTGTTGCTGATGACTCATCTGATGCAAATATGGCTGATGAAATAAGAAAATTCTGCTCACAACAAAAAATAAAATTCATTCACAGGGATCATAGGAGAGGATTCAAAGCCGGCGCATTGAACAATATACTAGGCATGTCAAAGGGCGATGTCGTAGCTATAATAGATGCCGATGATGTCCCTGAAAGGACTTTTCTCTCACACTCGGTAGAAGCCCTTTACTCTGAAAATAAAATTGCATTTGTCCAGTCAAGAAATGCGGAAAGAAACGACGGCTTTAATGCTGTTACTGGAATAGGCAGGCTTGTGCGAGACTTATTTTTTGGGGCGATAATGAAAAGCAAGGACATGAGAAACCTTGCCATATTTTGCGGCTCCGGCGGCGTCATTAAAAAATCCGTTTTGCTTGAACACGGCGGCTGGCCGGAAGAAACAGTTACAGAAGATATTGACTTGTCAACAAA
>DATDTP010000077.1:0-8815 GCA_035290775.1 archaeon | reverse complement strand
AAAAAGAAAGTTACCATATCAAAGAAAAACACTTGGTTTCACTTTTTATATTATTGTGAGAAAAATCCTCGGGGAATAAGGAATGTTATTTATGCTTTTGCAACATTACTTTCTAATGGAAGATCGAGTAAAAAATATGATTAGATCGTATTTGAAAGAGTGCATAAGATCTTCTTTTTTACAATTAACTAATAGAAGTGGTTATGCATATGCTTTTTACGAATGTGCTGAACTTTTGTTGAAAAGCGACTGCGGCAGCATTTCTTTGACAGAATATTCAAGGATCTTTAAAGAGGAAGTTAAGGCATATGAAAGCCGTTTAAAATTTTAATTTAGTTTAACGTCCATTGTGAATGCTGAAAAATCTATTTAATTTAAGAAAGCAAATATAATAATGGAAATAATAAATGACAAAGGAAAAATAAAAAAGATAATTGCCATGAACGGCCATGCTGCCGAGCACAATTATAATCACTTTTTGAACATAGGACAGATATATGACTCAACATCATTTGTTGCTTCCGGCAACAAAGGAATAATGTCATACATGGACGGCACTGACATGTGGTGCTATTCTGACCCGCTTGCGCCAAAAGAAGAAAGATTAAAAATGTTCATTGAATTCCTGCAGTGGGCATTTGACAACGGCTCAAAAAAAGTGCGGGCTGAAGTCAGTGAAGACCTTTGGAAAAAAATTACAGAAGCAGTAAAATCCGGATACCGGTGCATAAAGCCATCTTACATATATCAATGGCCGATTTTTGATTTGAAAAAATGGGACCCTCTGCTGTCCGGATCACATTTTAAAAGCCTGCGAAACGCAAAAAACTCTTTCTACAAGGAGCATAAGGTAGAAGTTATAGATGCGCGAAAGCTGAAAAAAGAAGGCATCATAAAGCTCATAGAAAAATGGAAGAAAATGAGGGGAGGAACAGACAAAACACACACAGAGCACTACATGTCCGCTGTAGAGAGCGGATTTGAAGGATACGATTCTACAAGAGCAATAATTGTCGACGGAAACATAGGCGCAATAACAGGCGGATGGAAAGTCCTGCACAGCAATGACTTTTACTCACAGTTAGGCCTTATCAATTATGAAATGAAAGGAGTCGGCGACATTGCATACATAGAAGACCTTAATTTTTTGAAAAATGCGGGCTACGCCCACGCAGATTTTGGGGGAAGCACGCCAGAGATGATGTCATTCAAGAACAAGTTCCTGCCTTCGTCTGTCTACAAGACAGTTGAGTTCAGCATAAAGAAAAAATAAAGTTTTATTTTCCTGCGTTTGCAACATTATCAAGGAAATGCAAGAATGTAAGAACACCGCCTGTAAGGCGTTCGCCATAATTAAAACACTCGTTTTCCCTATGGTAGCCTTCGTCAGGAGAGCTTAATTGAAATGGCAACGGCGGCCTGCCTGTAGCTTTTTGTAAATCAACTGCAGCACTTTCTGTTCCGCCTCCTCTTACACGCAAAGGCCTGCGCCCAAATCCTTTTTCATATGCGTCTTCAAGATATCCTAATCCCGTCTCGTTTCCATCTATTAAATATGCAGGCGTAGATGATAATACTGAAATTTTAACCAGCGGCTCAACTTCATGTAAATATTTTTTTACAGCTACAAGCATTTCTTCCGGATCTTGGCCAGGCGCTACACGCATGCTTACATATTTGCGTGCTTTACCTGGAATAGATGTGCTCCTGCCATGCCAATCTGTATAACCGCCTGCAGTGCCGTGCAATTCAAATGTTGGAGATGCGCATATTGCCTGTAGTTTTTCTCTTCTTGACATGATCCTCATGTCAGAATCATGCACACCAAGCGCGCTCAAATATGCGTCTATATCAAAATTTTCCAGGCACGCTGCAGCTTCGTCCTCTGGTACTGGTATATTTCCTTTGTAAATATCTGGAATTTTTATTTTTCCAGTTGACGTGTTAATACATTGTGCATATACCTCATCAAGCCTGCCCAGAGGGTTTAACGCAACGCCGCCTGCCAAGCCTGAATGGACAGATCCATCCCTGTAGCTAAGCTCAAGCTGCATGTATACCAATCCGCGCCTGCCTAAAATAAGCGATGGAGTATTTTTTGACACCCACATCCCGTCGTTCAATACAAGGTAGTCAACGCCTTTAAAAAAATCTGGATGCGATTCAATAACGTGCGGAATATCTATGCTTCCTGACTCTTCCCCAGTATCCAGAAGAATTCTTATATTTACAGGCAGACCTAGCTCACGGGCTTTTTTACAGGCAGCAAGTCCAATCATTGTGGGACCTTTATCATCTGTTGCGCCTCTGCCATAAATTATTTTTCTGTTCATATCTACTTCAGCACTGAAAGGATATCTGGACCAGTCTGATGCAAATGCCGGCTGCACGTCAATGTGGCTGTAAAGCATGACTGTTGGATCGTTTGTGCCGCCATTATTCATTGTTCCCAAAACAAGCGGATGATTTCTTGTTTGTACTATTTCAGAAGAAGCGCCTATTTCTTTCAATAAAGCATGAAAATATACTGCACCTTCTATAACAAATTGTGAAGCTTTAGGATCGGAACTAACGGTTGGAATTTTAACAGCGCCTACGGTTTTTTCTACAAACCATGGCTCCATTGCTTCTATGCTTTCTCGATTTATGTTGAAAGTCATCTGTAAAGTATAATGAAAATCTATATAAACCAAAAAAAATAAGTTTTGAAAAATAAAAAAATATATTATTTAAGCAAATTTCTTATTTCTTTTCCTTTTTCTGTGGCCATGTCGACTATTTTTTCAAGCTCTTCCATTGTTATGCCGCTGTTGCCGCCTTTTTGCATTGAGCACAGGTGGATGTCGCCGTCTTTTTCAAACGTGCCTACGGTTACGCGTGCATCCATTGCCTCTGTTTCATGGATGTTAGGATCCACCATCAACGCATTGCCAATTTTCACGATTGTTGTCGATACTGGTATCCCGCTTATCGGTATTTTCTTTTCCGTCTTTGTCCCTATCACGACCTCATCGTTTTCGTCAAGCTCAGGCAGCCGCGCGTCAAGTATTGCCGCTATGGCTGCGATGCCTACCGCATCTATAAGATTTCCGTCGTGATTCATTACGTTGACGTCTACATTTACCATCCAGACCTTTTCTTTTTCCTTTATGCAAAGGGCGCTGAAATCAACAAGCTTTGATTCCCTTATGGCGCGGTCAACTACACGAGACACTTCAACAGCCGCTTCGCCCGGCGGGCCGGCTTCAAAATCAGGCGATGCAAGCGGAACAAATTCTGCCGCAACTATAAGCACGCCTTCGCCCGACGTGTCTGCGAAAGGCTTTCCTACGCCCATTTTTACGCCTGCAACAACTTCTGTGTCGCCAAGCCGCACTCTTGCAGAGCCTTCTGCCATCGGCACCACGCCGCTTTCTACAACAACTTTCCTGTATTCGTCAAATTTTCTATGGTCTATGCGCTTTCCTTTAAGCGTTATTTCCCTTATTACTCCAGGGTCTAATGATATCATCGTAATGCCTCCTCTGTTTCCATCATGTACTTATGCTTCAGGGCGCTTCTTTGCACCTGATAGATGTCCTCGCATCCTTTCACTGCCATTTTTATTATGTCAAGGAATTCTTTCTTTTTTGTTATGCCGTCCATTTGCAAAAGCGTAAGTTCGTTCGTCTTTTTGTAATATGCAATCGGCAGGTCAAGCTCGCCTTCTGTGTCCTCTTTTCCTGCTATATCAACAACAGCCTGCATTCCTGTCCTGTTGCCTTCACTGTCTGTTACAGGTATTTTTCCTGCAGAACAGCTTGCGACAATGTCACGCATCGGTATCCCTGCATCTGCAAGCGCAAGGGCAGCTGCATTCAATCCTGCGCAGCGCGTAGACGCGTCTGCCTGCAGAACCTCGATATGCACGTCAATGGCCGTCTTTGGAAATTCTTCCAAAAATACCACAGGCACCAAAGCCTCACGAATGACCATTGATATTTCTGTTGATCTTCGCGAAATACCAGGGCGCCCCCGCTCTGTTGTTGCAAAAGGCGACATGTTGTACTTAACACGCAATATTGCCTGCTCTGACATTTCTTGATGCTTTGGAAATACTTTTCTCGGCCCGTAGACACCCGCTATTGCAAGTGTGTTGCCTATACGAAACATTGCAGAGCCTTCCGTATTTTTCAGTACTCCAACACGCGCTTCCAAAGGCCGCACTTCATCAAATGCGCGCCCGTCAATTCGTTTTCCGTTTTTTACCAATTGTAATTGTTTTTCCATATTTAATCGTCTCCGTTGCTAGCTTTCTTTTTAGAAAAGAAAGTTACCGTATCAAAGAAAATCATATTATTGTCCATACTAATCGTCTCCGTTTTCGGCAAAGTCTGCCTCTTGCCTTACAACCTTAGGCACAGGCACGCCGCTTTGAGCCATTTTCTTTTCAACGCTCTCTTTTATCTTGTCTGTCAGGCCGTGCAGATGGGATTTTCTTTCCACTTCAAGTATTGCTTCTATGGCAATGTCCTCGTTGTCGCCCTTCACCCACACGATGCCATTTTGCCCTACAACTATCTGCGTGCCTGTGGTCTGTTTTATCATTTCAACCATGGATCCGCTTTTTCCTATTATTCTTGGCACTTTTGCCGGCGTGACTTTTATCACCCTTCCGCCGCGTAGCTTTCTGCATTTCCTGTCTTTCATGGAAAGCTGGACATTTTTTGTTTTTGAAACAGACATTATCTCTGAAAATATCAGGTCGTTGTAGTTCAGATAGTATGTCAAATCTGTTTTTGTAAGGTCTATAAACTCGTCTGTTGCCTCGCTCAACGGCAGCACAGCTTCATAGGGTGAATTAATGTCTATTATGAATTTTGAGAAAATTATTTCCTCTACTTTTCCAATGACACCGTCACCGCGCTTCGGGTTGTATATTCCTGACAAAGGTATTACAAAAAACACCCCGCCTTTTTCCTCTACAAGCCCCACGCATTTTGAGAAGACTTTCGAGCCTTCTGCGTAGGAATTGTTTCCTGATCTTCCTTCGCCCAAAGGGTCTCCGGGAAGCACCAACTTACGTTCGCTCATAATACACCCCTTTCTTTGCTAGCCTTTTCTTTAGAAGAAAAGTTTACCGTATCCAAAAGAATCATATTATTCTTTTTGGCTGTTGCAAAATCTTTATTATTTATCTTACTTTTCATTTGTATCACTCCTATTGGAAATTAATATTATTTCTTACTCTCCTCGATTGTTGCAGAGCCTGCTGTTGCGCCTGCAATTTTTCTCATGACTGCTTCTTTCATGCCTGCAGGTATTGTCAACTTTGCCGACAAGCCGCCGTTTGTAAGCCACTGCTCATGGCTCATGTTAAATTCCTTCAGCATCCCGTAAACGCGCCCTGAATATTGGGCAGGGATTTCTACTTCAAGGGTAATTTCTTCCACAGATATCGGCATTATTGCCTTTATTGCCTTTATTACATCCTCAACCTGCTGCTCTGCAGACTTGAAAGGATCGACAGAATAACGAGCCTGCTCCATTGCGTTCATCACGCGCTCTTGCGGATGAGGCATTCTGGTTTGCGGGTTTATTGCATATTTTGAAACAAGTGAAGCTATCTGCAGCCTTCTCTCCTCAACTTTCTTGCGGCGGAATTCTGTTGTAAGCTGCACGTCGCCGCGCTTTACAATATCTGCCGCTATTTTTTCCACATCTGTTGTCTGGAATGCTTCCTGAAGGGAAGAGGGTGACACCCGAACGCCTTTTTTTGAGTCAGAGAAAACATCATTCACAGCGAGCATTTTTTGCACAGAAACAGACCTGCCTTCTTTCAAGTCATATGCAAGATTAGGGTCAACTAGAACTTCAAAATGTTTTCCGTTTATTGCGAGTTTGGCTATAATAGCCTGATCAACTGTAACCATTTTATCACCGGTACGACAAAAGCCTTGTAATAATGACAAAGACGCGTGAGCGCCATGAATCCTTATTTCATTCACGTAACTTTAGAGGCTTTTTGTAATATATATGAAAAGACATTGTGTCTATTCTTAATTTATTTGGAAACAAAGATTTATAAACGAATGAATGTTGTTTATTCCACAGGAATGAAATTTTTGACATAGCGGTCTGTGAACATCAAAACTTCTGCGCTTTTGATGATCGGGAATTTTGTGCGCATTTCTGATACGATAGCAGATAGATGGCGGAAATTATCCACTTCCAGTTCCAGCTCAAGATCCCACGGCCCCACAGAATGGATGATGCTTCTTATGTGAGGGTGGCGCTTGCAGTAAGAAAGCAAGGAGTTTGCATTTTCCAGCGTAGCGTTCTGCAGCGTGACAAGGACTTTTCCAAATTCCATGCCTATTTTTTCCAGGTCAATGTCATACGTGAAGAGCCTTATGTATCCGTTTTCCTGCATTTTTCTTATGCGCTGTATCACGACAGGGCTGGAAACTTTTGCATAAGACGCTATGTCAAGTATGCGCGTTCTTGCGTCTTTATTTAAAATATCAATGATTTTTGCATCTGTTGAATCAAGAGTTATCTGCATTCCTGAAGAAAATTCAATGCACCTTGCACTATATTCACGCTTGAGCCATTTCCTGTTGCAGATAAACCAGCGCGCATTTGCAACTATTTCCTTGCCTCCTATAAAGCGGGAGAATTTTGTCAGCAAAGAAAAAACTATATCATTGAATTCCACAGGATTTTTTGCCCAGAAAGCAATTGCAGCGTCAAACCTTCCGCTGCAGTATGCCACCCAAGACACCTGTGGAATCTTCATCACATATGAATGAAATTTTTCTACTGCATTTTTATCAGCATTCTGAAAATTTATGTAAATCTTGTAATTTGTGTAGCCAAGCAGCGAAGAGTCGCACACTGCATAATATTTTTTTATGCAGCCTAATTTGCGCATGCGAAATGCAACCGTCTCTTTTCTGAGCCCGGCACGCTTTGCAACCTGCGCTGCAGACAGCCTTGCATTGCTGTCAAGCTCGTATAAAATTTTCCTGTCCTTTTCATCTATCATTATTGCCTATTATTTTTTATAATATTTAAAGTTTTTAATTTTGTGCAATATTTTGAATAAAAATACAACTACTATTTTTTACATGTTATACTCAGATGAGAAGATTACTTTCGTCATAGATGACGAAAACGGCGCATCGCATCTTGCGATGCGCGCATCTTTTCATCGTATAAAATATGGAGACGATGAAAATGAGAAACACAGATTTTGAATACGAGATGAAAAAAGTTGCATGGCTAAGGCACGTCATAAGGGAATTAGAGGCGGATAAAGGGACTGTCCAGAAAGCAGTAGAGGCAGAATTTGGACGAAGGGGAATAAAAGAATACAGCAGCGCTGCAGTGGAAGGCCGTTTGCAGGAAAGGCCTTCTGAAGTCTACGACCCGCAAAAAGTTTTTGCAGACTTCGATCCGTACGCGCTTGCAGACCGCGGCTTGCTTTCAATACCAAAGGGAAAATTTGAGGAAAGCATAGGGCTGCAGAAGGGAGATTTGAAAAGATACATGACAATAATGGATGACGGGTCAACTGTCCTGTACGTAGTGGCAAAGCCTGCAATTGCAAAAGCAGACATAGACGCTGTAAAGAAATCAGTAGGGGCTTACGCGCGCATCTAAGCACTTTTTTCCTTTTTATTTTTCATATACTATTAATTAGATGGCGAAATTTCCTTCTCGAAACACATGTGAATATTTTGATGCTGGTTATTGCGATTTCTACAGCCAAGATTGCTCCCATGACAATAAAGACCCTTTAGGTTCAAGCCGATGCTACAAACTTATTCCGCGAGGCAAATGAGAATACATGCCATGGATGGGTGACCTATGCTCAGACTGCAATGAGGCTGTATGCAATGATTGCAACATGTATGTAGAGTACAAACCAAAAAGGCTTCAGGTCTTAAAAAATTAACTTATTTTACTTCAGGTAATCACATGCCCGCCAATTTCTTTTTCAGCTTGGGATTATTTTGTTGGTTAACTATAGAAAACAAACGATAGGATAAAAATTCAACCAGCTTTACTTTTCAAATTTCTTTATTGCTTCTTTTATCTGGTCTCTGTTGAAAATCGAGAACTTTCCGTTCTCTATTATGCCTATTTCTGTTGAGCGTGACGTGAGTTTCTTCTCGCCTGCCTTGAGAGCCCTCAGGGCAAGGTCAAGCGCCTTGTCCTTTGTAATGCTGTCTTTATAATTTTCAATCAGGAATTCTCTTGCTTCTTTAGAACCGCGACCGATGGCATGCGCCTTCCATTCGCGAAGCGTGCCAGACGGGTCTGTTTCAAAAAGATGATGCGTCTCATCAGCGCCAGCTACAAGAAGCGAAACGCCGAACGGCCTTATTCCGCCCATCTGAGTGAAGCGCTGTTTCCTGTCGCATACGTCCCTTGCCAGAGCCTTTACTTCTATTGGCTCATTAAATGAAATCCTGTTCACTTGTGCGCGCACGCGAGCATAGTCAACAAGCACCCTGCAGTCTGCAAGTATTCCGCAGCTTGCAACTCCAATATGCTCATCTATTTTTGTTACTTTTTCAATGCTTTCAGGCACAAGCAATTTTTGCAAAGACCTTGCAGATGCCAGCACAACGCCGCTTGCAAATGTCACGCCGACTGCTGTAGCTGCTTTTTCTACGGCTTTTCGCGCGTACTCTACCTGGTACATTCGCCCTTCTGGCGAGAAAACTACGATTGCCCTGTCATAACCCATCTGTTTCATTGGCGATTGTATTTCCATATACTTCCCTTTTCTTGAAAGAAAAGGTCTGTATCGACCCAAAAAGAACAT
>DATDTP010000076.1:0-5600 GCA_035290775.1 archaeon | reverse complement strand
ATGTTCTTTTTTGACAGAAAGAGTTTTGTAATCTATTAAGTCCGGGTTTTCGGAGGTTACTTTTTCAAGAAACGATTCGATAGTAAAAACTTTACTATCTATATTAAGTAGTCGCGCTTTTTCGTGAATAAACTTGTCTTCACTAATTAAGAAATCTACTCTATTGTTAAGAACTTCGTTTAACAACCTTGTATCGTTAATATCATTTAAGGTTTTATCAATTTTTTGTGTTAAACTAAGTATGGATTGAGTTAATGGAGGCTCGGTTTTTAATAAGACATAACTGCTCATTTTTATTTCAAATGTACTAACAACCTTTGGGTCTTTATGTTTTTTGATTTCTTCCATTGTTAAAGTGTGTATACATTTCTCATAATGCAGTCTATCAATCCAAGCAAATAAGTGTCCAATTTCTTTATTAACTACATTATTAGTTTCTCTATGTATTACAATATTTGTGTCTAATAAAACTTTCATAGGTACCAGCTAAAATATATAGAAAGAGTCTTTTTATCAGTTTGCCTCTTCTTCTCGGTGGATTTTTGCATGGCCTGGTGTCACGACAATCCAGTCTTCGCCAACGCCTGCTATGTCGCCGTTTAGCGCTGTTACTGTTTTCTTGACCCTGTCTATGGCGCGCTTAAGCTCGTTCATGTCCCTGCTTTTCAGCTCTTTTATCTTTACGAGCATTATGCTTCCAGAACGTATTTTTTTCTGGATTCGCTCTGTGTCTGCAAGGTTTTCTATCCTTTCTACCTCTACGACAGACTTTTGCGTTACTGGCTCTTCCTGGTGCTCAATGTCTAAATATTCTTCCTGAGAAGGGGATGATTTTAATTTATCGAACAGCTTCATTTTATCACCTTTTTATTTTTAGTATTATGCCTGTAAAATTATTAATAGCTACTTTTTCCATGTGCAAATGGCGCCGATCTTTTGGAGAATCTTAAAAAGCCATCGGCATAATCTATAGCCCATAGACGGCTGGCTCTGGCGCCTTCAAGGTCGCCATGTTCTGCTCTTGCCGTGGACTCCCTGACACACCTTTGCATTTCTTTGTAACAATCTTCTGTTGCTCTTGGTTTTAGCTTATTTACTACAGCTCGCATCATGGCTGCAAGCTCGCGAGGCGCACCATGTTGCTCTGCGTTTCTGCACCAACTATCTGCTACAACTAGATAATAGACGTTGCTTCGACCAGAAGCGTAATCTCTCAAGTTGGCAATTGTTATATCTATCCAATTAAATGACATGTTAGGTATAAAATGTTAAAATTTATAAACAAAACTATTCTACAGTTTTCTTGTAAACCCTTATTCTTTTATCTTCTCGTTTATTATTTCGAGGACGGAAACGATGTTCCATATCTGCGTGCGCGTGTACACCGGGATGTTGGGGTCGTTGGAAACCTCGTCCAGGACAGAAATAGCGCTGTTTATGCGGATTGCAGCGTCTTCTTTTGAATTATTAAGGCTTGATTTAGTCTCCTGTATCATTGTTCTTATATTTCTTGGCACTGTCCTGTCTTCTGATATCTCGTCAAGAAACCGGTTTAATTCTCCCATTTCCTGAAATTTTGCTAGCTGCATAAAAATCACTTTACCCGCCCTGTCCCATCATATGGCTCTGGCTTTCAAACTTTTCCTGCACATCCTTTATTTTTTCCTTTATCCGGTCTTCCTGTGTTTCAAGGGTTTTTAGCTTTATGTCAGTTTCTTCCTTTTCTTCGTCCAGTTCGCCTTTTATCTTGTTTTTTTCAACTTTTATCAATATAGGACCGACCGTCCTGTAAATGTCATCGGATTTTTCTATTTCTTCCAGCGCCTTTTCAAGCTCCCTGCTCCGCATGGTCAAAGCCTGCTTTTGCATCATGATATTCTGCAACTGCTGGCTTTGCATCTGAAGCTGAGCCAATGCGTTTTCTTGTGCTGACATACAAAATTCCTTTCTTACAAAGAAAGGTCTTTTGAAACCCCAAAGTTTTGTGAATGCAGGCATTCACATATGTTGGCTTTAAGCCAACAAAATGGAGTTCATAAAAACCTTATATTCTGAATATTATTTTAGTATTAATTACCTGGCGACAATGCGTTTTCTGAATGGCGGCCTTGTTTTTGCAACTATTCTAAAGCCGCAGAATGGGCATCTTGCCTTTTCTTCTAACTCAAAACGCTTTCTGCACTTTATACAAACATAATTTTCCATAATACATCCCTTTTTTTCAAAAAGGTCTGTATCAACCCCAAAAAATTGGCGTCTTTACAAACCTTATATCATAATTATTTGAAATATTCTATTCTTAGCCTCTGAATTCGTAGGCTCCTGAGGCGTAGACAGCCGAGCATTTTTTGCAGCTCCATACGCCAGACGCATCTCTGCGCACTGCACTTCGCGAACATGAAGGGCATTTGTAACGAGATTTTGACTTTTTCTTTGCTTCTGCTGTAGCCTCTCTAAGGCGTTTTCCACACCCTCTCATGTAAGTTCCCATATTATCACTTCTAAGTATTGTCTTTCAAAGATTAGGGAGGAAGGTATTTAAATCAACATTGCTGATTTAATATCTCGAAAGCTTTACTTTCAAGATATTTAAATGGTACCATGTTTTATAGGTCAAAGGCTTGAGATATTTAAATGTTTTGAATATCCTAGATAAATGCATAGCGATGCAAAAATAGTTTATGTAAATAATTCTTTTGAAATGCCTTGCACAGGCTTTCGTATTACAGAACCAGGAAAAGATGGTACAATTTTACTTGAATACAGGCTTAAACGGCACATTAGAGTTTTAGATGGCGCCAGCGAAGACGGAAAAACAACATATAAAGGACGCAGTTTTGTAGTTTCCGAAGTTACTTACGGCGGTGAATTTGGAATGACTTTTGGTTTTAGTGAATACCTTGTCCTTGGCAGACCGAAGCGAATCACATGCAAAAAATTGGACGAATATACGCCTTGTGGTTAGGCTTACCTTAGCGTTAAAGGTGTATATGTTTATAAAGTTTTTGTTCAACGTTTTGTCATGAGTACTGAAATATCAAGAAGTTCTAACACACTACAACTAGACTATTTTGAATGCTTAAGATTACCTGATAATCATGTATTTGATTCTGGAGATATCAAAGGAATCGACATGAAAGTACCTTACAGTTGCCCTGATAGCGGAATTTTTTCTTTTACGGAAACTGAATATAGAATTTTACAAGTCTGGTATAACGACACGTGTTCTTTGACATGGGATGACTTTGTAAATCGCGGAAGGCCAAAAACTGTAAAAAAGGAAACAGTTTATAGCATATAAAAACTTACCTTAGCCTTATGATTTCCAGGTTGCGCGGAGCTGAGGCTTCTATACGGAATTCTTTGTGAATGTTTCTTGCGAGGTCTACGCAGCGCTTTGGCTCGCCGTGGTTTACAAGAACCCTGTGAGGCTTTGCGCTGAGGTCGTTTACATAATTCATCAGCTGGTTAAAATCGCTGTGGCCGCCAAAACCGTTTACTGTAAGCACCTCTAGGTTAAGCTCCAGGCGCCTTCCGTCATCCAGCTGCAGGTCTTTCCATCCTTTCTGGATTCTTCTACCTGTGCTGCCTTCAGCCTGGTAGCCTACAAATACCAGGGCATTTTTCGGGTCATTTCCAAGGTTTTTCAGGTATTCAAAAATAGGGCCGCCATTTAGCATGCCTGACGTTGAAATTATTACACACGGATCCGGGTTGTTTATTACAGCCTGCCTTTCTTTTTGAGAGCCAACGCCTTTTAGCCTTGGATCTGTGAACGGGTTGCGCTGCTTGTGTAATATTAATGTTTGCATGTATTTTGAAAGAAACTCTGGATATGCTGTATGGATGGCTGTTGCATCCCACAGCATGCCGTCCAGGTATATTGGAACTGTTATGTTGCTTTCTGTAAGGGCTACTGTTATGTCCTGGCCTCTCCCTGATGCAAAGCTTGGCACCAGCACTTTGCCGCCTCTTTTTACAACTGTTTGTATTGTTTCAATTATTTTTCTCTCTGCTTCTATGCGCGGAGGCATTATGTTTTCAGAGCCGCCGTAAGTGGCTTCTATAATAAGGCCTTCTACTCTTGAATAATCTGTAAAAGTCCTGTTAAGCAGTTTTGTGTTCTCGTATTTTATGTCGCCTGTTGCAACTATGTTATACAGCCCGTCGCCTACGTGAACGTGGGCAGAAGACGAGCCCAGAATATGGCCTGCGTTCTGAAGCGTAAGCCTCATGTCAGGCGTTATGTCGGTTACTTCGCCAAATTCCAGCGGCACGCAGTGCTTGATTGCCTCTTCTATGCCTTTTGAGCTGTACAGCCCTTTTTTGTTTTCTCTCTGGCATATTTGCACATAGTCAAGCTGCAGCAGGGCTGCCAGATCTCTGGTCGGCCTTGTGCAGTAAAGAGGGCCTTTGTAGCCCATTTCATAGAGTGCAGGTATGCTGCCTGCATGGTCCATGTGAGCGTGTGTTAAAATAATTGCGTCCAGGCTTTGAATATGAAACTCCGGCGCATCCAGATGCGGGTAAGGCTTTATCAACGGGTTTACGGCCATGCCACAGTCTACAAGAACGGATGACTGCGGCGTTTGGAGCATCGCGCATGAGCGGCCTACTTCCCTGAAAGCGCCTAAAGTTGCAACACGGACCCATTCTACTTCTTTTCCCTGGCTGTAAATTTTTTCCCCTAATTTATGCAAGAATTTTTTCCTGTAGTCCACTTCTTTGTGCAACATCCTTCTTACGGCGCGTATGATTTCCGAGTCTATTACCGGCGCTCTTTTTATGTCAGGCGTCCAGAAAGTCTTGTTTCTTATCTCTAGAAGCGTTTCGCCGCTTTTACCTATTACCAGCCCAGGCTTTTCCGCATGTATAACCACTTTTGCGAACTCCGGCTCAAAATAAATGTCTTTTATGCCTGCATCCTGTGGCACAGCCTTTCTTATAAGCTCTTCTGTTTTTTCCTCTGACAAAACCAGCGAGGGGTCTGCCCTGACTTCTATGCGCTTTTTTACTTTTTTAACTATCTCTTTTATCTGAGGCGTGCAGTTCTTGAAAAATTCCTTATCCTCTGTGTAAAGAATTATTTCACTGCCTTCGTAAAGCATTTCTGTTATGCCTGCATTTTTAGGCAGTTCTTCCTTAATTTGGCTTAAAACCATTTACATCACTAGTAAGCTTATAAAAAACTTTTCTGGGTTTCATTTTAATTTATTATGATTCGAAAACATTATGGACTTTGACAAATTATGGCTAATCAAAGTTCACTGTAAGGGCTTTGAATAAAATATATGGTTATTCGAAGTCCTCTATTGTAATTTGTTTCTATATAGATTTTACAATAAAATACAAAATTATTACTTTGCCAGCTCATCTATTTTTGCGCGGTCTACAAATTTTACGCCGTCCTTGTCTATTGTAACTATCCATATCAGCTTGCCGCCTGACATTACGTCGCGTTCCCTTGCTGATCTTATTGAACGGACTGCAAGCTTTATGCCGTCTTCTTTTGACATGCCTTCTTTGTAACCGTCTTCAAGCACACCGTATGCAACAGGAGAACAAGAGCCTGTTGACGTGAATTTTTCATCTTCAATCCC
>DATDTP010000075.1:0-14690 GCA_035290775.1 archaeon | reverse complement strand
CAGGCTGCAAAATAACACTGTTGCAAACGCTGTAGTCACGCTTTATCCATACAATTCAACAACACAGCCTGTATGGAATAATACAAATGTAACAGCTAACGTTACAATATGGAACGGAACATTTAATGAGTCAAATATTGGAGACTTTTTGCGTGATGGTACAACTCAGACAATATATGTTTTGTACGACCCTATAACAAACAAGACATATCTTGACGATGACATAAATATGAATGCATCTGCATCCGATAGTACAGTTGCATTTACATCAAGTTCAATAAATTCAACATTTACATTTTCATCCGCAACGTATGGCGCTTCAAAAGTCGACGTTAATTCGTCAGACAGCAACGTAACAAAAATAGCATTCTATGTTGATGGCGGCGGCGACTGGTACAATCTTAATGCAACCACAAACCTCTCTGTTAAGATATGTGCACAGACTTTTGTAAAGCCTGCTGTAGGAATAGCAAATGTCGGCGTGTATCTGTATGCAGAGTCGTATAGTTCTGGACCTAGAGCAAGTGTAACCCCTCTTAACTGGCATGATCCTGTAAATAATACACTTTATAATTTTACTGCTGTTAATGCAACAACAGGCCCTAATGGATGCGTGACGCTTGATATTGCATATCCTGGAGGGTGGCCTCAGGGCTCTACATCGGTTAAAGGAACCCTTACTCGCAATACAGGAGCTGCAAACCAGACAGAAACTGTATGGGTTGATTCTGTTTGGAGGCAATACGCATAAATGGTGAATATCATGAACAAAAAAATAAGCTACGCATTAACATTTGCTATTGCATTCGCATTGATGGCATCTCCTATATTTGCGCAAAACGTGCAGAGTGTTTCAACAAGCTCATCTGCATCTAGCGCTACAACAGGTACAAACATTGTTGTCACATCCGTAAGCACATCTGACACAGGTGATGTTTCAAACAGCCAGGTAACGCTCACAAAATCTTCAGGGCCTGGAGATTTTTCAATATCAGACCCATCAACAGGCTCTTACAGCGGCGTTACTGTCACTACATCAGGCGTTTCAAAACCATTTACGCTTACAGCAGGGACAGCAGGCACTTATTTATATAAAGTAACATCCACGTGGAGCAGCGGCTCAAAGTCTTCAACAGAAGCAACGCTGGAATTTATAGAGCCGTCTGCCCTTACTACAACAGCGTCTCCTACATCAGCCACAAAATCACAGGGTGATTCTTTTAGCCTGTCAATATCTGTCCAGAATCCTCAAAGCAGCGATGTCCTGACATCATACTCATTAACTGCACCTTCGCAGTTCACAGTCTCAGGCGACCCTACATCAAATAGCGGAACTACAATTACAAGCACGACTACAAGAACATTTTCATGGACACTGACGCTGGCAACTTGTTACACGGGCAGCAAAGACATCACGTTTGCCCTTGGAAGCAATACGGCAGCCTCAACAATCACAATTACATCTGGCAATTCTTCATGTACAACATCGACAACAAACACAACAACTACATCCACAACAACAAGCAGCGGAGGCGGCGGGACAACGACAAAAACTGTAGCGAAAATATTAGCCAACCAGTCTTCTACGCTTGTATTTGACGCAGCTTCTATAAGCGACATAACGCTTACGGCGAAAAACACCATCAACAATGCGGCAATATCAGTAAAAGAGGGCGCAAAGCCTACATCAGCTCCGGATCCTGCAGCAGAGACAGACACTTTAGTCTACAAATATGTGGAGCTTTCAATTGCAAATTTCTCAAATAGTGATGTTAAAAATGCTTCTATAAATTTCAAGATTGAATCAGGCTGGTTTAGTTCAAATAACATAGATTCAAACAGCGTTCAGATGTGGAGGTATTTTAATTCTGAATGGCAGAAACTTGAAACAACAAAGACTCTTTCAACGTCCAGCTATATCTACTATACGGCTGTAACACCGGGTTTCTCAACATTTGTCATAGTTGGCAGGAACAATGCGGCATCAGACCAGCCTCTTGTGCAGCCTCTTGTTGATGACACTTCGCAGGCAAACAACCAGACAGGCGGGCTTACTGTAGCATCGTTTGATGCAGCCACAATAATCGTTGCGATAATTGTCATAGGAATAATAGGCGCTGCATACTACTTTTACAAAAACAGCAGTAAAGACACAGAAGAAAGGCGCATCAAGAGGCTAAAGAAGAAGTTCGATTAATCAAACTTTATTCTTATAGGAATGTATTTTTCTAATGATATTTTTCGCAAATTTTAAATATGCTTGAAGATACTTTACCTTATGATAATCATAGATGAAGCAAAAGTTAAGCCAATAACCGCGGGCGACGGCTCGTCTCTGAAAGAATTGCTTTCTCCAAAAAATAAACTTGGATCGAATTATAGCCTGGCTCATGCGGTTGTAAGGCCCGGCAATGCAACTAAGTTGCACAGGCTAAAATCTTCAGAAGTTTATTACATAATACATGGCGAGGGTGAAATGTACATAGATGACGAAATAAGGGAAGTGAAGGAGGGTAACGCTATTTACATTCCTCCAAATTCAAGGCAAAAAATTATGAATACAGGCTCTGAAGACCTTGTTTTATTGTGCATTGTTGACCCAGCTTGGGAAGCTGAGCAGGAAGAAATTTTAGAAAAATAATACAAAAATTCCTTTTTATTTCCTTCATTGACATTATTCTAATATGGCCATAAAAAAACCGGTCAACGCCAGCAAAGGGCGCAAAGCGCAAAAGCATACAGGCGTCATTTCGCTTTACAATACGCTCACGCGCAAGAAAGAAATTGTTAAGCCGATAAAGAAAGGGAAGATAGGGTTCTATACATGCGGGCCTACGGTTTACGACTACGCGCATATAGGGAACTGGCGCTCTTTTTTGTTTGAAGACCTGCTGAGAAGGGTTCTCGAGACAAAGTTCTCTGTGCATCATGTGATGAACATAACGGATGTAGGCCATCTTGTTTCAGATGCAGACGAAGGCGAAGACAAGATGGAAAAAGGCGCAAAGCGCGAGCACAAGACAGCATGGGAGATAGCAGGATTTTACACAAATGCGTTCAAGGATGATGCAAAAAAGATGAACATAAAAGAGCCGACTATTATGCCAAAAGCAACCGACCACATTAAGGAAATGATAGATTTGATTGCGGTGCTGGAAAAAAAGAAATACACGTATAGGACAGATGACGGCATATATTTTGACACGTCAAAGCTGAAAAATTATGGAAAGCTGGCAATGCTTGACATTAAAAATCTGAAAGCTGGCGCGCGTGTGGAAATGGGCGGCAAAAAAAGGCCCACGGATTTTGCTTTGTGGAAGTTCTCGCCAAAAGACAAGAGAAGAGACATGGAATGGGATTCGCCGTGGGGAAAAGGCTTTCCAGGATGGCATATTGAATGCTCAGCCATGTCAATAAAATACCTTGGCAAGACTTTTGATGTTCATTGCGGCGGCATAGATCACGTGCCCATACATCATACAAATGAAATAGCCCAGAGCGAAGCGTATACAGGAAAAAAGTTTGTGAACTATTGGGTTCACAACGAGCACATGATGATAGACGGCAAAAAAATGTCAAAATCTCTTGGTAATTTTTACACTTTATCCGATATTGCAGCAAGAGGGTTTTCGCCCTTGGCGTTCCGCTATTTCTGCCTTTCTGCCCATTACAGGACACAGATAAACTTTACGTGGGATGCACTAAAGAATGCGTCGCGAACAGTTGACAGCCTTAATAATTTTGTATTCAGGATAAAGAGATTTGGCTTGGACATTAAAAGCAATACAGCCATAATGTCTGAAATTAAAAAAGCGCGAAAGGAATTTTTTTCCTGCCTCTACAACGACCTTAATGCGCCCGAAGCTCTGTCGGCGCTTTTCAGGTTCATTTCCTTTGTGAATAAAGAGCTGGACGAGGAAAAGGCGGACAAAAAATCGTTGGAAAATGTGTGCGATTTTATCATGGAAATTGATAAAATACTTGCAGTTATTTCACAGGAAGAATCAGAGATAAGCGACGAAGACTATAAATTAATAAAGGAAAGGGAGCATTTGCGAAAAGAAAAGAAATATGCAGAAGCGGATGCATTGCGCGTCTTGCTTGGCCAGCATGGCGTTTTGGTAGAAGACACTTCACAGGGCCCCGTCTGGAGGGCGAAACATGGCAGAGCGTAGACGGTCTTCAAAGCCGCTATCCCAGATAAAGATAGCCAGGGAAAGGATAGCTATATTAATAGCTGAAGCAGAAAAGGCAGATGCACAGTTTTCAAAACGCTACGTCAGGCTGGCTAAAAAAATAGGGATGCGCTACAACGTGCGCCTGCCGCCAAAGGCAAAACGCATGTTCTGCAAATATTGCTTTGCAAAACTTACTCACGGCTGGAGAATCAAGAACAAGGTGCGTTATACAACGTGCAAGTCTTGCGGCCGCACAGTTAGGTTTCCGTTTTGAATGACTGGCAGGAGTTTTGTGTAACCAATTTGATTGTCTTTCAGGTGTTCAAGAAGTGGACCTCTGTAGCTCACTGGAACTTCAAAATCCACATATTCTCTAGCTGGGCCGCCGGAAATTATATTAAATGGAACATATGCAGCTTGTGTTATTGCTAAAAAATCCCCAAAAGAAAGTCTTATTGATCTCCTGTCCCAAATATACACATCATCCATAATGATACGTGTTTTTCAGATATTAAAACCTTTCTCCCTAATAAAAAAGCTGAATATGCAAAGTAATATGGTCTGAGACCCAATAGTTTTTAGGGTTTCAAAAGACCTTTTTACTAAAAAGGGATTTTGTATGACTTCAGCACGTGATGCAGACGCACAAAAATTGGTTTCAGTGTCAGCTGTTGCATTGAAGCAGCAGATGAAAATGCCGGACTGGGCTGTTTTTGTCAAGACAGGGTCTTCGCGTCAGCGCCCTCCAGAGCATGCAGACTGGTGGTATATAAGGTCAGCTTCACTGCTTAGAAGAATATATCTGGACGGGCCTATAGGCATTCAGAAACTTAGAAGCTACTATGGCGGGCTGAAAAGCAACGGGCATCAGCCGTCCCATTCTGTAAGAGGCGGCGGAAAAATTCTTCGCGTTATCCTTCAGGATTTTGAAAAAATTGAATTTGTGAAAAAAGAAAAGAAAGGCCGCAGCATAGCGCCAAAAGGGCAGAAGTTTCTGGACAACATTGCAAAACAGATCAAGGTCTAGTTTTAATAGATTTCTCTTACCCATTCAAAGATGACTGATCGAATAGAAACAGCCAAGGCCTTTCTAACATCTGGAAAAAGCGTTTGTCCATATTCTAAAACTTACGCAAACCAGACAGGCATAACGCTTGTACCCGTCGGGTACAAGCTTCATGGCATTCAATATCCAATTCTTGGTTTTGCGAAAGGCGACGGCATGGCAGCTGCTTATGTTTTTGAATCAGATTCTGTATCTCATGCAGAAGAGCGCAATCGTTGCGTAAGGTTATTTACAGACTTGTTCAAAATTTTGTTGCTGGATGAGCATGGTTTAGGTGGCTCAAGCCTTTTCGGGCAATTAGAGAGAGAGTTAGAAATGGCGTTTTCTCCAACATCAAGATTAAACCCGTTGCTCAAATACAAAGAAAGCGGCTTTTTTTCTATCGCATTGAATAATCTTTATGGAGAAGGCCATCCAAGGTGGTCGCCTGTGCCAATGGTTGTTGTTACAAGAATGTCTGACGTAGATGCAGTGCCAGATAATTTAAAAGCAGTAATTCGCAGGGAGAGCGAAAGAAGAATGGGCGGAGAATATGATGGAGTCGAGCTCTATATTTTACCCGCATGAGGTTGCACGTGTTGTGTATTACAATGTGTGGGATAGGAAATAGTCTACGCGTCAGGCCCGCGCAGCACTGCTTTTTCATCTACAAGAAGTATTTCTTTGTCCACTACAGAAGGAAATTTCTCCCGCAGCGCAGCAAGAACTTTATCAAGGTCTTTCATGTTTTTTACGTAAATTTCGCACATCAGGTCGTATTCTCCTATCTCTTCGGTAATTCCCATTACATTAGGAAGCATGCTCAGGTACGCGATTATGTTGTTTTTAATGGCCGGGTTTTCCAGCACCAGCATCACATTATACTGGCTGTAGCCAAAATATGGCGTGTCTAGCATTATATGATAGCCGGCAATTATGCCGCGCTTTTCCATTGACTTAATGCGGTTTTTCACTGCCACTGCCGACATCCCGGCGACCTTTGCTATTTTTGCTGTAGGGGTTCTGCAGTTTTTTGAAAGCTCTCTTATAATAATTTTGTCGGTCTCGTCTATGTTTTCATTAGAATAGCAGCCTGTTGTTATTTTTTGCAGGTCACTGGAGCCGTAAATGAACCTGTGTTTAAACCTAAATCTTTTTGTATTTATCAAAACAATTTTCTCTCTTACAAATTTCCCGAATTTTTTCATGAACAAGTCTTCTATGTCCTTGTATTCGTGCATGTTCTTTACCCAAAGCATCAGGAGCATGTCCCATTTTCCTGTCAGGTCTAGAACGACTGTAAAATTCTGCGCATTTTCCAGGTATTTTATAATAAGCTTCTGCAAGCTGCTGTTCATGTGCCTGTATTTGATAAGCAGAAGTGCCCTCTCATAGCCGAGCCTTGCCCCGTCTATTGACGCGTACTTTTTCCTCAATATGCCTTTTGCTTCCATTGCTTTCAGCTTGTAGCTCGCAAGCTCTTTCGACATGCCAGTACGTTTGGCTAATTTTGACAAGGAGAGCCGCCCGTCCATGTCTAATGCCTCTAGTAATTTTAAAGACTTTTTATCCAGATTCATTTAATAAAATTACATATAGATTATTTAAACTTTAATTTGTTAAATTTTTTAGGCATCTAATTTTAACTATATTCAAAGGCTAAAAGTATGTATGAGTAATGAAACACCGCAGGCTATTGCAGAAGCTGTTGGAGCAATGCGCACTTACATGGAAAAAGACGGCAAGTATTTTGCAATTTCAACCGTAAGATGCAGATTTGGGAGATGGCCGGGCGGATGCCTGTATGAAACAATGGTATTTAACGCCGATAGGCCTTACGGCAGCCTCAAAAGGGTGCATAAATTCAGCGATGGATGGGAATATGGCGACCGTGACAGCCTGCCGCTGGCAATGCACCAGCGTGCGTCTGAAACCTTAATTGAAAAGGGATACAGTTTTGCCGGGTTTGAAAGACAGAACTGGCAGGAGTGGCAAAGGTCATGAGAATTTATTGGGTTTCGAAGTTTTTCGCAAAGGACGCTGTTCAAGTTTCAGATATGAGCCAAAAATCAAGTTACAGATTTTCTTACCGTCTCCTTGAGCCTTATAGAAACTCTCTAAGAAGATACATGGCCATTGACGGAATTCTTTATGGAAGTAATTGCAATGTGTCGACAAATGAGTTTGCTGCCGATACATTGGTAAGACTCGGAATTTATATTTGACGGAGAGTTCGGCCTTTATGCAGTGTATCACGTAAAACTCGGAAAAATTCATAAGGTGTGGAAAAATAAGTATTACAGTCTGCGTTTTTAAGCTCTTTCCTACATTTTATTCTTATGTCGTCAGAAGAAGAGATTAAAAAAAGGATGCTTCAGGAAAAGATGCAGCAGCAGTTTTCCATGCAAAATCAACAGCAGCAACAGATGGCAGAAGCAGAACAAATGCTTAAACATCTGATGTCTCAGATTCTAGAGCCCAAAGCAAGGGAGCGCTTGGCAAACCTGAAGGTTGTAAAGCCAGAGCTGGCAATGCAGCTTGAATTATATTTGGCGCAGCTCGCCCAGGCAGGCCAGCTTCAAAGCAAGCTCAGCGACGAACAGATAGTGCAAATCTTGCGAAAGCTTTCTGAAAAAAGGGAAATCAATATAAAGACAAAGAGAAAGTAAAGCTTACAGATTATCAAGCGGACTTTTTACGTTCTTTATTGTCTGGTTTGACACAGACAGATAAATCTGTGTCGTTTTTATGTCGCTGTGTCCCAAGAGCTTTTGTATTATCCTCAAATCAATTCCCTGTTCCAGCAAATGCGTTGCAAAGCTGTGCCTTAATGTATGCGGGTGAACATTCTTTTTTATGTCGGCCTTTCTTGTGGAATTTTTTATGATTAATTGTATGGTTTTCGTTGTAAGTTTTCCGCCCCTGTTTGAAGCAAATAAAATTTCATCGACGCCAAGTTTTGAATAATTTTCAAGTTCATCCTTAATAGAGTCCGGAATTTTTACAAACCTGTCCTTGCGGCCTTTCGAGAGTTTTATATGAATAAGGCCTTCATCAAAGTTCACGTCTTGCTTTCTAAGGTTTACAAGCTCGCTTACGCGCAAGCCACAGCCATACAGTATTTTTAAAATTAGCTTGTGCTTGATGTTGCCTGTGGAACCAATAAGCCTCTTTACTTCCTCTACCGTCAAAACTTCAGGAATCGGTTTGTTCCTTTTCGGATGCCTAATGCTTAGTTCTTTGCCTAATACATTCTTGAAAAAGAACTTTAGTCCGCTTATATTTGACGATACAGTTGATGGATTTTGCTTTTTGATCATTGTGTGAACATAGTTTTTTACAGTATTTTCATCCATACCCATGTTTTTTGAATACTCAATAAATTTCTGTACAAAATAAACATAAGCCTTCACAGTCTTTGTGGAAAAATTCCTTATTTCCAGCTCCCTAACAAGCTTTTCAATATCATTCATAACGATATTCAAACAACAAAGCTCTTAAAACTTCGTAAAACATACCATTTTAGCATCATATCAGAAATAAACTTCCGATATGATCATGTTATATCCAATTCAGAAGTCGGCTATTTTTTAGAAGGGGCAATTTCTGACTAACGCAAACATTTATATCTTTTAATCTTTTTTTAATATGATATGAACATTTCAAAATTAATTATTGACAAATCAGTATGGAAATACAACAATTCTGAATTTCATGTTAAGACTCTTGAAAGCGGATTACATTCAGATTTGTATATGAACACAGATTTTATTGTTTCAGATCCAAAATTAGTTGAATCTATTGTAAAAAGTGTTTTCATTGCGGAGCTTAATGCCAGAAAAATAAAACCTGACTGGATTTTATCATACCCTCCATTTGGTTTGGCTATTGCTTATGCTCTTGCGAGACAGACTGGAGCAAAATTTGGTTATGTAGATACAAAAAAGGAAGAATGTAATTTTGATATAAAACCAAATGATATTATTGTTGTTATCGGAGATGATATTTATTCTGGCGGAAGCATAAAAAAAACAATAAATATTGCAAAAGCAAAAGGTGCAAATGTTGTATCTCCTATTTTTACAATTGGAAATTTTACAGGAACTGAAACAATTTTAGGTTTAGATGTTATATCTGCTATATCTGAAAGAGGACATTTGTATAAAGAAAATGAATGTCCAATGTGTAAGGCAGGTTCTAAACCAGTTTCGCCAAGAATTAACTGGAATAAATTAAAAAAAAATTAACGAAATTGCCCTTTAATACTTTTATTATAAGGTGCTTCGCACTTGATGACGCCGACTTCTGAACTTCTTCGGATTTCTTTGAAATCCTCGACCCACGCTGCGCTTTCCTCCTTTCAGTCGTCGGGGCGTATAATAGCGACTATCCGAGAAATTGCTAGGCTCGCAATTTCTCCAAATTTTCTACGCTTCGCTCCGAAAACTTCGGATAGTCGCATACGTTAAGTGAGGTCGAGCGTAGCGAGAAGTGCAACGTCCCGACGAACGAAGCGAGGAGAGTTGCCCGAAGCCCGCCAATCTGATAAGATTTATATAACATCTTGAATTATTGTATCATATGCAAAAGCTTTCCGTCCCTCAATTCAAACAAGGTAGATTGGAATGTGGACCAACAGCGTTAAAGATGGTTCTTCACTATTTTGGCAAGGAAGTTTCTTCAAAGGAAATTACAACGAAAATTGGAGGAATTAAAAAATATGGGGTTAGAACAATCAAATTGGCTGATTTTGCTCAAAAATTAGGATTCAAAGTTTACTGCTACTCATACAATAAAAAAATATCAAAAGGAAAAGCAGAAAGCAAGAAACCAGCAAAATCAGACATCATAAAATTCTTGAAAAAGAAACTTCCTGTAATAATTGCAGTTAGGCAATTTCTATTATTCAATGAAGAACCATCTGACATGGGGCATTTTATTGTAATCACAAAATATGAAAATGGAAGATTTTGGTACAATGATCCAGAGGACGGAAAGCTACATCAAATAAAAGAAGATGATTTGATGTTTGCATGGCATAACAATGTTTTGGACTCAAGTGCATATCTTCTAGTTCTTCAACCTAAATATCAAAGGCGGACGTAGGGCAATTTCACTTAACAGGAATTTAACGGAAAGCTCGTTGCACTTCGCTTTCCCAAATTGAATTTTGGAGGTCGCTCGGCCGGGTTGCCTGCCTCGCTCCAGCTCTCAAAATTCAACTTCGTTAAATTCCGATGTTAGTTGCATTCAGTAATTCATATTAAAACCTTTCTAGGCAGGTAATATGGAGATATTTATGGCGTCAAGAAAGCCTTTTGGCAAAAAACTAAAGCTAATAGCAGCTAAGCGGCAGTCTGCTCCCAGATGGGCTGATATCAAGAAATTTTCATTGAAGCGCGCCAGAACGCGCAGAATCCAGGTAACTGTGAAGCACTGGAGGCGCGGCAGGAACAAGATTTGAGGTGTGTTTGATAATATTTTGATTTAGCGCTTTCAAAGACAGAAAGGAAAGAGTTAAGCGTAAGAGGAAACGTGCATTGACGCTGAAAGCGTCTGTTTGCTTTGGTTTCCTATCCGCAGGGATGTAGTATGGCAGAAGATAAGATTTATACAATTTCGTTGAGCGATGCATGGAAGAAGACGCGCATGAAGCGCACGCAATACGCAGTCAGCCTTGTCAAGATTTACATGAAAACTCATACTAAAGCAAAGGAAATAAAGCTCGGGAAACACCTGAATGAAAAAATGTGGGAACGCAGCATGGAAAAGCCCCCAAGAAGAGTACGCGTAAAAGCCGTAATGGACGGCGAAACTGCAAAAGTGGAGCTTATGGGTTTCGAATACGAGGAATTCAAGGCAGCCCCAAGAAAAGAAAGAAAAGGCCTGCAGGAAAAGCTTCTTGCAAGATTAGGTCCAAAAGCCCTGCAGAAAGAGGCAGAAAGCAAGCTCGTTGAAGGAAAGGAAGAGGAAGCAAACGAGACAAAAATAGAGGCAGAAGCTGCCAGGGAAATTCGCGAAGAAGAAATCAAGGAAGAAGTCAAGAAAGACAAGGCAAAGGATGACTAATCTTTACATTAAATTAAACTCCAATATTGGTTTTAATAATTTTCTTCTAATAGGTAGCCATGAGCGAGCGTGAATATCAATCGGGCGACATTGTAAAAGTATTATACGATAATATTCCAAATTTGACTGTAGGAAAAGAATATCGAGTTGTTAGCAGAACATATGTCGGCGGTCATGCCGACTGTTATGTCCTGAATATTGCAGGCAATGATGGAAGAATTGTGACGCAGGAAGAAGGCTCGTTCAAATTAATTAAAGCTGCTGAAGGTTCGGCTTCTGAATAAGTTTTCACACAAAATTGTTTAGAATTACATATTCCTGTATTCTACGCTCTCATCTTACACGAGCGTTATAAAGAGCAATGTCATTAAGTATTCATGAATTATTTAGATAGAATATTAAGCCAAGGATGGAAAGTTGTAGAGAAAGAAACTCAGAAGCGAGCGGAAAAATTATCAGAAGGAGTCTGGTATAATTATACTGCCTCGCGTAGAGGAAATTCCAGATCTCGGAATATGCGCTTTTGGCCCTGCTTTAATTGATGCTAGAAATCCAAGGGGTATTTTTCCTTTGGCATATTTCAGGATAAATGATGGAACAGTATATTCTACGGAGGGTATGTTTTTAGATGAAAGATATTTTAGCGAACTTGTAACTAGAATATGCGGGGTAGTTATATCAAAATCTGTATAATTGTGGTAGTTTACAATTCTAAATGAAATCCTTTCATTTTACTGTCTTAAAATATTTCTTCATCACATGTATAATCATGCAAGTATCGGCTCATGTTGTTACAGGCGTTCTTCGGGGAAAGCCCTTGATAGACAAGATTTACTTTCGCCTTGTAGGCATACTTGGCTTTACGCCTTTCAAAGGCACTTTAGATCTTAAATTAGAAAAAACAATAGATATTGGAAAACATGCTACAAAATCAGTGGAGCACAAGATACTTGACGGCTCTATAATAAGGGAGTGCTGGCTTGCGCCAGTGGTAATAAAATTCGGCAGCAAAGAGCACAACTGCTGGGCAATGCAGCAGTGCAATGGCATATACCCAAAAGACATTGTTGAAATAATAGCAAAAGAAAAGCTGCGCGATGTGTTAGGAATAAGCGACAATGATGTGGTAAAAATAGAGTTCATTAAACACGCTGAAAATACAGGCAAAAAGAAGACGCCTTTGCACTTTCTGAAGAAGAGAAAATAAGCATAATAAGATTCCTGTTATTTCTAATAATGCCGTTCGTGTACAGAGACAGGATAGTCAGCGGAAAAACAAGGGAATTTGATCATGTAGATAGAGTGGTAACCGAAAATGTGCTTCCGCAGCTCAAATCAGATTCTGCAGGCGCTAAAGTAGGCTATACTCCAATACTTCCAAACGGCAACCCGATTTTTTTCCCGCAAGAATCAGGACCAACAAGCAGTAAAAGCTATCAGAAATATTTTGCCCTTGTATGTAAGCATGAAGGCCTAACGCTTCCGGAAGTAGGCTTGTGGCTTGACACATGCGAAGTCATGCAGTACATAGATGGCTGCGATGGTAAGACAAGAAGAATATCAACAGAACCAGAAATAATTTATCGTTTTGATCCAAGAAAACACGCCTATTCTTGGAGTGGCACATGCAGGCGTTATGTCAGAATTACAGAGGTTGACAACACTTAAGCCTTTCTATCCTACTTAAAACAAAAGAAACATTATTGACGTGATTCCCATGATGATACAATCCGAAATAATAAACGATGTGAATGTCGGCCTTTACGGCTTTGCGACAGACAAGTACTGTATAATGGGTAAAAAAGACGACTCGATTAAAAAAGCGCTTAATGTGGAAATAATAGAGACAACAGCCCTTGAAACAAACCTTGTGAAAATATTCATGGCCGGGAATTCTTCTGGCATCATTGTGCCTGAAATTCTTGAGGATTATGAACTCAAAAACCTGAAGAAAAAATTTGATAAGGTGCTTGTCCTTGAAGATACGCACACGTGCGTAGGAAACCTTGTTTTAATGAACGACAAAGGAATACTTGTATCTCACCTGCTTCGAAGGCATAAGAAAAAAATAGGGGATTTTTTTGATCTGCCATGTGAAGTTGCAACAATAGGAAAAATGCACACAATAGGCACGTTGGCCTTGGCAACAAACAAAGGCTGTCTTGCGCATCCAAAGCTCAGGATTCCGGAAAAAGAAAGAATTCTAAAAATATTAGGCGTAGAAGCGACAGAAGCTACTGTAAACTTCGGAACAGTTCACGTTGGCGCAGGCATAATAGCAAACAGCAACGGCGCAGTTGTAGGATCGGCCACGAGCGGATACGAGCTTGGCGCAATAAGCACAGGGTTAAAGCTTGGCTAGCAGCGCAATAATGTTATTATAGTTAACCAAAGTATCAATATATGAATTATTTGGTTTGCATACAAGGAGAATTGAAAATTCTCCTGTACAGGTAAAGCAAAGCTTTACCTTGTATAGCTCACAAGGGAATAGTATCTTGTCTGTTTCCTTGTAGAGCTATAAAAGCATTAAAGTAATATTCTTGATGTAAGATGTAAAGACAAATAGGAAAGAGTTAAGCGTAAGAGGAAACCTAAGGTTTGTCTTCCGCAAGGGATTAGTTATGGCAAAAAAACACGTGAAATCTGCTGTATCAGAACAGCAGGAGCTGCAGGAAAAGTTTATACAGCTTCAGGTCATGAAGCAGCAGGCTCAAAGCTATCTTGAAGAAAAGCAGAAGGTAGACTCTGCATTGACAGAGCTGACAATGACGCTTGAGGCCATGAAAAAGCTGAAGGGCGCAAAAAAGGACAATGAAATATGGCCTACTCTTGGAAGCGGCGCATTTATAACAGGCGAAATAACAGACATTAGCAACATAATGATAGGCGTCGGCGCAGGCATTGTTGTCAAAAAAAGCCTTGCAGAAGCGACAGAAGTCATGGAAAAGCGCGTTGCTGACATGCGAAAGGTTGACGGCGAGCTTATGGGCGAGCTTACAGGGATTGTTGAAACAATCCAGACGCTTGAGCCTGAAGTTGAAAAGCTCGCAGAAAAGCTGCAAAAAGAAGGGAATTTGTAATAACAACTAAAAAGTGATGATTTTAAATAGTTTTAATTTCTAAAATAATAATGGCGGAACGCGTATATGTGAAACACGAACCTGGAAGAACTGAAAAAAATATTTTATACGGCGCGTACGCACAAGTTGAAGAAAGATCGAGACAAATGTGTGGTGCTAGAATTTTTGGTGGTGGGGGCGTAATTATGCCTTCACATTTTGATGGATTTTATATTAGTGCGGACAGGGCAAGAAAAGCACGCATCGATCCTGTAGCACAAAAAGCTTACGAAGCAAAAGTAAGAAAGGTTCAGGAAGAAGCTGATAGAGGCATTT
>DATDTP010000074.1:0-6920 GCA_035290775.1 archaeon | reverse complement strand
TAAAGATAAAGGAAGTCGCAAGAAAATTCGCTATAGGCGAAAAAATAGGCGAATCTTCAGGTTCATCTGATTCAAGCTCAGACGAGAGTGAAACAGAAGAAGTCCAGGATTCAGATTCTGGAAGCGACGAACAGTAAGTTCAAAGCTAAAGCCAAAAAAAAAACTTAAATATAAATTTTTTCTTTTTTACACAATTTTAATCTACATCAGAACATTCGTGAAATTCAAGCGCGGCAGAATAAGAGTCTGTGAATGAAAACTGTCCAAGAAAGTCAAGCGCATTTCTGAGTGTTTCTCCATCAACTATCCATACACGGTGCTGCATAACAAAAGGATTTATGTGCCCATCATGAACTGCATCAACAAGTTTCTTGTGGTAATTCTGTGGTGCCTGTCTTTTTTTAAGAAACTTGTAGGCCTTATCACCATTAAGGTCGTCCAAATATTCCCCAAATTTGATGGCGTTCGGAAATTTTTGCTTATCGCTGTCCTTTACAACATGAACAACAGGCCATTTAGGAAGTTCTGGGTGAGAGCCTTTTACACCCACCAAAGGATATGAAATAAATCCGCGTTTGAAACCAACATCATCGCAATGAAATCCAGGAAACTTGCTGCCTGCAAGAAAATAAAGCGCTTCAATGTACTCTCTAACCACGCTTGCTTCAAGATTAACCTCTTGAGCGCGTTCTTTTCTAAGGTCTCTTACAGCACTCATGAAGCCATCTGTCGCAACTGTTTGCAAGAATGTATAATGACATGAAGCGTCAAAACCAGGCCTAAAGCGATTTCTAACCGAAGGGTCATAAAAGCTTTCACCGCTTCCACGACCGTATGAACCTGCTCTATTCAAAGGAACAGACATTTGAACAAGGCCTTTACCCTGTAGTGTAACCATTCATTCTATTCTGTTGCAAACCTTTTATTACGCTGCTGTTCCAATAGATTCCATGGATGAAGTAATATTATTAGATACAAACATGCTTATTGCAGCAGTGCAGTTCAAGGCAAAATGGCCGGACAAGTCCTTTACGCTGTCGTCGTGCGTGGACGAGCTGGAAAAAATAGCCCTGGGCAAGAAAAACGATTCCATGCATGCGCGGGCATCGCTGAAAATATTGAAGCTCATGAAAATTCCTGTAGAAAATACAGACAAAAAAGGCGACACAGCAATATTAAATTACGCGTTGCGACAAAGATGTCCTGTTGCGACAAACGACAAAAAACTCCTAAGAAAGCTGCAGTCAAAAGGCATCAAGGTCTTCCGCCTTCGCCAGAAAAAGCTGATTGTTGAGGCGTGAATTGTATGAAGAGCCAGCGCATAATAGAAAAGTAGTCACATTATTCTTTAATCCTTTGAATTGCGTTGTCAAGCTCATAGCCATGCCCAGCGCAAATCTCGACAGCTTCAGCATAAAGCCCGTTATAAAGATGAACAGCAGTTTTGTAATCAGGTCTTGAAACAGTCAACTTGTGAGCTTCAGTAAGTTTTTTGTAAGCCGGAGGCAGCTCGCGATTCAAGAAATTAAATAGTTCAATGTCTGTTTCTGTCCTGCATAAAGCGCGATATCTACTATTTATGCCATTGACATTTTCAAGAAGTTCGGCAGCAGTTGTTCTTGCCATCATGGAACTGTTTCAAAAAGTTATTTAAGGCAAAAAAACATCAAAAAAGCGAGCTTAAATCCTTTCGCTCTTCCCCCTAATGCTACTGATTTATATACCAGAATAACATATAAATTATGGAATTAAGTTTTTCTATGGACGACTTTTTGCCAAGAGAAGAAAAGTGTTTAGCAATCTTGAGACATATGAGATGGCATGGAAAAATAACTTGCGTGCATTGCAAATCACAAAATATTAATAGCAATGGAACGAGAAGAATTTTTTATCATAAATACATTTGCAGAAATTGTAAAAAATCATTTACAGAAACAACAGGAACTGTTTTTGAAAATTCAAAAATTCCAATACGAGAATGGATTTACATTGGAAAAGAGTTAAAGCGCGGAATTTCTATAAACAAAATTAACAACGAGCTTGGAAGGAAATACGATCATGTGCATCGAATAGCAAAAAAGATTATGAATAATGCTTATGAAAAGCGTTTTCTTGAAACGCTTTCTGGAAAAGTTGAAATCGATGAGATGTACATATCAGCAGGCGAAAAAGGCTCTAAAACGCTGAAAAGACAGCCTAGAAAGCGTGGTTTGAAATTACGCGGTCGTGGTACTTACGACAAAGACAAACCACCAATTGCTGGAGCTGTAGAACGAAAAGGAAAGATTTCTTTGCAAGTAATGAAAAACATGAGAAAACGAAGCGTGAACAAAATAATGAAGCGGGTTGACAAAAAATCAAAAGTGTATACAGATGATTTTACTGCGTATTCGTCTCTCAAGAAAAAAGGCTACAAACACGAAACTGTTAATCACTCTGAAAAAGAATACGCAAGAGGAGACGTTCATACAAACACGATAGAAGGCGCGTTTCAAGGATTAAGACATTTTTTGGATTTGTTCAAAGGCATATGCAAGAAAAATCTGCATCTCTACGTATCGCTGTATGAAAATATTTACAACAACCGTGACAAAGACGCAACAAATTATCTGAATTTCTTTCTGAAAGAAAACGTTTTTACATCAGTCAACTAAAGGGGAAGAGCGAATCCTTTTTACAAAAGGCTTACACATGTCAACAAGCGGTGTTTCAGTGAGCACAGATGCGTCTGGTGCTCCAATGCAATGCACAGCCAAGTATGGCAGCACATCATATGTTTACAGCAGGAGTGGAGACACATTCAGGTATGAAATTCTGCATAACGGAAAGCCTGTAAACAGCCATGTTTTAGACAAATCAGACCTGTCGCCGGCAGTAAGGAAAGCCTTCAGATGTGGTTAAGCCGCTAGCTGAAGCCAAAACTACCTTTTTAAACGCTTCGTTCTATAATTGAAATTATATGGCTTTAGAGCTTGTAATAGGTTCGGGAATTCTTGCGCTGCTGTTCGCAGTCTTCAGCACGATGTCAATCATGCGAAAAGACCAGGGCACTGACAAAATGAAGTCTATCGCAAAAGCAATAAGCGTAGGCGCAAACGCGTTCCTTAACAGGCAGTACAAGACAGTCGCTATTTGCACGGTTATAGTTGCTATAATATTATATGCTGCGCTGGGCTCGATAATAGCAGTAACATTTGTTTTCGGGGCATTGCTTTCGGCAATAGCAGGCTACATTGGCATGCATATTTCTATACGTTCAAACGTGCGCACAGCACAGGCAGCTACCAACGGCGTTTCTGAAGCGTTGCGCGTTGCATTTTTGGGCGGTTCTGTCAACGGCTTTTCAATAGTCGGCCTTGGCATACTTGGAATGGCTGTTCTATATATTGTTCTTGGAAACCCAATGGCAATGATCGGCTTTGGTTTTGGAGCTTCTTTGGTTTCATTATTTGCAAGAGTAGGCGGCGGTATATTCACCAAGGCAGCAGATGTTGGCGGCGATCTTGTAGGCAAGGTGGAAAAAGGCATACCAGAAGATGATCCGCGCAATCCGGCAACAATAGCAGACGCAGTAGGCGACAATGTCGGCGACTGCGCCGGAATGGGGGCTGACTTGTTCGAGTCTTATGTTGTAACGCTTTTAGCTGCAATGCTTCTTGGAAACATAGCAATGGGTGCAGCAGGAGTCATGTATGCGTTGGCAATAGCCGCCGTGGGCATAATAGCTTCACTAGTGGCAACATTCTTCGTGCGCACCAACAATGCAGAAAAAATATGGCCAGCATTGAACAAGGGGATATACATAGCAGCAGTATTGACGATAATAGGATCATATTTTATAACAGTTCAGCTTGTAGGGAATGTTAATTTGTTCCTTGCAGTTCTAGTGGGCATCATAGTTACTGTTTTGATATCGCAAATAACAGAATATTACACGGCAACAACGCACAAGCCTGTGCAGAACATTGCCAATGCTTCTGAAACAGGAGCAGCAACAAACATCATAACAGGCCTCGCAACAGGCATGCAGTCAACAATATTACCTGTAATAGTGATATGTGCGGCAATATTAATTTCATTCAGCCTTGCAGGCGTTTTCGGCATTGCATTGGCAGCCCTTGGTTTGCTTTCGATAACTGGCATAATAATGAGCATCGACTCATTTGGCCCGATAAGTGACAATGCAGGCGGCATAGCAGAAATGTCAAAAATGCCTGAAGCAACAAGAAAAGTTACAGATGCCCTTGACGCCATAGGCAACACAACAAAGGCAACAACAAAAGGCGTTGCCATTGCATCAGCAGCCTTGTCTGCGCTTGCTTTATTCGCAGCGTTTGCAGAATCCACGGGATTAAAATCAATAGACTTGCTGAATGCAAAAGTTCTTGTCGGATTGCTGATAGGCGGCGCAATTCCATTCCTATTTTCAGCATTTACAATGCAGGCAGTCGGCAAAGCAGCAAACCTTATAGTTATAGAAGTTCGAAGGCAGTTCAAAGAAATAAAAGGCATAATGTCAGGCAAAGCACAGCCAGACTATGGAAAAGTTGTTGATATAAGCACAAAAGCAGCTTTGCACGAGCTTGCAGCACCGGCACTGATAGCCGTACTGGCGCCTGTTGTAATAGGATTATTGCTAGGCCCTGCAGCCCTTGGCGGCATGCTGGCAGGCTCAATAGCGTCGGGCTTGGTTTTAGCTCTGATGCTTGCAAACAGCGGCGCTTCATGGGACAATGCAAAGAAATATATTGAATCTGGCAAATTGGGCGGCAAAGGAAGTTTTGCTCACAAGGCAGCAGTCGTAGGCGACACAGTAGGCGATCCCTGTAAAGACACTTCAGGCCCTGCTATAAACTCGTTGATAAAAGTCATGAACACGATAGCGCTTGTCCTTGCACCTTTGATAGTCGCATTTGCGCTTGCTTAAGCAAGATTTCTATGCATTTAAACATTTCCTCACATGAAATCAAAAGACATTATTATAGAAAGCAAAGAAATATTGGCGTTAAAGGCGTCAATTTGTTTCGTCAGGTGATTGTATGTTCAAAATATTGACATTAAAAGAAAAAGTAAGAGTGCCTCCTGTAAAATTCGATGTAGAGCTAGAGCAGGGCGTAAAAGAAAGCTTGCAGGATCAGGTAGAAGGAAAATTAAATCCGCAAATAGGCGTGTTCTTGGCTGTAACAGAAGTATTAAGCATAGGCGACGGTTCAATAGTGCCTGAAGACGGGGCAGTCCACTACCCGGTTGAATACAAAGTCCTTGTTTACAAGCCGGATGTAAATGAGCTTGTAGTAGGGGAAATTGTAGACATAACAGAGTTCGGCGCATTTACGCGCATAGGCCCTATAGATGCATTGATTCATGTTTCACAAGTCATGGACGACAAAATTGCATACGACGCAAAGAATGCAGTATTTACAGGAAAGAAAAACAACAGCAAGCTGAAAGAAGGCGACATAATTCATGCGCGCGTAGTCGGCGTATCGCTGGGAAAAGGCAGAAGCAAGATATCCCTGACAATGCGACAGCCTGGATTAGGGGCATTGGAATGGCTGGAAAAAGACAAAAAAAGGCCGGCATCCAAAAGGGAAGAAAAGCCGGTTAAAGAAAAAAGAAAGTGATTATAATGCCAGCAACTCAACTAAATTTAGTCTATGAAAAAGGCGATATGTCAGTTTCATACAATCCTATTGAAAGAACTGTACGTGCAAGCGGGCCTTTAACAGCTGGACCTTCGGCAGGCGGATTTTTTTACAGCACTATGAGAGAGGACATTATTTATCCTGATTTAATAGAAAAATTACATGCAGAAGGGTTAACAGAACAAGTTGCAGTAGAGCTTTTTAGAATATCAGAAGGAAGGGCAGTGTGATTACCTATGTCAAAAAAAGCATGCAAAGACTGCAAGAGAATAATTGAAAAAGGCAACCAGTGCCCTGTGTGCAAGACAGCAAACTTGACGTCATCATTCCAAGGCACGGTTGTGATATTTGATGTAGACAGCGAAATAGCAAAAAAGCTTAACATCACAGCCCCGGGCAAATACGCAATTAAAGTTTGATAAAAAAATTCATTCTTCAGGCAGCTATTGCATAAGCGCCTATAGGATTTCTTGATGAAGCAATGCGGTCATACAAGCCTTTCTCATTAAGAGAAGCCTTTGCAACCCTTCTTACAGATGTTTCACTTATTGAAATTCCAAATCTTTCAAGATATTGCACAACCTTTTTTGCACTCATCCCAGGACAAGCGTATAGATTTGTTATCTCTCTATTGAAATTTGTCTCTTTAGAAAGTTTACTGTTAAATAGCAATTTTCCTTTTCTGGTTCTTCCTTCAGAAACAATTCTTGAGGAATATTCAGCAAGAGGTTTGTTTTGCACAGGGTCAGGAAAACTCTTTTGAGCAAAATAGGCTCCGCTGCCAACTTCAGGTCCAAAATATCCCATGTAAATTCTTCGGGTTTCACCATGTATCATAAAAATCAGTTTCAATAACTATGCTCGAGAGCTTTTAAACCTTTAGCATCAAATTATGTGTCTATGAAACTAGACGTAATATCAGAAAAACACAACCCTATAATGGAAAGAAAAGAAGTAAAGATGCTAGCCGTACATCCGGAAGAAGCAACGCCAACAAAGGCGTCCGTGCAGCAGCTTGCGGCAAAGCATTTCAAGGCAGACGTAACTAAAGTTGATGTAAGAAATATTTTCTCAAAAATAGGCTCGTCAAAATCAGATTCGCTTATATTTATTTGGGACAACAAGACAGTAGATGACCTATCAAAGAAAAAAGAGGTAAAAGAGGAGACTAAAACCGAATAACAAATAATATCAAATTTCCTATGGGAAAGAGATAAGCGTAAGAGAGACCGTGATTGACGCACAAAGTGCGTCTGTTCATCATGGTTATCGTTC
>DATDTP010000073.1:0-6333 GCA_035290775.1 archaeon | reverse complement strand
GCTGCGACAGAATACATGGCAAAAATAAAGACGAAAGACGCTAAAAAAGGTGAAAAGGAATTCACTGCGCTTCTTGAGCAAATGGAAAAATCCGCCAAGGGCAAGGCTGAAATAAAAGTAGAGATGATACGGCAATGATGGCTGATTTAGAAAGCCGCGAAATAGCAGATGTTGCAGCAAAAGGCGAAAAAATATACGCCAGACTGAAAGGCGCGCTTGAACCTAATTTTAATGGCAAGTACGTTATTATTGATACAAATCAAGTTAATTTTTCACTTCTTGAAAGATACCCAACAATACAGGATGTGATGCCTAATGGACTGTTATATTTTAGACCCGTTGGTCCATATATGTTTGATCCTATTGCCATGTATTGCATAAAAGTCACGGCAAGAAAACGTTTAATTAAATAAAGGGTAATTTTATGATAATGAAATGCATTGCTGAAAATCATTATACATTGAAAGAAGAATGCCACGGGCTGCGCACGAAAATAGCCCATCCTGCAAAATTCTCCCCAGACGACAAGTATGGAAAATATAGACGGCTAGCGAAGAATACTTCCGCCTAACTTTTCTCTGTGAAAAATATAGAAGACTTGCTAAGAAGACTATCTAATTTTCCTTTTACAATGTGTCGAAAATATAGAAGACTTGCAAAGAGCAAGTCCACATAACTTTCCTTTTGTGGAGTGTTAATGAAAGCATTGTATACGCCTTTAATACTTTTTTGTCAAGCCTTTCGGATGGCTCGAACAATAACTGGAAAAAATCTGAAAAGATACACTGCACTCGGGCGCGACCTGGTCCGCGTACATAAGCGTTATGGGTCTTTTGACGGCTGCCTGTCGCGCGACGCAAATGGCTGTTATTTTGTAAATCCTGTTGAGTACTCAGGGGATTCGGCATTTCTTTCCGACAAAAAAGTTCCAATCAGAGACAAAGCTGAACTAACAGTAAATGTTAATTCTAGACCCATAAGGTATTTTGTTTCCTTGTAGAGCTATAACCAATAAATACTACGAGCAACAAATAAGCCTATGGAAAGCTGGATAAAAATCGTTGAAAAGGTAAAACTGAAAAACCCCTTGCTTATAGAAGGGCTGCCTGGCATAGGCAATGTTGGCAGGGTTGCTGCAGGTTATCTTGTAAATGAGCTGAAGATGACAAAATTTGCAGAGCTATATTCCCCATATTTTCTTCCTCTTGTAATAGTTCACGAAGATGCAGAGGCGCACGTGCTTAACTGCGAATTTTACTACAAAAAAGCAAAAGACCGCGATATTGTAGTTGTTACAGGAGACACGCAGAGCATAACGCCGGAGGGCCATTACGAGATCAGCATGAAAATAATAGATTTTGCACAAAGCATTGGCGTGAAAGAAATAATAACTTTAGGCGGTTTTATAGAGGGGCAGGGAGAAAAGAACGGCCATGTAATAGGCGTTGTAAACGACAAAAAACTGCTGAAAAAATACAAGAATCCAAGCATTGATTTTGCCAAACAACACCACATTGCCACTATAGTAGGCGCTTCTGGCTTAATTCTAGGGCTTTCAAAAACAAAGGATATTGACGCATTATGCCTTCTTGGCGAGACCCCAGGTGCGCCTGTTCTCACAGACCCGATAGCAGCAGACAATGTTCTTCGTACGCTTTCAAAAATAATTGGAATTAAAGTTGACTTAAAACGGCTGGAAAAAAGCATAGCCGAGCTAAATGAAAAAATAAGGAATGTTGAAAGCCTTCACAGAAGAACAATGGAACAGCTTTCGCCGAAAGACGAACAGGTAAGATACATCGGGTAACCCCTTTTTCTTGAAAGAAAAAATCGTTAATGGAAACAAAGAACCTATGAGAATAAGTTCAAAAAACATTATTGCCTTTTGTACGCTCCAATGCGCTGATTCTTAGCTTTTAAATAGCTTTTCAATCTATTATGGATTTGAACAGCGAGTTTGAACAAAGGTGTTTATAGTGGCATTTTACGATGCAGTGACAAGATTTGAAAAAACAAGAATAATATCGGCAAGGGCACTTCAAATATCGATGGGTGCACCGATTCTAATCAAAACAACAGAGCACAGCCCTAAGATTATAGCAGCGCTTGAATATGAAAAAAACGTGCTTCCTATAACAGTTAAAAGGGTTATGCCATCTTAAGTGGTAATGATGAAAAAATCACTTCTTATTGCAAGAGAAGACTATCTGAGCGCAGGCGTCCATATAGGCATGACTTCGCGCACAGAAGACATGAAAAAGTTCATTTACAAAGTAAGGCCAAACGGCCTTGCTGTCCTTAACATAGGCATACTTGATGCAAGGCTGCAGCTAGCAGCAAATATGCTAGCAGAAGCAAAAAATCCGCTGATAGTTGCAAGAAAAGACGTTGCTCAAGCTGCTGCAAAGAAATTTGCCGAGACTATAGAAGCACGATCAATCATAGGAAGATTCATGCCCGGATCACTCACAAATCCTACATACGAAGGTTTTTTTGAGCCCGATCTTGTCGTAATAACAGACCCTTCTGTAGACAGGCAGGCACTAAAAGAAGCTGTCCAGATAAGAGCTCCTGTTATAGCGTTTGCAGACACTTCTAATAACACAGATTTTATAGACGTAATAGTGCCGTGCAACAACAAAGGCAAAAAATCAATGGCCCTTGTTTTCTGGGTGCTTGCAAAGACCATACTTGAAAAAAGAAACGAGGGAAAAGTGCAAAAGGACGAAAAAGGCGAATCAGTACCTTACAAGTACGATATGAAGCTGGAAGACTTTGGCTATGAAGAAGGAAAGGATGACCAGTATCCCCAGCAAGAAAGACGACCGCAGGGCAGAGGGCGCGGAAGAAGACAAGAAGAAGATGACTAATTTATTCTGATCTCATGAAAACAATTTTGGAAACTTATTTATTTCCTTCTGAGAACCAACGCTACTACCATAAGTATAGCCGCCAGGATTATCAATAACGGCCATATTTCTGGCTGTTGAGCTTGGATCGTGCCGGCAACTGCTTGCATGTCCTGCGGCAATCCTTCTTTTTGCAAATAACTTACTGATGATGTAAAATCATATATTCCGCCAACAAAAGACAGTGCTGCCAAAGCAAGCATTATTTTCCACGAATTGAACATAGGTTTTGTCAAGCGTTCGCCTTTTGGCGTAAGCTTATAGTAAATCCACTTATGGCCGTCTTCTTTTTTTTCAATTAGCCCGGAACTTTCTAGTGTGCTTAGATGCTCTGCTATTGTTGTGACATGTTTTTTGAGCAGCCTTGACAATTCAGAAGCCGTGTAAGGGCGGTTTGCCAGCAATTTAATTATGTGCTGCCGGCTATCAGCACCAAGCGCTTTCATTGATTGCCTGTCCAATACCTGTTCCATTTTACAATGTAACAGAAAGAGCTTATTAAGGTTGTGATTTATTATGGCGAGAGCCCTTGCTAGCTTTCTTTTCGTATCTGCAAAGAGCAAAGCTCTTTGAGACCTCAGAAAGCTTTGCTTTCTAAAGGAAAGAAAGTTACCGTATCAAAGAAAACAATATTAAATGGCGCTCGCGGAAAGAAAAGAAGTATAATACATTATTTGAATGAACTGGGTAAAAGAAAGATTTTGAATCCAATCACAATGTGCCAATTTCCAGCTTCACTGGCGTAGGCAATTTGTAAGATGCTTTTTTAAATGCCAGCTTTGCTATCTGAATGTTCTGCTTAAGAACATGAATTTCTGCTATGCACTGGCCAGCGCGAACGCGGGCTGCTGTGCCTACAGGCTTTCCAAAGCTCTGGCGCATGCCTGTCTGGAAACGGTCTGCTCCGGCGCCTGTTGCCAATGCGTTTTCCCTAAGAACATGATGAGGAAAGGGACGGATCTTCATAAAAAATGTCGCGCCTTTTGGAAGCTTTTTTTCCATGATCTGAACCATTACGATACGGGCAGACTCAAGGGAGTTGTGCCTTATCTGCACGCTGCGCTTTGAATTCATGCAAATAATGCTGTCATAATTGCCTTTTGTGCCTGCCTCGAACTGCGTAATTTTTGATGCAGGGACTCCCTTTACATACCCTTTCTTCGGCACCCTTATAGAACGGCGGGTGTAAGGGCGCTCAAATTTTCTATAACATCTTCCTGGTCTTAATCCCATAGCAAACTCCTTTTGTAAAAGGCCTTTGCAAACCCAAAACAACTTTGGGTACTGCGTACCTTTTTATATTATTTAACAGGTCTGTATCAACCCCAAAAACTTTGTGGTTCCTACGGAACTTTTTATATTATTTCCTATGTGTCTTTACAAACCTTACATCAAAATATTATTTGAAAAGGTCTCTCAAACCTTTACCTTACTAATATATTTCAAACCTTAGTATTCTGCAGCAAATGCTTATAACCTTATAGCAAACCAGAAAAATCAATGCATCCAGGTTCATATCCGCCTCTTGAGAATGTGCAAAACAACAGGCGTGACTATCATGCTGAGCAGACACACCCCTACTACTATCGTGTATATTGAAGGCAATATTATAGCTGATGCAAGCGCCATGTGAACAGCAACTATTGAATATTCGCCCCTGGGCATCATACCTATGCCTGCCATTATTGCGTCTCTCTGGTTTTGTTTCAGGAACTTTGCAGGAAGCCACAAGCCAAAAAGCTTTGATGCTGCAGCAAGCACAAACAGCACCAAAACAACCCACCAGTACTGGGCAAAGGCTGAAAGGCTAAATGAAAGCGTACTATATGCAAAAAACATAGGTATGAAAAATCCAAAACCAATTGTTTTTATGTTAGGTATTATGTAAGAGTCCTTGGAAGGCGACTTGTTCAATAGCAAGCCTGCTGCAAATGCCCCGAAAAAGGCAATGCCCACATTGTCAGCAGCAAATGACATGATAAAAATCAGCACTATTACTGCTGCTGTCAGAAGCTCTGCATCGCCTTTGTTGTCTATAAGCTCTGTAAAGCGTGAAGTAACGGAAGAAAACTTTATTATCAAAACCGCGAGCAGTGCGGCAACTGCTGTTATCACAGCCATAAAAACATATGAAAATCCAGATACTATTCCAGAAGCGAGCACAGTGAGCACGATTACACCGAAAAAAACTTCGTAGGAATTCAGCTCAACAACGAGATCGTGGGCATGGGTCTTTATCTGTCCAACGTTTATGTACGAGTGCAAAGACGCCAGCGTGCTTGTTGTCATGAGAGCAATTCCAAGAACAAATGCCTGCAAGGCCCCAAATAGTACAAAGCCTGCGGCAAAACCCAGTATAAAGGAAAGGATTGAAGAGAATATCACAATGCTGCCGTTTTTTTTGCTGCCTGCAGATGAAAATTCTATTCCCACCAAGAAGAACAGCAGAATGAGCCCTATGGATGAAAGCTGTGATAAAAACTCGCTCTGTGAAACCAGATGCAGGGCGCCAAGCAGTATTCCAGCTATTATCTCACCAAATATATGGGACAAGTTAAACCTTTCGGCTATTTCACCAAATATTTTTGCTGTCATGAGCAAAACAGCTATTTCAAGAAAAATCGTTATTTCAAATGACATTATCAGTATATACAGACAATAAAATATAAGATGCCATCGCACAACATTTATAGCTTTTTCTGTTATACTGTTTGGATGCAAACCAACCAGCTTTCCTTGCCAGCCAGTGCATTATCTCAAGACTACGTACGCCAGTTTTTGATTAATCGTGCTGAACTCCTGCAAGCAGAAGAACCTGAACACGCCTTCAGAACAGGCGACCCGTACAACATAGTAATTAGAAACAAAAGCGGCACGGATGTATATGGCGAACTTTTTCACGGTCATATATTATTTTTCTTTCCCGTACCGGGGGTTCTAGAAAGGCTTGAGTATCAAGGCCTTAGGCTGCCTCACCCAAATCCCCTGAATTATTATACGCATTTTACAACGTATGCAGACGGAACTTGGGGCGGCTTTGGAAGAAGATCACAGGCTGATGTTCCATTAGAAGACGTAACATTTGGCTTGGATATTTATGGCGCTAACGTTACAATCAGACCATTTGGCCCTGACATAGATATTGCACAAAAGCTGCAGGATGCTTTTAGGAAGTATTATGACTTTGAACGCACTGCAGCAAAAAAATCCAGAACTTCCAAAAAATACTACGACTTGGGAAGATATGTCAGGAGGCTGACTGGCAGGCTACCTGAACAAAGACTTTTATTGCAGCCTCCAACTGATTAAAGAAATGAGGGTTTATTGCAAATTCGGTCGATAAGTAAACTTTTACTGAATTTGCTATAAAGGAGATTCGGTAAATATAAAGTTCACTAATTTACTGAATCGACTATTAGAATAA
>DATDTP010000072.1:0-7635 GCA_035290775.1 archaeon | reverse complement strand
TACAGCAGTGACAATGACGCATTTGAAAATATACAGCCGTTATTAACAAGCGCGAAAGCCGGCGACGATGTCCTGTATATCTGCTATAACAAGCAGGTTTTTGGCAGAAGCATTTCAAGGATTGTCATGTCCAATGCCTCTTACAACGCTACTGCGTCGCTTTCGCATTATGAGGATTTTGTAAAGAAAATACAGAAGTCATTGGCGAAGCCAGGATTTCGCTTTATTGAAGTTCTTGCCCCCTGCCCTGCTGAATGGAGATATGAGCCTGCGAATACTATTTTAATAAGCAGCCACGCAGTAGAAACAGCCTATTGGCCATTATACGAGATAGAAAACAAGAGGCTGACTTTAACAGTAATTCCATCAAAAATAGAGCCTGTAAAAAGCTATCTGGATATGCAGAAAAAAATAAAAATGAGCGAAGAGCAATCCGCAAAGCTGCAGGAAAAAATAAATGAAGAATGGAAAATGCTGAAAGAAGGCAAAACATTTCTGAGATGATTTATAAAAAGATATAAATATACCCTAATACAATTAATGATTATGAAAGGAATAACACCCGTCATCAGCATTATTCTTCTTTTAATGATAGCCATAGCCATAATCGGCTTTGCGTTCTACTGGTTCACAAGCGTTTCAAAAACAGCGCAAAGCGAGACGGATAAAGCGCTCCAGCAGACGAAGAAGCAGATCAACACAGCAGCCATTATAGATAACATAGATAGTGTCAATAACCAGACAGCAATAAAGAATATAGGAACAGAAACAATCAGCATAAATGAGCTTATTATATATGTTGATAATGCGTTGATAGCATCAACCAGCTGCCCGGGGACTGCGCTGGCGGCGGGCAAAACCGTCACTTGCACAAACAGCACAATAAATGGCTGCTCTACAATCAGGATTACAACCATTGGCTCAGGCGATGAAAAAAGCTGCTGATTTTTCAGGTTTTTATAGATTTATTTCAAAACCTGCAAAAAGTATAAATAGTCCTTAATACAAATAATAAACCATGAAAGGAATAACACCGGTAATCGCGATAATTCTTCTGCTTATGATAACCATTGCCATGGTGGGCTTTGCATTCGTATGGTTCACTCAGGTCGCTCAAACTGCCAGCAATGCCACCCAGACACAGATGGACGTGCAGCAAAGGCAGTTCGGAACGAGCGTTCGAATAGACAACATAGACAAAACCTCGGGGTCTGTTATAGTCAGGAACACTGGAACCTATGAATTATCTGCCACAGAAACAAAGGTTTTTGTCAACGGAACAATTGAAGTAACAGGATGCCCTTCTGGCTCTGTAGCGCCAGGCGCAGTATTTAACTGCACTGATGCAAAAATTACAGGCTGCGGTTCTATCAGGATTTCTACAATCGGGCGCTCGGATAGCGCTAACTGCTGACACCTACCCGCCGGCATAAGGGGAAATAATTGATATCTCCGAATCTTCTTTTATTTCTGTTTTCATATGTTTCTTAAACCTTATGTCTTCGCCGTCAACAAATATGATAAGATTTTTGTTAAAGCTTCCATCGCCTGACGGGTAAAATCTTTCTTTCAGTTTTTCATTGTCCGCTGCAAAACAACTGATTACTTCCTCTACTGTGCTGCCGCTGTATTCAAACTCCTTTTTTCCGCCTGCTATCTTGGCTATATATTCTCCCACTCTTATCTTTGCCATTAAATACCGCCATCCTTTCTCAATATTTCTGCCTTGTCTGTTCTTTCCCATGTAAAATCTGGGTCATTCCTGCCGAAATGGCCATAAGCAGCAGTTTTTTTGTATATAGGCCTTCTCAGATTCAGCTGTTCTATTATTGCTTTTGGCCTTAAATCAAAATGCTTCTTTACAAGCTCTTCTATCTTTTCTTCTGGTATTTTTTCTGTGCCAAAGCAATTCACATGAATGGACAAAGGCTGCGCAACGCCTATTGCATATGAGATTTGAATTTCACATTTTTCCGCAAGCCCTGCGGCAACGATGTTCTTTGCGACATAGCGCGCAGCGTAAGCACCCGAACGGTCGACTTTTGATGGGTCCTTGCCGGAAAACGCGCCGCCGCCGTGCCGTCCGTAGCCGCCATAAGTGTCCGCTATGATTTTTCTTCCTGTCACGCCACTGTCTCCTTCAGGCCCGCCTATGACAAATTTCCCTGTTGCATTTATATGGTATTTTGTTTCAGAATCAAGCCATTTGCCGCACACGGGCTTTATCACTTTTTCCATTATTTCTTTTTTCAGCTCTTCTTCGCTTATTTCTTCCTTGTGCTGCTGGGCTATGACTATGGTGTCTATTCTTCTCGGATTTCCATTTTCATATTCTACTGTCACCTGAGATTTTCCATCAGGCCCCAATCCATGAATAATGCCTTTCTTTCTTGCTTCTGCAAGTTTTCTCGTAAGAGAATGCGCAAGCACTATGGGCAGAGGCATTTTTTCATCTGTCTCGTTGCATGCAAAGCCGAACATCAATCCCTGATCCCCTGCGCCTTCCATGTCAACGCCTTGTGCAATATCAGGCGACTGCTCATGTATTGAGACGAGCACTCCAGCATCATCGGCATCGATGCCAAAAGCAGGATCAGTGTATCCTATTTCCCGCAAGGTATTCCTTGCTATTTTCTGTATGTCTGCATGCCCCTTTGTCGTCACTTCGCCTGCAACGACAACCAAGCCCGTGGTCGTCAAGCATTCTATCGCAACCCGTGAAGCGGGATCCTGATTTATCAATTCATCAAGTATGGCATCAGAAATCTGGTCGCAGATTTTGTCAGGGTGACCTTCTGTGACTGACTCAGAAGTGAAGTAATGTCTCTTCATGCATTTTTATTTTTCATCTGTCTTTAAATATCTATCCACAAAAAATATGCATAAATGAATAAAATATTAAGAAGTGAATAAATATGAATGTGGGTGACATAAAAACCGTCAGAAAATCACTAGGCATCACCCAGGAAGGGCTTGCGAAGCTTTCGGGCGTCAGCCAGGCGCTTATAGCAAGGATAGAGTCCGGTTCTGTCGATCCTTCTTACTCAGGTACCATGAAAATATTTGCTGTGCTTGAAAGCAGGAAGCACAGCGGTTCTGCAAATGATATCATGACAAAAAAAGTTGTTTCTGTTAGGAGCAGCGAAAAAATATCCAAGGCAATAAAAATTATGAAAAGAAAGGGAATTTCCCAGCTGCCTGTTATAGATGATAGCAAAGTCATAGGCATTGTGAGCGAAAAAGAGGTGTCTCACTCTTTTTTGGAAAAAAAATTCATCATAAAAGAAATCATGTCAGAATCGCCGCCCATTGTCGGCAAAAGCGCGCCTGTTGATTTGCTGGCGTGTCTGCTTGACTTCCATCCTGCTGTGCTTGTTCAGGAAAGCGGCAGCCTGTGTGGCATTGTCACGAGAGCTGATATAATGAAGCTGATAAAGAAGCACTGATGGGTATAAAAAATTTCACGGCGAAATTTATTGATGAAATGGCTGTTTGCATTGCTATTTGCCCTGTTTTTGCTGCCTTATGCAAATGCTGTTATAATAAATGAGATAATGTACAACCCAAACAGCACTGATACAAACCATGAATGGATTGAGCTGTACAATAATGAAAGCTTTGAAATAAACATAAGCGGATGGAAGTTTTTTGAAAGTGGAACTAATCATGCAATGAATTTGATTCAGGGCGGCTCTGTTATTTCTTCTGGCAGCTATGCTGTAATCGTTGATGATTCCACCGCCTTTCTGTTGGATTACCCAAATTTTACAGGAAATCTTTTTGACAGCTCTTTTTCCCTATCCAACACAGGCGAAACTCTGGTGATAAAAAACTCAACAAATGCTGTAATTGACAACATTACCTATTCTGACAACGCATCAGAAGGCAATACCATATGCATAATAAATTCTGAATGGAAAGAATGCACTCCAACTCCCGGCTCCGCTAACATTTTATTTTCAATTAACCAGACAAACAGCACGCAAAACCAGACATCAAATAACACGACAAATGCAACTGCAAACCCTTCTTACATAAGCATAACATCCTATGATTCGCAGTCAAGCTTTGGCTCTTCCATAGATGTGGAAATGGAAATATACAGAAATGAAACAAACAACTATGCGATTTATGTTTATGTTCAGGGCAGCGAAAAAATAAGCCAAGAAAGCGTCATCCACGCAAAAAGCAAGAACATAACTTACAAAATAAAAGTGCCTGTGCAGCTAAAATCTAATTGTGATTACAAATACAATAATGGCACTTACACGCTTGTTGCCGAGGGCCTTGATACAAATGACACGAAAACAATTACAATATCTGGATTATCGAGCAATTGCAAAACAGAATACATAAATCAGAACTATACATGCCCCTCATGCCCTGTATGCGCGCAAAATGTGAGCAATGCCAGCAATCAAACAAAAAATGCTTTATACAAGCTGGTTTCATATCCTGTTGAGGCGAGCGCTGGCGAGACGATAGAAATAAAGGCGAATATAACATCAATCAGCGCGGAAAACTACACGCTCTACTCATATGTCTTTGAGGGCAGCTCCCTTGCTTCAGAAGGCGGCTGGGACGGCAATAAAATATATGCAGAAATGCCTGCAAACTCATCAAAAATAATATCTCTCAACAGCACAATAAAAGGAGATGCAAAAGCAGGAAAATACAAATTGCGGGTGCGCATAAAAAACAGCGGCGAGCACGATTTGACAGGGGAAATTATGGTGAAAGAAAAGCCAGCCGAGCAAAATGTTTCTGTTACAGTTGAAAAAAATGAATTCGCTAAAATATCTGGAAAAAATACGTCATCAGTCCTGCCGATAACAGGCATGGTTGCGGCAAAAAGTAGCTCAGATTTTAAAGGTTTCTTTGCTGCATTTTCCCTGATTTTCAGGGTGCTGTCGCTTTAATTCTTTTTCCATTAAAATTCTATTATGTTCGTCACGAATTGCCCTGCAATGAAAGTCGGCGACTGTCTTGTAATCACAGACCTGCACATAGGCATAACAAGAGATATATGGGAAAGGGGCGTTTCTCTGCCGCGGCAGGCAAAAAAGCTTGCAGACAGGATAAATGGCCTCAAGAAAAAAACAAAAACAAAGCGGCTTGTAATACTCGGTGACGTGAAGCACAAAGTCCCTGGAATATCATTTCAGGAAAAAAAAGAAATCCCGGAATTTTTTTCCCTGCTTAAATACAGGGAAATAATCATAACCAAGGGCAACCATGACGGCAATATAGAAAAAATCATAAAGGATAAAAGAGTGAAGATAAGGAAGCAGTTTGTTGTGGGCGGTTATGTTTTTTCCCATGGCCATCGCAGAATAAAAACCAAGAATAAAATAATCGTCATCGGCCACAACCAGCCTCATATAAAATTAATTGACAAAATGGGCGCTGTTTACGTAGAACCAGTATGGCTTAAAGGCATGACAAAGGAGAGAGTAAAGATAATAATTGTTCCTGCATTCAATGAATTGTGTGGAGCGACAATAGTAAACAAAGACGAGTTATTAGGCCCGATAGCAAAAAAGCTTATAAAAGAAAAAAGCAGGGTTTACCTTTTGGATGGAACTGACCTAGGAAAGCTGTCTGATTTAATGGTGAAATAAATGGTTTTCTCATTATTCTCTGATAAATTGCAGAAGCTGATAAAAGAAAAGGGCTTCATCGAGCCAACGCTGCCTCAGAAATTAGGCATACCAGAAATCCTTTCTGGAAAAAACGTACTGATAATAGCTCCAACAGGCATCGGCAAAACAGAAACAGCCATGCTGCCTTTGTTTGACAAGATACAGAAAGAATGTTTGAAGCCCATTTCACTTCTATACATCACTCCGCTGCGCTCACTCAACCGCGACCTTCTTGATAGGCTCGAATGGTGGGCTGACAAGCTGGATATTGACATATCCGTGCGCCACGGCGACACAACACAGACAGAAAGAAAAGCCCAAAGGGAACTGCCGCCCCATGTGCTGATAATAACGCCCGAGACTCTGCAGGCAATCCTTCCCGGCAAAATTATGCGCGAGCACATGAAGAATGTCAAATTTGTAATTATCGATGAGATTCACGAGCTTGTGGAAAGCAAGCGCGGCGTACAGTTATCGCTTGCTTTGGAAAGACTATCAGAACTATCCTCTTTCCAGACAATAGGGCTTTCTGCAACTGTCGGCTCGCCAGAACTGGTTGCCGAATTCCTTAAGGCAGAAAAAATAATCCGCGCAGAAGCTGAAAAAAAATACAATATAAAAGTGGAATTCCCGAAGCCTTCTTTGGAAGATAAGTCAATTTCTGATGAGCTTTTCATCGGCACCGAAACCACAGCAAGGCTAAGAAAATTATATGAACTCATAAAATCCCACAAAAGCGTTCTGGCTTTCACAAACACAAGAGAAACAGCCGAAGTGCTTTCTTCCAGGCTTCGTCAACTGGACAGAAAACTGGAGCAGGATGTTCATCATGGCTCGCTTTCGAAAGAACGCCGGATAAAAAGCGAACAAAAATTCAAAAAACAGGAATTAAAATCGCTGATAGCCACAAGTTCTTTGGAATTAGGAATAGACATAGGCTCAATAGACCTTGTTGTGCAATACCTATCGCCTCGTCAGGTCGCAAAGCTTATACAGAGAGTAGGGCGAAGCGGGCATAAAATCGGCGAGGTGAGCAAAGGGATAATTTTGTCAGGCGATGAAGACCTGTTTGAATCTTCGGCCATTTCAAAAATGGCGGCCAAAAAGGACTTGGAACAAATAAAAATACATGAAATGGCCATGGATGTCCTTGCTTCACAGATAGTTGGTTTATGTTTGGACGAATATGAAATGAATGACGAAAAAATATACAGGATAATAAAAAGAGCTTACCCGTACAAAGACATAAAGAAAAACGAATTCATTGAGCTACTGAAATTTCTGGAGTCTTTGAGGCTTGTATGGCTTGAGCCCAAGGCAAATGGCTTTGAAGTAAGAAGAAGGAAGAAATCATGGCAGTATTATTTTGACAATTTATCAACCATTCCTGATACAACGCAATACAGGATAATATCCATCATAGAGAACGAGCCGATAGGCAGCCTAGACGAAGAATTCATAGCTGAGCACGGCCTGCCTGGAAACAAGTTTGTTTGTTCCGGCCGTGCGTGGAAAATAATACAAATTATTGGCAATAGGGTAATAGTGGAGCCAATAGAGGACATAGAATCAGCCATTCCTGCATGGGAGGGCGAGCTTATTCCTGTGCCCTTTGACATCGCCCAGAATGTAGGGCGGCTGCGCCGCCTTGAGGAGGTAAAGATAAGAAACAACTACAATGTTGACGCCAGCTCCGCAAAAGCGATGGCTGAGCTGATAGAAAAACAAAAGGCATTTTTTCTTCCTGATGAAAAAACAATAGTCATAGAAAACCACAAGGATTTTGTTATCATTCATTGCTGTTTCGGCTCCCTTGTAAACAGCACGCTGGGAAAATATATTTCTGCCATATTGACAGCCGAAACGGGCGTTGCTGTCAATATGAAAATGGACCCTTACAGGATAATGCTCCAGACAATAGCTGGAAGAGAAAAAGTAAATGAAATTCTTCTGGAAGCAAAAAATCTGGAGGAAATAATAACAGCTGCCATAG
>DATDTP010000071.1:0-7294 GCA_035290775.1 archaeon | reverse complement strand
AAAAAACAATAAAGCCTGCGGGCTTTTACAAACAAAAAGCAAAATACCTGAAAAACCTGTGCGGTTTTATTGTTGAATATGGTGCTGAGAAATTTTTCAAGAGTATAACAAGAGAAGAGCTGATGAAAATAAAAGGCATAGGAAAGGAAACGGCAGATTCAATATTGCTTTATGCCTGCAATAAAAATCATTTCGTCATCGATGCCTACACGAAAAGGATTTTTTCAAGAATGGGAATAATAGACGAAAACTCAAAATATGATGAAATAAAAAAATTCTTTGAAAGCAGTTTGCCAAGAGACAGAGGTTTATACAAGGAATTTCATGCCATGATCGTGGAGCACGCGAAAAATGTGTGCAAAAAAGAGCCGCTATGCGAAAAATGTATTTTTAAATGTAAAAAACAATAATAATAATTATGTTATACTTATTGTTCGCGCTTGGTGCTGGAATAGCCACGCTTATAGGCGGACTTTTGCACAATTATACAAGGCTCAAAGATATCAGGATACGATATGCGATAGGCTTCTCTTCAGGGATTTTGATTTCAACAGCCATCTTTGAGATGTTGCCAGAGATGAGGCCCGATAGCTTTGATACGGTAGCGCTCGCGCTGGGCTTTTTCTCGTTTTATCTTGTTGAGAAAGGGCTGACGCTGCACGCGTGCAAGGAAAAAGTCTGCAGGCCAAAAAGCACAAGTCTCGGCATTGTTGGGATAACGCTTGACAATGTTGTAGACGGCGCAGCCATAGCAGCAGGCTTTTTTATCAATCCGATAGTAGGCCTGACAATTGCGCTGGCGGTAGCTCTTCATGAAATACCTCAGGGCTTTTCAACCAGCGTGATAATGAAAAATTCAAGGCTTGGAAAAAAATGGATTTTTTCTGTGCTTATAGCGGCTGCTATCATGACACCGATAGGCGCTTATTTATCACTACATCTTACCCAGCAGTTTTTCGGGCATATACTTGCATTTTCTGCAGGCACGTTTTTGTATGTAGGCGCATCAGACCTGCTACCCGAGGCACACAAGACTATAGACAGGAAAATAATGGTAGCAGTGCTTGCCGGCGCGATAATCATACCTGCGATAGGGCTTGTGCTGGCGCATTAAAAAGATTAAATGCTCCCGACGGGAATTTCACCAAATCCTTTTCATAATATTGCATCTTTGATGCCTTCTGTTCTTTTGGGACATACAAAGACCTTTTCTTACAAGAAAAGGGATTTGTTTTGAACCCGTGTCCCTGCCTTACCCTATGAAAGGCTTTAGCCTTCCTTTTTGATTAACCTTTTTTTGAAAAAAGGTTACGAGAGGGCAGAATCCTTGCCGGGCTAGACTACGGGAGCAATCTTCGATTTCTCCCTGTATCGCAGACAAGCTGCAATACTACGGGAGCAATTTAAAATTAAATTGCCGCACTGTTTTTAAAGCATTGTATTGCTCATATTTTTCATGAACCAAATAGATATCTGGAATAAAATTGCTTCTGGCTGGAGCGATTTTCGCCAGAAGCCGATGAAAGAAGTAATAGACTTTTCTAAGAAAAAAGATGGAAAAATACTCGATGTTGGCTGCGGCAACTGTAGAAATTTAAAACCATTCAAAAACTGCGAATTATACGGCATTGATTTTTCGGAAAGCATGATAAAAGAAGCGGAAAAATATTGCAAAAAGCATGGTATGGATGTAAAATTAAAAAGAGCAGACGCCGCAAAAATACCTTTTGAAGACAATTTTTTTGATGCCGCGTTATGCATGGCACTGCTGCATCACCTGAAAGAAGGCGAAAGGCAGGAATGCCTTAGCGAGATTTTTCGGGTATTGAAAAAAGGCGGGGAAATTTTGTTTTCTGTCTGGCACAAAAAAGAGAAAGGCATGAAATTTATTCCATGGAAAAAAGGCAAGGAAGAGCTGATGCGATATTATTATTTCTATGATAAAGATGAATTGAAAAGTCTGATAGAAGAAGCAGGCTTTGTTTTAAATAAAGAATGGATAAGCAAAAACAAGGAAAGCAATATTTTTGTACTCGCAAAAAAACCTTTATAATTGTTGTGTTCAATTATTTACGAATGCGAGGGTAGCCAAGTCTGGTCAAAGGCGCAAGGCTTAGGTTAGTGCGATGCTCAGAATCAGACACAGCAGCGTATGACGTATGTAATACGTCTTATGAGTTACCTTGTCGGTTAGTCCGTTCGTCGGTTCAAAAACAAATCCCTTTTCTTAAAAGAAAAGGTCTTTGTATACCCCAAAAGAAAAAATAAAAATATTATATAAAGGGATTTGTGGAAATTCCGACCCCTCGCATACACCTTTTCTTGTAAGAAAAGGTCTTGGTGAACCCCAAAAGAACAATTAAAAATATTAAAAAAACAATGTCTGTATTAATCCCAAAGAAAAAACTAAAATTACAATATATCATTGACAATTATTGCAATTATTTCTGTGGCAGTAAGCAGCCCGTCCGACACAGCAAACGTTATATTTTCATACACGCCTGACTGCGTGGCATTCGGCGTCCATGAAAACGTCTGGTTATCGAACGAAGCCCCGTCAGGCAGGTTCGATGCATTATAAACAAGCGTATCATTCTCCGCGTCAGTGGCATTCACCGTAAAGTTCAGCAGCACTCCCTCATCAACTGTTTTATTCCCTATCGCCTCAAGGACAGGAACGCTATTTATGGCGACATCGTTTACGGTTATTGTTACGGTTTCGCTATCATTCAAAATGCTGTCAGAAGCCATAAATGTTATGCTGTAAATTCCGGATTGCGTAAGATTCGGCGTCCAGCTGAATGTCTGGTTACTAAAATCAGAGCCTTCGGGAATGTTTATTGCTGAATAAGTAATTGTATCATTGTCCACATCTGTTGCTGATATCGTAAAGATGATTGTTTCATTTTCATTTACAATTTTATTGCCAATTGTTTCCAGTACAGGAGCATTGTTCGCAGCAATACATTCTGTTGTGTTATAAGAGCAGCTGCTGCACGCAAGCGTTCCTGTATAAGATGAACCAAGCACAGATGAGCATGTCGCGCCACCTAAATTTGTTCCGTCACATTGCTCGCCAGAATCAATTATCCCGTTTCCGCAATTAGGCACTCCTATAAATTCAACAGCCCCAATATCCGAAGCATTCCCTTGCGGTATTTCTGTGCCGTAGAAATCTGTTCCAATTATTGTAGGGTCGCCTGAATCAATGGCAGGGCTATTATTGAGAAGAGTAAAATTATCCTGCGAAGCATTTGCAAACATAGGGTCAACTTTGTAAAGATTGTGCGTGCCTATCTGGAATGGCCCTACAGTAAGGTTTTCTATGCAGTCATTCACTCCATCTATTTCGCTTGTTGCTGTGCAGTCAAAGAGATTGTAGTCAACAATGATTTTTTGTCCGGCTCCTGCTGATGATGTCTGCAATCCCCATAAGGAATTGACTGCGATATTGTTTTTGATAATTATGTTTGAGCTGCTCCAGACGCTTATATGCTTGTTGTATATTGTGTTGCCGATAATTTCCGCATAGTCAACGCTTCTTGCCAGAATGCCGAGCCAGTTGCTGTCTGCAGGCATTGAAATTATGTTTTCCCTCACTTTGAGGTTGTATGAGTTAGGGTACCTCAATTCAATTCCCACATGCTCGCTAAATCCAATAGTTATGTTTGTCTTGAGGAAATTCTTTTCAACAGTGACACCCCGCGCGTTGCTGGATACGGAAATTCCCATTGTTGTAAATCCGCTTAACGTGTTTTTTCTTATCAATGTCTTGCGCAGATTATGTCCGTCAATGCCTTTTGAGGACGATGTTAGGTTATTTTCGACAGTGTTGTTTTCAATCAGGTGGGGTCCGCCGTATACTCCAATCCCGATTTTTGTATTGCTTATTTTGCTGTTTCGCACGACATTGTTCGAGCCTTGAATCAAAATAGCTCCTCCTATCCCGCTTGGGTCTGTGTTCCTGCAGTCAAAACCATCAATTAGTATATGAGTATGCCCGTAATCGGTCTTTATGCAGTATTGCCTGCTGTTTTCGCCGTCAATAATTACGCCAGGCTCGGCTGCCTTTATTGTTATATAATTTTCTGCTTCGCCGCTTCTTGCGGTAATTACCTGCTCATTGTATGTTCCTGCAAAAACCAAAACAGTTTCATTTGGCTGAGCCATATTAACTGCTTCCTGCATCGTTGAATGCTCTTTGCCTGAGCCGACGCAATGTATATTTGTCAGAGAACAATCGCCTGTTACAACTGCCTGAGTGGCTGCTGTTGATGGCAGCGACTGGTTTGATGGATTCCCTGCGGTATCAAAGGCAGCCACAGTATAAGTAAAGTCTGTTGAATAAGGCAAGTCGTTATCTGAATAGATTGTAGCGATTGAATCATCAACATAAATTCCATTTCTGTATATTTTGTATCCTACTACTCCAACATTATCTGTGGACGCTGTCCATGCGAGGTTTATCTGGGATGATGATACTGCAACAGCAACAAGGTTTGTCGGCGTTGACGGTGGAATATTTTCCGGCTGCGAAGCTTCTACAGAGAAAGTGACATTAAAATCATCTGTATTTGCATTGCTATTCCTATCTTGGCATTTTATATAGTAAATATATGTTGTCCCGTTTACTAATCCGCTAATTGTTGATGAATGGATAGAGCCATAAGCTGTTGAGAATTGGTTTGTCATTGAAGCATAACTTGTTCCAGCATTTGTGGAATACCCGCATTCTGCGTTTTCATTTGTGTTTAATGACAAAATTGTTTCATTTGTGCCGAAAGGCAATATTCCCTTAGGATTTCCATTATACCTGAAAGAAGCTAAATTGTCTGTTGGCAAAGGTGGAATGAAAGATGCGCTATATTCAATTGCTCCGATATCCGAAGATGTTCCCTGCGGAATCGCTGTTCCGTAGAAATCTGTTCCTGTAATAGTTGGGTCGCCGGCGTCAATTACCGTGCTGCCTGCCAAAAGATTAAAATCGCCTTCAGAAATATTTGCAAATTTTGGATTAACTTTGTAAAGGTTGTGCGTGCCTATTTGATAAGGATTGATGGCTGGGTTTTGTATGCAGTCATTTGTTCCATCAGATTCAGCAGTTTCTGTGCAGTCGAAGAGATTGTAATCAACTACAGCATTTTCCCCTGCGCCTCCTCCTCCTGTTTCTATTCCCCAGATTGAGTTGCTGATAATGTTATTTTTTATTGTAGTGTTTGTAATGTCCCACGCCTTTATATGCCTGCCGTAAATAGTGTTGCCGACAATTTCTACCTGTTCAACGCCGCGTGCGAGTATAGCTGCCTTGATGTCATTATTCGGATTGGGTATAAATATTATATTTGATTTCACTTTCAGGTTTTTTGACGGCACTATTGCGCTTCCCACAATCCCATATCTTAACTCAATTCCAGCTGCCTCGGCAAAGCTTCCTGTGTAAGTGCTTTTCAGGAAATTTTTTTCAACAGTAACGTTGTTTGCATTGCTGGAGACAGAAATTCCCATTGCAGTGAAATCATTTACAATATTGCCTATAATAGTGACATTGCGCAGATTGTGTCCGTCAATGCCGAATGAATTATGTATAAGGTTATTTTCAATTATGTTGTTTTCAATTACTGCATTTGGCCCCCACAAGCCTATTCCAGTTTTTGCATTGCGTATGGTGTTGTTTTTTATATTATTGTAGCTTCCATGGACATCAATGGCTCCTGTATATAAAGGAGAGAGAGCATTCCTGCAGTCAAATCCTTTGATTGCTATGTAATTGTCTTCTGTTTTAAAGCAATACTGCCTTATCTTTTCTTCGTCAATAATCACATTCGGCTCTGCTGCCCTGATTGTAATGTAATTTGTTGCATTTCCATTTCTAATAGTTGTAACCTGTTCCTTGTAGGTGCCTGCATAAACGAGAACAGTGTCGCCTGCGTTAGCATTGTTTACAGCTGACTGTATCGCTGCATATTCCTGCGTTGGGCCTGCTGTGTCGTCAACGCAGAGAATATTTGCCTGCGAGCAGTCAAATGTTGTTGTGCATGCTGCTGTATTGAAAGAGCAGCTGCTTGCGCATGACAATGAGCCACCAGTATATCCCAATGACAGGCATGTCTGGCCGCCTAAATTTGTTCCGTCGCAAACTTCACCGCTTTCGATAATACCATTGCCGCAGACTGGTGCTGAAATAATATTGAAATTTGCTGTCACGCTTTTGTTGCTGCTCATTGTCAGCGAGCAAGCTGTACCAGAGCAGTCGCCTGACCAGCCTGCGAAAACAGAGCCTGACGATGCTGTGGTGGTTAATGTTATATTTGCTCCTGAAAGATATGATTCGCTGCAATCATTTCCACAATTAATGCCTGTGCCTGTTACAGTGCCGTTGCCTATTTTGCTGACAGAAAGCGTGTAATTAATAATTTCTGGCGGCAGCGTGCATGCTGTTGAATTATAAGCCATGCAATTTGATGCGCATTTTAATGTACCGCCTGCATAGCCAAGCGAGCTGCACGATGCTCCTCCAAGATTTGTTCCATCACATTGCTCGCCAGAATCAATTATACCATTGCCGCATTTGGCATAGAAAAAGGCTGTTGCTGTCTTGTTTCCGTTCATTGTTATTAAGCATGAGCCAGTGCCTGAGCAAAAACCGCCCCACCCGGCAAACCAAGAGCCCGATGACGGGTAAGCAGAAAGATTGACGACAGCGCCATAAAGATATGATTCGCCGCAGTCAGGCCCACAAACAATGCCCGTTCCAGTCACATCTCCGCTGCCAGTGCCTGACTTGCTTACAGATAAAGAGAAGTAAGGCAGCAATGTGCATGATGCTGTATAATAAGACTCACAGTTATACCTGCATGCAAGCGTTCCTGTGTAGTTTGATCCCAATACAGACGGGCATGTCGCGCCGCCTATATTCAAGCCATCGCACTGCTCGCCTGACTCAATCAAGCCGTTGCCGCAGATTGGGAATTGCTCTGAGCAAGAAGATGTATCAAATGACAGGCAATTAGATGAGCATTTCAATGAGCCAGCAGCATAACCCAAGCTTTGGCAAGAGCGCGTGCCGACGTTGCTGCCGTCACATACTTCGCCGCTCTCAATCAAATCGTTGCCGCACTTCGGCAATGGAGCGCCGCATAACGATGAATTTATTTGGCAATTCGATGTGCAGGATAGTATGCCATTCGCATAACCTAATGACAAACATGTTTCTGTTGTTGGGCCATCACATTGTTCGCTGCCTTCCTTGATTCCGTTTCCGCACATTGTTTGCACAAAAACAAATTCATCTGCA
>DATDTP010000070.1:0-3939 GCA_035290775.1 archaeon | reverse complement strand
TTACAGGCAAAACCCTCTTTTTGAAATAATAAACGCAACAGTAAAAACCAGTCAGAAAAAATTCTCTATAGTTAAAGGACAGATTGACGCCAAAGGCGTTTTTTCAGGTGAGTGGAAAATATCTGTCCGCTCCGCTCCTGAAAACAACAAGGCCAACATAGAGATAATCAAAGAGCTGTCAAAGATGTACAAAAGCGTGCGTATAGTAAGCGGCCTGAAGAGCAGGAAAAAGGTTATCGAAGTGTTATAATTCTTTTGAACAAAATAATATCGTATTCTCTTCTTTCCCGAGGTATTTCTTCTTTATATAATATGATTCTTTTGGATACGGTAACCTTTTCCAATAGACCGACGCCTTTGGCGTCATATCGTTTAAGAAAAGGCTAGCATCAGTCGATTACAATTTTGACGTTGCTGTTGACCCTTGTAGTAGTTCCAAATACGTCATCAGACGTGCCTTCGCTGCTTATTATAACATTGCTGCCCTGCCCGCCTATGCTGTCCGTCCCGACCAGTTTTATGAGAAATTCCTTGTTGCCTATCTGGCTGTTTACGACAAGCGGTATATATTCCAGCTTAAATGTATTTCTATAATGAGATTCTGCAATATGATTTGCTGTTACTGTTATTATCTCAGGCTGATCAATGCCCCAGACACCGCTTGACAAAGCGGCGTTATTTCTTGAAAGCGGCACCGGAGCTTCTGCAGCATACAGGGTGCCTTCAGTGTCTAGGACAACTCTTATGCTGTATCCGTCAAACCGCACTATGCCTGGCTGGTTAAACATTATTTGTTCCCGTCCTCCAGCATTGGCGACTAATTTTATCTTGTCATTCATCTCGCTCATGAAGTCTTCCGTGCTTTCAAGTACAGAAATATCCTTGTTTTTTTGTATGAGAGGCAGACCCCAAAAGTAAACAGTGCCGACAACCCCAATGAGTATTCCTGAGATAAGAAGGGTTGAAACTGCTTCTACTACGCCTCGCATGAATAATTTATATTACTCATGGCTTAAATTGATTATGAAAGGCCAGATTCGCATAATTTCAGAAGTTTTATTGTTTATGGTCGGCATAGCCATAGCAAGTTTTGTCATATACGTTTTTGGCAACATCTCGTCGTCTGTTCAGGTTATTTCAACAGGAGACCAGATGAAAGCCGTTGGCAACGAAGTGGCCGATGCAATAATAAAAGCATCGAAAAACGCAAACACCACGATAAGAGTAGAAGTACCCATGCGCCTCTCGGGAAGCCCTTATAGCATATGGGTTTTAGACCATGTAGTTGTTTCCGACGGCAAAACAACGGTCTACGCAGAACTTTTTAATATAACGAAAAGCTATGATATAATAGTCCTAAGCGGGAAAATCAGCAGCGCTGCACAGTTTGTAGAAATCCAGTCTACCGGCGATAAAAAGATATATGTATACCGCACATGAGTTGATGTAATGAAAGTAATGTTGAAAAAAAATGCTTTTGTCAGCCCCCAAAAGCAAGAAGTTATAATTGAAAGGTTTACAAAGCTTAATTATTCTGCAGACAACGGGCAGAAACGTGTCCTCTTCAGGCTTGCTGATAAAAAAGAAGAGCTTCAGGAAACAGGTTACATAATACGTTCAGGTGGTTTGCCGCAAATAGCTCAGCCTATTGTACCAGTTACTATTTCTTTGCAACAGCAAGGTATGCAGATGTCAGAAATTCAGGAAATCAATACAATAGAATTTCCTGACATAGTAACTGAAAAATTTTCAGACGTAGGCACAAAAGAAGACGAAGATGATATGAAACCCATAGACCTGCGCTACCCGCTTATTCCAAGAGACCCAAAAGGCGGGAAGGTTTTTGCATACGCCCATATATTTTATGATCAGAAGGCAAACCAGCTGCTATACAACGTAATAGAGCCTCCCCTAGATGACAAATTAAAGCGAATGGTAGAAAGCATAAAGGCGTATGTGCAGGAAAAAATAGACATAAATTTTTCTCAGGTAAAAAACAAAGACGCTGAAAGTTATATAACAAAGCTGATTGACAGCGCGCTAATTCACTTCAGGCACAGCAAAAAAGATTCGTATGACACTATAAGGTACTATATTTTGAGGGATTTTATTGGGCTGGAGGTTATAGAGCCGCTGGTGCAGGATCAGAACATAGAGGATGTAAGCTGCGACGGCGTTGGAATACCAATATTTGTTTATCACAGGGACCCAAGAATAGGGTCTGTAAAAACAAACATCGCATTTAATGATAGGGACCAGCTGGACACATTTGCAATAAAGCTTGCAGAAAGGTGCGGCAAATCTCTGTCAGTGGCAAAACCTTTGCTTGATGGAACTCTGCCAACAGGCTCAAGAATACAGGCAACTCTTGGAAGCGACATAGCGCGCCATGGAAGCAACTTTACTATAAGAATGTTCACGGAAAATCCACTTACGCCGGTCGACATGCTATCATACAGCACATGCGACCTGAAAATGATGGCATATTTTTGGTTCTTGATAGAACGCGGCGCATCTGTTTTAATTTCAGGCGGCACGGCTTCTGGAAAAACGTCTTTCCTTAACGTGCTCTCGCTTTTCATAAAGCCGCAGATGAAAATAATTTCAATAGAAGACACAGCAGAACTTCGCCTTCCACACTCGCACTGGGTACCTGAAGTGGCGCGTACGCCGATAAGTGAAGAAGGCAAAGTAGACATGCACGAACTTCTAAGAGAATCATTAAGGCAAAGACCGGATTACATAATAGTCGGCGAAGTTCGAGGGCGTGAGGCATTTGTATTATTCCAGCAGATGTCAATTGGCCATCCGGGAATGGCAACAATACATGCAGAAAACATACAAAAACTTGTAGACAGGCTTACAACAGCTCCGATAAGCCTTGCACCTAACCTGATACAAAATCTTGACCTGTTGATATTTCTCAGAAGCGTAAAAATAGGGAGAAAATACATAAGGCGCGTAGTGTCAGTAATAGAAGTGCTTGGATTTGACAAGCGCACAAGGCTGCCAATAGTATCAGAAGTTTTCAAATGGGAGCCAAGATCTGACACATTTATGGCAATAAAAGACAGCATGCTGCTCAAAAAAATGGCCGACAAAAGCGGCCTTTCTGTAAACGACGTAAAAGAAGACCTTGAAAACAGGTCAAAAATCCTCGAGTGGATGTTAAATCACGACATCAAAAACTTCCGCCGTGTAGCTTCTATAATTAATATGTTCTACACATCCCCAGAATTTTTGGTGAGAAGAGTCGAGGAAGAGCTATGAGCTTGTCAAGTGCATCATACAGCATTTTTGGCGGAATAAGCAGATCTGTAAAAAGCTATTTTCTAGACATAGAAGAAGACCTGCATAAAGCCAACATGAATTACACAGTGGAAGAATACGTGTCTATATCGCTTTTCATTAGTTCATTAAATTTCTTTGTAGAAGTTATACTTTTTGCTTTCATTTTCGCTTTATTTACAGACATACTTACAGCATTGCTGCTGGGCCTTACGCTCGGTGCTATTGTGTCCGGGCTGCTTTTCCTATTGTTTTACACATACCCGTCAACATTGGCAAAGTCGCGCGCAAATAAAATACGAAAATTGCTGCCGATAGCTGCGGCCTACATGACAACTGTTTCATCGTCAAAGCTTCCATCAATTCACATATTCAAGACAATAAGCAGGTTCAAAGAGTACGGCGAAGTCTCGAAAGAAGCGCGAAGCATAGTAAATGATGTGGAAATACTTGGAATGAGCCTTTCCAGCGCAATAAAACGAAGGGCGAGAAAAACGCCTTCAAGAGAGTTTTCAGAGCTTTTATGGGGAATGAACGCAGTAAACGCAGCAGGCGGCGACATGACTGCATATTTGAAGGAAAAAACAGAGGAGCTGATGAACGATTACAGGAGGCGAATAAGAAAATACGCGCAAGATCTTTCTGTATATA
>DATDTP010000069.1:0-3755 GCA_035290775.1 archaeon | reverse complement strand
ATGGATACCCATTCACTTTCGCTCCGCGGGGTTGACTAGACCTACAAGTCGTGAGAGAATTTCTAATTGAGAAGAAAGATATTTAAACGGCTAGTTTGGCTTGGCTATCTTCCACATGGTTTCAAAATACCTTCTGTAGCCGCCGGCGACAGACTTTTTTTCTATGAATATGGTTGTTATGGGATGCGTCCAATCTATCAGAGCTACATTGTTACCGTATATTTCTATGGTGAGGGGGCTGAAAAACTCCTCTGAAAGAAAACGCGCTTTCATATATTTTTGCCTTATGGGAATGTCGTTTTTTTTGCAAATAAGCCTTTCTTTTATCTGTTTTTTGTCCATTGCTGTCACGAATTCCTTAAGCTCGGCAGGAATCTTTGTTTTGAAATTTTCTTCTTCAATGCCCATGGCTAGGCACTCTTTTCCAGTTTCCAGTATGTCTTTTAGCACAAGCTTTGGACCTTCCAGGCCTGTGTAAACATGCGTCTGCTGGTTCCACAGGACATCAAAGTGGGTCTTAAAAGAATTTGCAACTTCTTCATTATTTATCTCAACAACAAGAGGTTCTTTTTTAATTTCAGGGAAAATCAGGACACGATTTTTATAAACCTCAACAGAAGCCGGTGTTATCATGCCTGATGACATAAATCTTATATGACTTAATGGACTGTTCTTTTGCACTGTTCTCGGCTGTCCTCTTGCGCTTTCGTTGAACATTATTTTCAAAAATATTCCTCGCTCAGCCCTATAATTATTCCACTTTAAAAAAAATCTGTCTGTTTTATCAGAGCGTTTTGGAGCACCATAAACATAAACCTCTTCGCCTTTTTGCATCTGGTTCAATGCATCATAAAGAGCTGTTTTTATGCCTCCAAACCCTTTGTATATTTTTGCGTCTGAACCTTTTCCCCCATAATGTTTTTTTGATACCAGAAGAGGCATTATTTTTTCCAATTCGCGCTTTTGCATCTCTATACTTTTTTCTTTCTTATCCACGTAGTCTATAAGACGTTCTGGCGGCGACGCTTCAAAATATTTTGTTTTACCTTTAATTACAAAACTTACAAGACCTTTTTTTATCAGGCGCTCCAGAATTTCATATATTTTTGACGAGGAAGCACCAGACTTGTCTACAATGGGCCCTGTGGTTGCTGAGCCTAATTCCAACAAGGCCACGTAGACCTTTGCCTCTGACTTCGTCAGGCCTATTTTCTCTAATGCTTCAATGCTTTCTGGCATATAACCACCGTCTGACGCTTACACGTCTATTCATATCGTACGTGAGGGATAGCTTATAAAACTATTAATTACTCCCCCCTTAGGTGTAGATTATTATATTATACTTAGCTTCACCATAAAGTAGTTATTGGTGTGTTACTATGTTCAAGAAAATAGGACTTGTCGGCATATTGCTTGCGGCTTTAGCTGCGCCTGTGTTTGGACAGACGCCTTCGGCGTCAATCACTCCATCAAAAGAAGCACAAACATGTTCAACTCAGGAAAAAGCTCACACACTAAACTTTGGATACAATGCTATCGAATCTGCTGTCGGTGACAAAGGACTAAGAACAAGACTGTTTACTGATGTTGCTGCTGGCAAAAACTTTCAGCTAAGGTACAATGGACTAAACGAAGTAACAAGCTTTGACCCACAAACATACTTTGCAAAACATGTTTTTACTGCCGGCGGAAAAAAATGGACAACAAAACCTGAAATTGTGCTAAAAACAGATGCACATGGATTGAAAAGCGCGCAGGCGGGCATTAAAAACACAAGCATTCCAAAGGCCTTGGGCGGTTATGGATGGGCAGAGGCAAATGTAGGTAAATATGCTGGGACCAGTGCAATATTTTATGGAAAAGCGTTTGGGCCTTTTGGCGTTGAGCTTATGCACTCTGCAACATTTCCGTATCGCGAAAAACCACAGCACTACACAGAAATTCAACCATATGCACGTATAGGAGAAGGATGGTTTGGGTTTGGAAGGGCTGAAGTTGATAACGGCAAGTTTGGAAATGGCACATATATGCTTGGCCTTGGAAAGAAGTTTTGATTTTTATTTCCTGATATTTAATTTTTAGCTTGTTTATTATAATGGACGGGGAGAGATTTGAACTCTCGGCCTCCGCGTTTCAAACTTGAAATGCTTGCGTATTTCAAGATATCAGCGTGGTGCTCCTTCCTGAGCCCTCTTTAATATTTGCAAAGCCTTTTGTTCTTTTGAACCCAAGGGCCTTTTCTTACAAGAAAAGGGGCTTACCAGGCTAAGCTACCCGTCCACTGCCAACGAAGAAACCTAGGTTTCTCCTTTAGGCTTCATTCACTTCCTATGTAAGATTTATTACACGGAACCTTTTTTTTCTTATTGGAAAGATACCAATTAATAAGCTGATTCTTGGCACAATAGGATGTTAAATATTCTTTTAATATCGTATACGAATGTCTTACATACCAGTAGTCGGCAAAGCAATTCTTATGGAATGTGTACCAGGCGGATTTGAATACAGGAGAGGTAAAGGGAAAAGAGTATTCAGAAGCGCCTTTAGATTTTCAGAGCCTACAGTCTCAGTGCCATCAGAAAATATTGAAAGGTATACATTTGATGTTGCACACGGGAGAAAACAAGGTATTCTGGAATTAAACTATAGAATAGGCGGCTCAGATGTAATCAGTCTCACAACCGTTTACAGCGGGCAGGCTCCAGCAGGCTACAGACCGAATAACGAAGATAGAAATATCACGCTTGTAGAAACCGACAAACCCGAAAGACTTGACTGGAATGAAGGCATTTCTTTCTTTTAAAGATAATCTTAAATACATTTCTGATACTGTATTCTCATGAAAGTAGTAAAAACTATGGCAATATTTGCCTTTGTGTTGTTTTTCCTTAGCTGGAGCTTTTTTGGAAATAACAACGGCTTCAACTACAATTCACGAAGCTACTTCCCGTCGTACAGCAGCGGATTTGGCAGCTTTGGAACGCCAAACTTCTATATTCACGCAAATTCAGGGCCTATGGTAAACTACAGAGGCGGCGGATTTAACACATTCACAATCCCTGCATACTACACAACATTTGGAAACTACAGGTATTGGTGATTAAATGAAGAATAATACAAATAAGATTTACGGGCTTATGCTTCCTATTTTACTTGTATTGTCATGGCAATTTACAGGCTCATCTGCTGGATATGCGTATCAATGGCAAAACAACGCGCCTTATTCGTACGCACAGGATAACAGCTTTGCTGTTTCAATGCCAATGGTAAGACCTAACCCTCAGATATTTGCTCAAGGAGAAAGCGGACCGTTTGTTGTACAAATACCGCAACCAGCAGCGCCTTACATAGGGCCAACAAAGTACCCTTCATCATGGTTATCTTCGGTTATAGACTGGGGATGGGGGCCAATATTTGTTGATTCAAGCATAGCAGGCAAAGCTGTAAAATATTTCTATGACAGGGATTCTGCAAAATACTATGGTAATAACCAGCAATACCAGTATGTGAAAGACTATTATCTGTGGAAATGCGTAGAAATCAATTACGAACAGCACTGCACAAGATACAATAAAGTAAGGGCTATTGTATAATTCAATTAATTAGCTCATCAATATAAGTGATTATCAATATCCACCAGTTTCCGCTCCCTTTGTAAAACTTGTGTCGCTCAAACTGGTGGTATGCCAATAATCAGTAAGCTTATGTTCTGGCCGCCCAACGCCTTGGTTCTTCACATAATTTCTTATTATGGT
>DATDTP010000068.1:0-2073 GCA_035290775.1 archaeon | reverse complement strand
TTCTTCTGTATCTTCTGCCGTTGAAATGACATCCTGAACAGAAAAAACCCATTTGCCCTTGTCGAACCTTTTGTCAACATAGATGCATTTCTCGGACTTTTTTGCTTCTACAGTTGTGCGCAGCACAACAGCTGCTATAATTGCAGGCTCGCCGTATACTATTGCATGCTCGCCGATAAGATGCACTTTGCCGGGCGCTGATGCGACTGACATTATAATTCCTTCTCATAAATCCTATTTAAAATATAAATGCTGTATGCAGTGACATTCATTTTTTTCATCTGCTCCAAAGAAAAGAACTTTGCATCAACTGCGTCGCTGCCTGCATATATTTTTCCGACGACTTTGCCGAAAAACACATGGCATCGGTGGCGATGCCCAATTCTTGAGTCGTGAACGAATGAGAAAGCTTTTTTTGTTATTTTCACGCCGCTGACTTCTTCTTTTGCTTCTCTTTGCGCTGCCTTTGCTATTGCTTCGCCTTTCTCAACATGCCCGCCAGGCAGAGCCCAGTAGCCGCGAAAAGGTGGGTTGCCTCTTTTTATTAGCAGTATTTTTCTTTCTTTTTCAGCAACAATGGAAGTCGTATCGTGTAGAATCATAATAATCAAAACAAATGCTTTTTTTCTATCTTAGCCCCATCACCAGGCCTGCATGATATCGTTTTCTTTATGCCGCTTAGTTCCTGAAACCTTTTGGATATTTCTTTCTCGTTTTTTTGCAGGCACATGACTTTTACATTCGGGCCTGCATCCATGGTGAAATATGCTTCCAGCCCTTCTTCGCGCCAGAGTTGCACGGCATTCATTATCTCGACTGTCGCGGAGTTCCAGTAAATTATAGCCGGCCTTGTTGTCATCATGGTGGCGTGCATCTTCAGCGCGTTGTATTCGGCTGTGCTGCCTATAGCAGTAAAATCTTTCTTCTTTATGCCATTGCGAATTGCTTCCAAATCGGCATCTACCGTTTTCAGCCATCCTTCATAATAAGGGCAGTTCGCGACGGTCTGCGCCATGCCGCCGCGGCTGGAAACTTTCTTTTTTGATTCTGATACAATAGTAGCAATCATCCTAAATTCTGGCCAGTAGTTTTTTTTTGCAATGCTTTCTGCGTAGCTATCAGAACCATCGCTTTTTTTGCCTGCAAACCATTCGACAAAGCCCTCGCAAATTGAGCGGCATGCAGAGCCACTGCCCCGGCGGGTAAGAATAGTCAGCTCCTTTTCTTTCAGCTTCAGCCCTGCTGCCGCGCATGTAGCTACTGTGAGAGCTGCGAAGCCGCTCGCGCTGCTCGCAAGCCCGGCAGCCACAGGGAAATTGCTTTCTGAGATGACCTTTGCTTTTTGTTTGATCCCTGCCAAAGCGCAAATTCTGTCTATATGGCCATGAATGTCTTTCTCATCCTTCCTGAATTCCTCGTCGTTTATAATGACTGAATGCTCCCTGTATTTGTCAGAGAACTCGACTGTCGTCACAGTTGTCATGCCATCGCATGTCATTGAAATGCTGCCATTGTGGGGAAGAATTAATTCCTTGTCACGCTTGCCCCAGTATTTTGATAATGCGATATTAGCGTTCGCGGTTGCGGTTGCTTTCATGAAACTCATATTTTTCCCGCCAGCTTAAATACAATTATTATGGTTATAAATGCCACGACCATAGCAGCTGCAAAGCTTTTTATTAATCCAAATTTTGGATAGCCAAAATAAAGCGTCAGCAGAAAGAAAAGCGTGCCGATATATGTTAACAATGAACCTTCTATCATCTGCTTTGTGAATGCTTCGCTTTCTGAATAACTCAAAAGAATCGTGACACCTAATCTTATAGGCAGGGCAGCAATCATGCCGCCGAATACCGCGCCGACAGAAATGCCAATATATACAGCAAGCGCAACAAGAAAGCCACCCAGAAGGAAATCAATAATGACTTTATTCCAGACACGGGTTTTCATTAGAATAAATTATCTAAAACGCTTATAAGGATTTTGATTTCAATAAAATTATGGAATACAAGAAAGAGCTATTTGAATCTTACAAAAACGAATTCCTCAAAGAAGAGACAAAAAACGGCAAGG
>DATDTP010000067.1:0-8908 GCA_035290775.1 archaeon | reverse complement strand
TAACTGACAAATTCTGGCGCATGAATTTTTGGTTTTTCAATTTCCCTTTCACCAACCTCCAAGCCCAGCACAAGCTCTGGCTCAATCTCACAGTTTTGCACAGGTATTATTTCTGCTTTTTTGTTCAGCTTCTCAAGCTTTTTTATTATTTCCTTTATGTCAGAATCTTCTACAAGGTCTGTTTTGTTAAGCAGTATAAGGTCTGCAATTTCAATCTGTTTTCTTGACGTGTGGCCTATGCTCGGGAATTTTACAAGAGAATCTGCGTCTGCTATGCATATTATTGCATCCAGCTCCACCCCCGGCAATGACTGCACGTCCAGCGCCAGAGCATCAGGCTCTGCCACGCCTGTTGTCTCGACAACAATATGATCCGGGCTGTATTTTTCCAGTATCTCCCTGACAGCTGCTTCAAATTCACCGGCCATAGAACAGCACACGCAGCCGCCGGCAAGCTCTATAATATTTACGTTCTTGCCCCTGATTATTTTTGCGTCTATATCCACAGCGCCAAACTCGTTCATTAAAATTGCCAATTTTTTTGTGCTTTTCCTCAGCAAATTCTGAAGCAAAGTCGTCTTGCCTGACCCAAGAAAGCCTGTTATTATGGTAATTGGAACTGCCATTGTTATACAATGTATTCGGGCAGTAAAAAGCTTTTGCTTGCTATAAATAATTAACTTACATCTGATTTCCATGGAATACAGAAAAGCTACGGTTGCTAATATTGACGAAATGACTCATTTACTGCTTACAGAAGGAGTGAATGAGTGGAACTATCTTCCTGAAAGTGAAGTACGAAAGCATTTGCGCGGCATAGCTGACGGTACAACACAGGCGTTTCTTACTGATGATGGTTCAATAGTTGCGTTTGTTTCTTACAATGTTGGCGTCCTATGGCCGCAGTATGAATCATCTGGTGCTCAACATGGCTATCTTGCAGAGGCAGTAACCCACCATGATTATAGGGGACATAAATATAGGCCCAGACCTTGCAAAGATGGCTATTGATGACATGTCTTCACATGGAATCAAGAGAGTATATGCTATGAGGCATGAAGAGAACGGGGCTTCTGCGCGGCTGATGGAAAAGCTTGGCTTTGAAATTATTGACACATTTAATGATCCTGTAAAAAGGCATTCTGGCAGCAGGAGAACAGCAGTCTGCAGGCTTGTTAAGAGTTAAATAATTGCCTATGAGTGAAATACCTATGGACATGAAAATTGTCAAGAAAATCAGCGACACAATTTGGGAAATACCGAAGACGCATAAGCCAGGAATGCATGTGCCTGCAAGGCTGTATGGTACAGAGGGCATCATAAAGCAGATGGATGACCATGTCATAGAGCAGGTCACAAATGTTGCAACACTGCCGGGCATAATAAATTATGCGTTTTGCATGCCTGACGGCCACAGCGGATATGGATTCCCGATTGGCGGCGTAGCTGCGTTTGACTTACATGAAGGTATAATTTCTCCAGGCGGGATTGGCTTTGATATTAACTGCGGCATGAGGCTGTTGACAACAAACCTTACACTGAAAGATGTCAAGCCAAAAATGCGAGAGCTTATCGACCAGCTTTTCAAGAAAGTGCCTGCTGGCGTGGGAAGCAGCGGGTTTGTGAAACTGAACAAGACTCAATTCAGGGAAGCTGTTGACAACGGGGGCAAATGGTGCCTTGAGCAAGGCTATGCAACACCGCACGATTTGGCGCATACTGAAGAAGAAGGCTTTATGAAAGGCGCTGATTCTTCCAAGTGCAGCGGCAAGTCAATTGAACGCGGCCTTTCGCAGATTGGCACATTGGGCAGCGGAAACCACTACCTTGAAATACAGCATGTCAAGAAGGAAAATATCTTTGATGAAGAATCTGCAAAAAAAATGGGCATTTTTGAGGACCAGATTGTCATAATGTTTCACTGCGGCTCGCGCGGCTTTGGCCACCAGATAGGTACAGACTATCTGCAAAAGTTCCTTGATGTAATGGAAAGCAAGTACAAGATAAAAATCCTGGACAAAGAGCTTGCGTGCGCGCCTTTCCAGTCTCAGGAAGGGCAGGACTATTTTGCTGCAATGAAATGCGGCATAAATATGTCATTCTGCAACAGGCAGGTAATATTGCACAGGATACGCGAGGTATTTTCAAACGTTTTCAAAACAGACATGGCAAACAGCATAAAACAAGTTTATGACGTTGCACATAATACTGCAAAAATAGAAAATCACGCTGTTGATGGAAAGAGAAAAGATGTACTAGTCCATAGAAAAGGCGCAACAAGAGCCTTTGGACCGGGAAGGGAAGAAGTGCCGTCTGCATACAGGGCAATGGGGCAGCCCATAATAATAGGCGGTTCCATGGAAACAGGATCATATTTATTAATAGGAACAAAAGGCGCTGAAGAGCAGACATTCGGATCTACATGCCACGGTTCTGGCAGAACAATGTCAAGAACACAGGCAAAAGGCATGTTCAGGGGAGACAAGCTGCAGAAAGATATGGAACAAAGAGGTATTTTAGTCAAAACAGTTTCTTTTAGTGGATTAGCAGAAGAAGCAGGCGCTGCATACAAAGACATTGACGAAGTAATAAATGCAGTTCACAGCGCCGGCATCTCAAAGAAAGTAGTAAAGCTTGTTCCTATAGGGAATGTGAAGGGCTAAGCCCTTTCTTTCGCAGCCTTATGAAATTTGTGCTGCAAAGAAAGCCCTTGGGGAAAGAAAGTAATATTATTTGTGAAATTAGTTTAAATTCTTTTTCAATATTATGAAGAGTGGAATGACATACATGAGTGTACTAAAAATTGCTGTTTATGAAAGTGATGGAAAAGGCTGGGCAGAAAGCTCTAAAGAAAGATGGGAAGCCTTTTCCCCGCATTTTTCTAGCCTTGCTGTTAGAAGAGCAACTCCTGAATCAGCTGCATCTGCTTATGCAGAGCACTATGCTCTTATTGGAGAACACAGAAGGCAAAGAGGCGAGGTTGATACATCCGAAGGCAAAGATTTTGCTGCTGATTCTATGGAACGGCTTAAAGCATATGGAAAAACCAGGCTTTCGCCAGAGCCTTTCAAGATGGATGTTTTGTTTGGAGATGCAGAAGAAACTATTCGTTTAGAATTCTACAAGGCTGAATAGTCGAATACAGAGCGTCGTAAGAAAAAAACAGCACTACTTTAAATAATCTTTTAACATAGGATACAGATGCGATCATCTGGTTTTTTAATTGGCTTGACAGCTGGTGCTGCTCTTGCTTTAAGCGTACCTTACGTTGCAAGACATTTGAATGACAAAGAAGTGACTGGCAAAATTACATATGATGAGTGGTTTTCCTATGGCGACCCTGGAAATACTAAAACTTTCAAAGGCTACAAAATTCTCACTACAGACGGCGCTGAATATCTAGGCGTCCTTGAAGGAGGCTATGACCCGCTTAACTTTGGCGACCATGTGAATGTCAGACTAGGGACATGTGCTAGAGACAAGGTAAATAAAAAAGTTCCTCATGAGAGCTCGCACTATGCTGATGGAAAGCTTGTAGAAGACCAGCACTGCGCCCAAGTAATCACGCGATTTAAAAAATTAACAGAAAACTAATCTGTGCATAATGTTATCTGGTAAGATTTACGTTTAAGCAGCCACCATTGCTATTTATGCATTTTAAATTTAGCTGACACCTATTATTTCTTATGATGGACAAGAAAGCTGTTGAAGAGGCGCTGAAAAAGTTTGACAAAAAGGCAATGCTCCATGAGATAAACAGTGACGGAATAAAGGTGAAAATTTCAGGGCTCAAGGAGCCTGAAAAATTCTTTTCCGAGCTTCTTGTACATATTTCTGCGGAACTGAAAGTTCAGCTTGACCTAAAAGAAATCAAGAAATCTGCAAGGTCTCACATTGCACATTACACAAAGAAACCCATGAGCCCTTCTGAAGAAATCATAAGCGTGCTTGACAGGTATTATGAGGGCACAAAAAGGGATTTTGACTGGGAAGATGATTAGCTTATGATGTGCTCACAGATACATTGTGTTTTATCTACTATCTAAAGACAGTAGTTTTCAATGCATCTGTTTATAAGGATATTATTCAACTATTTTTATGACTGTCTCTGCTACGGCAGACAGGGGAGCTGCGCTGATAAGTGCGGCAAAGGAATTATATGTAGAACTAGTAATGGATATAACGAATGGCGAAGATCTTGGCGCCCTGCTAAAGCTTGACAGCAGCGCACAATGTACTGATGATTCTTCATTTTGCACAATATCAGGCAATTTTCAAAACAACAAAAAAGGGCAAATAGCCGTATACTATGTCGAATTCAAGTATTATGACACATCTAAAGGCGCTCTTGGAGTAAGCCATTTTGAGTCGGATAGAAGAGATAGCCGAGGCATTTATAAAATTTCTGCAGACTCTGAACCTGAAAAGTATATATTTAGGGTTAGAAAAGTTAGGTGAATGACTGATTATCACCCTAAAATTTCTGAATTTGTAAAGGAATTTTTAAACTTTTGAAATTGAATAAAATTTTGACCTAAGCCTGCGACATAATGCAGTTTTTAATATGTTTTTGACATCAATTTTTTGGTATATATGGCTAATTATGATTTTTTAAGTGTTGCCAGGGAAAAATTTGTTCTTACAGCTGCTGCACATCTTATTAAGAAAGAATACGGCTTTGTAAGACCTGATGTAAATGACCAGAACGCCCTTATCGCATACGCAGAATTGATCGAGCGTTTCCTACAGCGTGCACGAGACATTGGGCGCAGTGCTACTGTTGATGAAGACATCTGCTTGATTCAAGGAACTTTTGACGTTTTTTTGGATGATGAAATATCATTACCTGTTGGAGTTGAGTTTCGTTGCTATGATGGCAAGAAAGCCGAATGCCGCAAAAAATTTGGAGCCGATCTTTTGTTATACAGCAAGAAAAATGGCGATATTTTATCTGCTGATAATGCATCAGACAGGACAACAACAGAGAAATATATTTTGCGCGTTTACAAGCTGGCTTAAATATTCTTCATATACAATATTCTTCATATACAAGTTTATTATGCAACTATATCATTTAGAAAGAAAGCTTGCAGAAAATATGCGACCCTTCAAAGATATAACATCACCTTTTGGAGAAGCTGTGCACAGGCATGATATAAGAGAATGGGCGTATGGTGCCACGTACGGTGCCACAAAACCTGGCAAATCAGAATCGATGACTGTTTTTGTTAACATGACAGATGAATTAAGAGCAGAACTTGAAAGGCATTACATTGTAAGACAAATTCATAGGCAGGCAGCAGCCTAGTAGCCCGACAAGATAGTTTTGCTACATATATTTATTGTAGCCAAGTTGAAGGCGTTTTTTCGTTATAGAGAACTTTGATTTACCAGCATTTGTCAAAGTTCGCTATAAGGTTCGCTATAAGGACTTTGAACAAAACACATGTTATTCAAAGTCCTCTATAATCAGAACTGTTTGAACACTTTTTTTCAACAGAGATGTCACAAAATTAATTTGACATAATACTAATCGCCTGTGCACCAGTCGCATTTCTCAAGCACGCGCTTTTTGGCGATTTTCATTGCAGCAGCCCGCGGGTATGTCTGCTCGTTTGTGTGCTCCAATACAACTTTTGTGTTCCTCTTTATTTTTTCCTCTACCATTTTCCACATTTGGTCAGGCGTTCCGCCCGTGTATTCGACATATGAAGAAATAACGCCGCCTGCATTTGCAACAAAATCTGGCACTATCATAATGCCTTTTTTGTGCAAGGCCATTTCTGTCTCGTCGCTCATTGGTATGTTCGAACCCTCAACAATAAGCTTTGATTTTATGTAATTTATGTCGCTGTACTTTATCAGGTCTGGTATTGCAGCTGTTATGAATATGTCTGCGTCTGTCTTGATTATTTCATGGTTTTGCAAGACATTTCCAGGCTTGTAATTAATAATGGAACCAGTTTTTTCCTTTGTGCTCATGAGCCCATCGTACTTTAGCCCGTCTTTGTTGTATATGACGCCCTGCGAGTCTGAAACCGCTATTACTCTTGCGCCGTCTTCTTCCAGGAATTTTGCGGCAAATGTGCCAACATTCCCAAAGCCTTCTATGGCCACTGTTGCGCCTTCAATACCAAGGCCGATATGTTCTGCTGCAACAAGCGCTGATTTTACAACTCCAAAGCCAGTGCTTCCAAGCTCATGCGGTATACCGCCCATATCTGCGGGCTTTCCCGTGCATGCCTTTCTTGTTCCAAGCGTATCTGATATGAGCTTCATTTCTGCTTCTGCAATGTACATGTCAGGGCCTGCAACATACTCAGACGGGATAAGGTTCTTCAATGCGCGGGCAAATGCCGCTACAATATCTTTCTTCTGTAAAGGCGAGAGCTTTTTTGAGTCTGCAATGATTCCGCTCTTTGCGCCGCCAAAAGGCAGGTCAGCCAAGGCGTTTTTCCACGTCATTGCCCTTGCAAGCGCTGCAACTTCATTCACGTCAACAGTAGGCGTCATGCGTATACCACCCTTTCCAGGACCGAGCGCTGTGTTGTCGATGACTAGAATTCCGTGCATTCTTGTCTTTGGGTGATACACTTCTACAATTTTCTCAGGACCAAAGCCGTCGTGTTTAACCATAGCAAACTCCTTTTGTAAAAGGCCTTTGCAAACCCAAAACAACTTTGGGTACTGCGTACCTTTTTATATTATTATGAAGAAAGGTCTTTTCATCTGCAGAAAGCAAAGCTTTCTGAGACACCTCAGAGAACGAAGTTCTCTGCAGGACCCCAAAGAAACGAACAGACGCCAAAGGCGTCATATCGCTTGGATCTTGAAAACCTTCCAGTCAAAATTATTATTTAAGGTCTGTATCAACCCCAAAAATTTGGAGGTCTTTCAGACCATATTACTATATTCTTGAAAGAAAGGCCTTTGAAAACCTTCCAGTCAATATATTATTTGGATTCATTATTATTGCGCTTCATCTATAAATAATTATTTTACATACCCGGCATTTCTCCATTCACTAAGAACAGCTTCGCAATCGTACGGAACATCTTGCTTTAACTTGCCAAACTTCTGATAACACGTCCTTACTTCTTGTAAATCGCCACGCCTTGCTGCGCTCTGTGTTTTGGCTGAAAGTTCATTTAACTGCCCTATTCTTTCCCTCAAGTCATCAGGCATCGGGATTACTGAGCTGTCTGCTTTAAGGTACTCGTCAACGCTTGGCGTTCTAAGATCGTGGAGGTCATCTATACTGCCAGTAAATAATGAGTATGAAGAACCGTTCCAGCCAATGTGATCCCATCTGTAATCGTTTTCAATTGCCATCCCTATTTTGTTTGCGTCCCATGCCATTGTCTTATTACACATGATGAAAATTAATATCTAGCTTTGTTGAAATCCTATGTAAAACATCAGCGGGAGAGGCATTGAAACAGACTGACGCCAAAGGCGTCGTTTTGTACTACAATGCCTCTACTTGACGCATACGCAACATGCGTATACGTCTTCGCTGATGTTTTTATCGAAGATTTCAACAAAGCGTAATATCTTTATCTTTTTGCAGTGCATAATAATCTGATGATAGAGTCGATACTTTTTTCAATGGGCATGCTTCTTCTGGGCGCAAAAATCCTGGGGCACCTGTGCCAGATGAAGGGCATACCGTCATTGACAGGCGAAATAATTGCCGGCATAATTATAGGCCCAATATTGGGCCTTGTGATACCAGGCAATTTTCTTGTAGGCTTCATAACATTTGGCCTTGCTATTCTGCTGTTCATAGCAGGGACAGAAGTTCATTACGAGGACATAAAATTAAACACATACGGCGCAAGCGCAGTTGCAATTGGCGGCGGAGTCCTTTCATTTGCGCTTGGCTATCTTGTAGGAATCATATACTTTAATGACTGGATGATAGCCTTTGCGATAGGAACAATACTTGTGTCTACAAGCAACGCAGCGCTTTTCTCGCTGCTCAGCAAGCTTGGAAAAACAAAGTCAAAGGTGGGAAGTTTCATATTGACTGCGACAATTGCAGACGACATAGTTGGCATATTTTTTGTTGCGCTTTTTACATACATAAGCAAAAATTTTTCAATACATGCAACTGATATATTTAATTTTTCAATACAGGTGAATGACATGTTCAAGCTTGTCCTTCTAGCAATAGGCTTTTACTTTTTTGTTTTTACCGCAGGCTCAAAAATTGTTGATAAAATACTGAAAATTGCAGGGCGTTTTAGGGATGAAAACATCCTGCTTGCAATACCGCTTGGAATAGCATTTATCCTTTCTGTCATGACAAACAACTTCGGGCTTAGCATGGCTACAGGGGCTTTTCTTGCAGGCGCTGCAATTTCAGGCAACAGGTTTACAAATGATATCATAGTCCCGAAAGTTACAACCCTTGCAGACGGCTTTGCAGTGCCTTTGTCGTACGCTGCAATAGGCACCTTAATTGTGCTGCAGGGACTCAACTTTTTTGTTGTAGTCGCAATATTTTTTGCCGCCGTTGCCGGAAAATTTATTGGATGTTCTATATCAAGCATGTTTTTTGGCTACAGCCGAAAAGAATCCACATTCATAGGGCTTTCGCTGATACCAAGAGGAAATGAAAACATTGCCTTTGCCCAAATAGTGTTCCTCTCGGGGTTAATTGCAGGCTCCATATACTCTTCCATAATACTTGCAATAGTCCTGACAGCTGTCACGACACCGATTTTCATGAAACTGGCAGAAAGGGGCAAATAAATACATTTGCCATATATCTTCTTTTATGGCGTTCAGATATGCAGCAATCATGCTTTGCGGCGCAATGGCATTGATATTCGTAGCACAAAATATGATTGACATAACAGGCAGCATGCTGCTTACAAAAGATGTGTTAAGCACGCCTTGGACA
>DATDTP010000066.1:0-10495 GCA_035290775.1 archaeon | reverse complement strand
GGCATTGCATTCTGGCAATGCCTCTCCCGCTGATATTTTACCATATGATTTCAACAAAGGCTGAAAATTAAATTTTATCTCTTCTCTTGTAATACTGCATCATCTTTGCCATGGCCTTTACTGCGTTAAGCGGAAAGCTGTACACAGCAACGCCCTGCTCTTCCAGCCTCTTGCTTAGAAGCTCTGTGAACTCTCCGCCTGTAGATATAACAGTCATAGGCTTGGATGTGCTGGCATTAAACTCTGTAAGTATGTTAACCATGTCTGTCGTGACCAACGGCGTCTGGTAAAGTATTATCACTGCAATCATGTCTACGCTCTTGTCTTTGTTTGCAATTTCAAGGGCTTTTATATAGCCTTCGTTGTTTGCATCGCCCAAAAGATCCAACGGATTTTCTGTCTTCAGGTCCATTTTTCTGATAATCTTCTTTGACTCAGCAGAAAGCTCTGATAAATGAAGCCCTTGGCTGACAGCGGCATCTGTTGCTATTATCCCGTAACCGCCGCCGTTTGTTATTATCTGGATGTTATTGCCCTTGCACACCTTATGGGCGCCAAGTTTTTCAAACATTTTGGCATACTCAAAAACTTCTTCCAGTGTATCTGCCTCTATGATGTTTAGCTGCCTGAATATGCTGCTGTACAAAACAGCTTCGCCTGCCAAAGCGCCGGTGTGCGAAACAGCAGCCTTAGCTCCCTGATAAGTTTTCCCGCCTTTCAGGACAATTATCGGTTTTTTCTTTGCGACCTCTCTTGCAACATCTATGAACCTTCTTCCATTGTTCAATCCTTCAACATACATGCAAATTACTTTTGTCTGCTCGTCTTTTCCAAGATATTCAAGCAAGTCTGTTTCATCAATATTCATAGCATTTCCATAACTTACAAACTTTGAGAAATTATAGCCTTTCTCTGTCGCATAGTCAAGGATAGCAGAGCCTATGGCGCCGCTCTGGGATATGAATGAAATTCCGCCTTCCTTTGGTCTTTGAAGCCTGTATCTTGGTAAAAATAGGGTGTCCAGTTTTGTATAAGCATCATAGACCCCCAAACAATTCGGTCCAATCGCCTTTATGCCGTATTTTTCCAAAACATCATGCAATTTCTTATCCTTTTCAAAAAAGCCTTCTTCCTTGAAGCCGGCAGTAACAATTATAAGATTTTTAATGCCTTTTTTGCCGCATTCTTCTGCTGCCTTGATAGCAATGTCAGGCTGTACAGCTATTACAGCCAGATCAATAGGGTCTTCTATAGCTAACACATTTCTATAAGATTTGATACCCAAAATTTCCTGTGAGTTTGGGTTTACAGGGTATAAAAATCCGCGAAACCCGCCATCTATCAGGTTTTTCAGGATAACGTGGCCAACCTTGTCAGGCGAACGCGAGGCGCCTATTATTGCAATGCTCTTTGCACTGAACAAACGCTGCAATGGGTCTTCATGAAGGTGTTTCTCGTGCTCTTTTGCAGTCTCTCCAGTGGCCGACGCATCTATCTTTTTAGGATTTTGTTTTTTGTAAAATTTTTTTGTGTTTTTGTGTTTTTTTGCAGTTAATTTTTCCTTCATATAACCACCCTCACGTCAACGGCATAAGCGTCCTTGCTGTCGACTATCAATGGATTGATGTCAAGTTCCTGCACGTTTTTCTTTATTGCAAGATGCGATACATGCACAAGAACCTTTGCGATTGCTTTTTTGTTTGCAGCCGGATTGCCTCTTACGCCTTCAAGCAAAGGCTTGAATTTCAGCTGCTCCATCATGTCTTCTGCATCTTTTTCAGACAATGGGCATGCCATAAATGAAACGTCCTTGATTATTTCAACATACTTTCCGCCAATTCCAAACATAATAACATGGCCAAACGTAGGGTCCTTCTTAATGCCTAGTATAGTCTCGTGCCCTGAAACAAACTCTTGTATCATGATTTTGGCGTCCTTGAGTTTTTTCTTTTTTATAGTGTTTTGTATCTGGTCAAATTGTGAAGCAATATCCTTTTCATCCCTTGCAACAGCCACGCCGCCGATATCGCTCTTGTGGATAGCGCCCTGTGATATTATTTTTACTACAACAGGTTTTTTCAGGGATTTTTGGAATTTTATCGCAGAAGCTAGGTCTTTCGCATAAACAGCTTTAGGCGCAAGAAGCGACGTACCTTTGGTACGTCTGTCCGTAGCTCCGACCAGCTTTTCAGCTTCCAGCCCCAATATTATATCACTTAAAGGCTTTTTTATTTTTTTCATATTAGTATATGGGTAAACGCCATTAAAATAAGTTATAAAAGCTGTTTTTTGCCGGCTTATAGTAGATTGTAATAATAATGGAACTTTTAGCAACAATCTACTATATGGAAAGAACATTAAATAATATTCCAAAATTAATGTTCTTTACTATTAGTAAGGCCATCTTAATAAATCCCTGAATGAAAGAAGATGAGGCTCGTTTTCCGGCACATATGTACGTACTCGGTCGCCGTCTTCAACGCGCACAATTGGTATTTCCTTGTGTTTTGCCATATACTCGCCAACAGCTCTCTGCTGTGCAACAGCAACCATACTATTGCTGCTTGGATCAAAATTTGCTACATAATAAGAAGCAGGCCTGTCTTCAACCAGTCTTTTGGTCGCAGGTTTGTATGTTAAATCATTATAAGCAGCAACTCCAGCAAAAAAAACTGGTATTCCTATAGCTGTTACTGCTAAAGCTCTTTTTGCTACCTTTATTGCTCTCATACAATTCACGCCTAGCAAATTACGTATGGCTGGCTACAAAGTGGTCCGCAGCACGAATAGCATGTCCAGCAACCGCTTGACGTTAAAAAGCAAGCGCCATTATACCATGAAGCCGGACACCAACGAAATTCGTTTACAGGAGGTGTTTCGTCTACAAAGCTAAAATCGCTGTCTGTGGAACCCATTGCAAATCCTACTGAAGTAGCTAGTGCAATAGATATTATTGCCACTGCTGCAATGCTTTTGTTGTTCATTACAATTATGTATCAGAAACTTATTTAAATGTAGGTTAATCAGTTGCGCAGCACGATATAGTAAAAGCTGCGCAAAGAACCATATCTTATACTAGAAGTGTAATTAACATTATGGATCTGCCGATAAGGTTTGATCCAAAATCAGTTCCAAGAATTAACAATGCAATTAAAATTACTATTATAACTCCAATCCATTTTCTGAATATATAAATTTGATTTATTACTTGAATTTATCTGTTGTCTCTTATAGAACATTGCTTACATCCACTGCGCGCTCTTTGGCGTTTCCTCGTAGCACTTTTTATTGTAGTCGCAATACCTGCACATCCACGCGGTTTTTAAAGCTGCCCTTGCCTCAGGGTCGGGCAAAGTGTTGCCTTTGAGGTGAAAATTAAGCAGTGTAAACCTGCCAAGCGCATTTTTTGCAGCCTCTTCTGTATATTTCACGGGAAATACCTTGCTCTCTAGGTTGCTCTTGTTCACGTAAAGCAAAGCGCCGTCATGTATGCCCATAACATGCATGTAGAGCTGCAATTGCACGACATTTTCAGGCTTCGGCTCGTTTATCCATTCTATGTCCTTGGCTGACTTCACTTCTATGAGTATCTGCTTTCCGTTTGCTTTCACAAGGATTACATTATCGATCCTGCCTGATATTACAAAGCCCTCCATTTCGTGCTTGAACGGGAGTTCTGATGAAACAAGCTCAATATGCGAGTTCTTTTCGCTTTGGAGCACCTTGACAACAAACTCGTGGACCATGTTGCCCATTTCAAATATCTTCCTGAGCTGCGGGTCCATGGGTTTTGGAAACTTGTATGAATACCATATCTTCCTGATGCACGAGCCTATTTCCGAAGGGTAGTAAACGCCCTCTGTCTTCGGCCTCAGCTCCCTGTGCAGATAATTGTCAACCATCTGGTTGAAATCTACAGTTGTTGTGTCATCCATGCATTAAGTAAGCAGTGAAAGGATAAATTACAATGTTCTGTCAATTTTTTCCGCAAGAATAAAGTCTTTGTCGCTTAGCCCGCCAATATCATGGGTGATAAGCTCTAGTGTAACTTCATTGTAGCTTATAGCGATAAAAGGATGGTGCCCTTCTTTTTCTGCAAGTTCTGCAACAGCGTTGACAAATTTCATGGATTCGTTGAAGTCCTTGAATTCATATTTTTTGACCAATTTTCCAGAATGCAGTTTCCATAGTCCTTTTGTTGCATGTTTGTTTATGTCTGCTAACCTCTTCTCTGCTTCTGTCTCGCTGATAGGCGCTGTCATGCTACACAATAACCAAACAAAGCATTAAAGCATCTAAATCATATTACATGAATGCCTTTTGTAAGAGTGGCTGCAGTAAACGAGATAAAGCCTGGCGAAGGAAAAGTGCTGGACGCATCAGGCCGTGAAATAGCGCTCTTCAACATAGACGGCAATTTTCATGCTATAGACAACATATGCCCGCATCGCGGCGGCCCTCTGGGCGAAGGCATGCTTGATGGCTGCGTGGTTGCATGCCCGCTCCACGGCTGGAGATTTAATGTGGAAACAGGCTCTTCTGTAATGCCGCCGGGCCTGAAGCAAATGTGCTTCGCAGTAAAAATAGAAGGCAATGACATTCTGGTTGAAGTTTAGCGATAATTTTCATAGAATCTTTTTCTTATATCGTATTCTGGATCTGCACCGCTAAGCATTAAGTCCCAATTTTTTCCTCTATAAGGCTTATCGTTTTTGACTATCATGTCCCTTATGCTTATATTTGATTGGATTTGAGCATCTTTTCTAACAGAATCTTTTGGCGTAGGGAGCCTGACTTTCAATTTTTTGCCTGCAATGTAATGTGATACAGCACGAATATTGCCGCCATCCAGCCATTTTTCACCTCTGTATTGAAGCTGAATATGAGATATTTTGTAAGACAAAGGCCCTACAGGTTCAACAACAACTGCATCAAAATCATCTCCGTATCCTATGCCCCTCATCATTGACTCTACACAAAGATCACTGACTTCCTTTGCAAAGCCGAAAAGTTCAACAACATCAAGATCGATGTAAAATACGCGCTCTTCCATAAAGAAGCGTTGTCAAAAAAGAATTTAAGTGGCTCTGTTGCAATGCTCAATAAAAACATAGCCGTGAGCAGTATTGCCTGTAGGCATACTGCTAGCTGACGCATACACTGATAAGTGTATACGTCTACGGCTATGTTTTTTCATAATGTTTCAACAGAGCCATTTAAGCCGGTTTGACAAAAAACCAAGTACATTGCATTGAAATTTTTTGGCTCACTATAAATATAATATTATTCATTATTATCATTATGAAAGTTATTCTTTTGATGGCAATGTCAGCCAATGGTATGATTGCAAGAGAAAATGGCAGCGAAGACTTTTTGTCTCATGAAAACTGGAAAACTTTCCTGCAGTTTGTTAAAAAATATAAGTGCGTCGTATGGGGAAGAAAAACATACGAATCTGTTAAAAAGTGGGATCTAAAATACATCAACAGCCTAAAAAAAGCCAAAATTTTTGTTGTGACATCAGGAAAAACAGACATTAACAGCAATTGCATTCTTGCGCAATCGCCACAAGACGCAATTAAAAAAGCATCATCATTTGGCTTCAAATCAGTGCTTCTGTCAGGCGGCTCTTCATTAAACAGCTCATTTATCAAGGAAAACTTGATAGATGAAATAATCCTGAACATAGAGCCATTTGCTCTTGGCAAAGGCATAACATTGTTCAAGGACGATGATTTTGAATCAAAGCTGAAGCTTGTAAAAACAAAAAAACTTCCAAAAGGAATCATCCAGCTGCATTATAAAATAGTCTAGCTTTTTTTATCCTCAAAAACATCACCAAAAGCTCGCTTGAAATAATCGACTGCGTATTTCGAAGTCCTCTTGCCTTCGTCAGTCAGCGAATAAACAATAGTTTTGCCGTGCTTCTCGCCCTTTATCAGGCCATTGTCCTTCAGGCACTTCAGCGCCGGATATATTGTGCCTGCCTTTGGCTTTTCGCCGCGCTTTTTGCCTATCTCCTCTGCAAGCTCATCGCCGTGCATCTCTTTCTTTGATAACATCCACAATATTGAAAAAGAAAGCAGTCCCCTGAGGTCGCACTTGCAATTTTTGTCGCCCATTACACATATAGGACATCCTATGTATTTAAATACTTGTACGCACATCTATAGGATGTCCTATACACAATACAATCGACATAATAAACGGAGGTTGGTTTCTATGACATACCAGTGCGGAACAACATGTGAAACAGAATATGACTTCTACGACATGATGCAAAGCAGGCTCATGTACATGACAATGCTTGCGCACAAAGAAGTCTTGTTCGACAAAATAAAGGAACAGATAGAACAACAGGAAGGAACAAAGCTTGAGGAAATAGCAAAGCTTTTGGTCAACGCTTCCAAGGCAAAAATGAAAACAAACCGAGATCTGCAAGAAAAAGACGAAGAGTTGAACGAAAAACTAAGAGAACACTTTGAACAATAAAATGACGCCTAAGAATTCTTATTTTTTTATTATTTTTTAACTAAAAAGATTATCCCAGTATGACTGCGGATAGAGAGTACATTGTGTAGGCCCGTCTTCTATAAAACCGTCTCCATGACACGAAGGATTTGAACGAGAAACAAAATGAGCCACGCGATCCACGGCTTGAAAACTTATGCCCCTGTATACAGCTAGTACATCAGAACCTTTTTCTTCGCATCGAGCTAATTCAAAATCAAAATCTTTGCCAAAAACTGCACACGATTCAGACCTCAATATGCTGTAAAAGTTATCTCTCTTCAAAACAGCAGCAGAATAAGTGCCTTTCATCTCATCCTTTACAGGCGTTGAAGCATGCATTAAAATTATATTTCATCAATCTATTTAAATTTTATAATTGCCGACAACAAGGTCAAGCAAATGGCGCTGGGCCCTTTCCGACTTCTTCGAAGCGCGCACAGCAGCGCCAACAGCAGCCTTGTACGCAAACTTCTTTGCAAGCAGAGCATTCTCAACGGCCTGCTGATGTAGGTTTTTATTTTCCTTTGCCTTTTCGCATAGCCAGAAAGCTCGTTGCGTAAGCAAAGAAGCGGCCTCAACAGGAGCGCTCTTCATTTTATTTTCGCTAGCACAGTCCATGCCAACGCCGCAATAGCCTGCAGCGCTCATCAGCCTTGCAAACTGTTTGTGAGAATCTTCAGCCTTCCACCCAAGGCCTACCTCGCCAATTACAGCGTCTTTATCAACCCTGCAGTCTTTGAGTATAATTTTTCCAAAATCTGCGCTTCTCATGCCATGGTTGCTCATCCGCTCAGCATTGCAATTTTCATCCTTTTTCATTATAAAAGCAGTCCTGCCGTTTTCTCCGTCAGCAAATACCTTTAGCGTATCTGAGGCTATGGCATTTCCCATTGTCCCAAAACCGTTAAGTAGAAAACCGCCGTACGACTTTTCATATCTGATATTGTGTTCACCAATCGACGACGCAAATACTCCCTTCGCATGCTCGAAACACTGCACTTCTGTGCCATGATTTTGCAGCGCAAGTGCAGCAGAGTCATGAGCCAGCAAAAAATTATGTGGCGAAAGCCCCTCTTTTCCTATTCGCTCAAGGATAGCGCCATATAAGGCAAAACTTTCGCCCTCGCCGCCATATTTCGACGATAATGTAAAATTATGCAGCCTTGCCTTGCGTACGGCACGCTGCACGTCAACATTTATCTCGCCGCTGTGCCATGCCTGTTCTTCCTTTGCCCGCAGGGCCGAGCACATCTCCTCTGCCCTGTCTAGAACATCCCTTTGCTCCCTTGTAAATGAAAAGTCCATAAGTTATATATTCGCCTTTAATAAATAAGATTGCATTATAGTAATAGAGTGATTTTTATGGCAAAAAACAATAAGCCAAATAACAAAATAAAAACAAAAGCTTCTGCTAGAGAGTCTACGCAAGCCTATGACATAGCAATAATAGGCGGCGGGGTAGTGGGCTATGCAGCAGCAATGTACGCAGGCCGATTCAAAATGAAGACGATTCTCTTCGGCGACAAGATGGGCGGCGTGATAATTACAACAGACACTGTAGAAAATTATCCAGGTTTTAAGAAACTCACAGGCCAGGAGCTTGCTGATAAGCTTCGAGACCATGCAATGGAATATGAAGTGGAAATGAAAGAAGAAAAAGTTACAGACATAAAAAAACTTGATTCTTTGTTCAAGATCACCGCAGAAGGCTCTACAGTAAATGCAAAGACAGTGCTCTTCGCCACAGGGACAAAGTGGAGAAAGCTTGGCGTGCCGGGCGAGGAACAATACGCAAACAAAGGCGTTCACTACTGTGCATTGTGCGACGGGGCGTTTTACAAGAACAAAACTATTGGAATAGTTGGCGGATCAGACTCTGCTGCAAAGGATGCCCTGGTGCTTACTCAATATGGAAAGAAAGTCTACATAATTTACAGGCGCGAGCAGATAAGACCGGAGCCTGTAAACATGGACAGGATAAATCAAAAAATAAAAGAAGGCAAGATAGAAATCATAAACAATACAAACGTAAAGGAAATAAAAGGCGACAAGTTTTTAAAATCCGTTATTCTAGACAAGCCTTACAAAGGCAAAAATGAATTCCAGCTTGATTCGTTGTTCGTTGCAATTGGCCATATACCGTTATCAGAGCTTGCAGCAAAGATTGGCGTTAAGACGGATGAAAAAGGAGAAATAATAATTGACCGTTCGTCATGCACAAACATGCCCGGCGTCTACGCAGCAGGCGACGTCGTAGATACAAAATTCAAGCAGGCAATAACAGGCGTGGGCGAAGCAGTTTCTGCCGTATATAGCGCATACACATACATCGGCGAACAGGCAACGAAGAAGAAATAAGTTTTTGAAGACTTCTGAGATATTCTGAAGGAGTAATTAACATCCATTTTATTCTTATTGGTAGCTTGGTCTTTATCGCTGAATGATTTTATTAGAATAATATTTTACTTGATGAAAAAGTTTAATTTACAGCTACCTCTCGCAAATGTAAAAATGTACGAATTTCTATCACACAAGGTCAAGTATTTAAAGTATTACTTTTAATATTATTAATATGCCAATAGTAAGCCTGAAAGTTGATGAGAAAACAAAGAAGTTGATGGAAATGCATGATGAAATAAACTGGTCAGCTGTTATTAGGAAAAATCTAGAAAAAAAACTGGAAGAAATGCAAAAATCTGTTATAGATAAGGAAAGAGCAAAAAAAGCTTGTGAAGATATGGACATGCTGCGCAAAAAACATAAAAACACCTATGGCAAACAGGGTGAAGATATAGTGAGAGAATGGCGGGACAAGCGAAAGTTATAGACGCAAGTGTAGCATTCAAATGGTTTATTTCTGAAACCAATAGCAATGAAGCTGTAAGAATTCGCGAACAACATTTTACCAATGAGATTGTCCTTCACGCTCCAGATATAATAATTTATGAGGTGCTAAATGCCCTTAGATACAGGCAATTCGCGGCGGAAAATATTATAAAAGCTGGAAAAGATCTGCTTGATCTCCAGATAATTCTTGTGAAACCTACCGAAACAATGATTAAAATAGCAGCGGAAATATCAGTAAAACACAACTTAAGCGTATATGATGCGTTTTATGCAGCGCTCGCCCAAGATTTAGGGACAAAACTTTTGACATTTGACAAAGAGCTTCTAAGATTGCCGTTTTCTGAAAAACCGTAGGATTTTATTCTCTAAAGACATTAAGCTGATTGTAGTTCTTGCGCTGGTTTTAGTTGAGATATTTTTTGCAGTGCAACAAGCTCATGAGAGCCTATAAGACCGTGCATTTTTTCCATTTCATCATTAAGCTCTGTCAATGAAGAAAATCCTGCTGCAACAGCATCAAAATCAGTTAGCTCATGGTATGGTTTTACAAATACGTGGCTAACACGTGCATCTCCGAAATAACTGCCATCGCTGAATAGAGTAACGATATCCGTTGGCATTATTACTGCGCCTTTTTTATATGTTACTATGTGCCTATCTCCACCACTTGCAAGTCTGCCAGCGCATTGTCTTGGCAAAATAATTTCAGAACCAAACGAGACGCTATAACAAATTTTTTCCATATCTCTATATATATCACGTAAAGCCTGCATGCGCCCTGTTCCAGACATTGTATAGCACAAAACCATTATGTTTTAATAACAACAATTTATTTAAGGCATGTATGTTTGGAAATAATTTCCATTTTGGAATTTCTTTTGGCTTGTTTAATCTGAAAAAAATAATTACTTCTTGTAAATGCCTTTCTTTCCAAAATAGTCTGAAAGAGAGGAGTTGGATTTGTAAACCTGCTCGCCTCCAAACTCAAATCCCTGCGGTGCAGAATAATTCTGCAAAGCCACTCCCTGAAGCTTTGTTTTAAGCGTCTCGGGTGTCCACACCTTGAAGACTTTTTTGTCATGCTCAACCAAGGTATTGTTTATGTCAGTTAACTTTGCCTGCAAATTTTCAGGCA
>DATDTP010000065.1:0-4247 GCA_035290775.1 archaeon | reverse complement strand
AATACAGATAATGATTGTGATGGCGCGATAGATGAAAATAACATATGCCTTGTGTGTAAGAAGATAATATATCGTACTAATGTAGTAGGAAGCAAATACAAGGACAAAACATGGATTGCCATTGACCAGGGTCAAGGTCTGAAAGGCTATGGATACTGGAAAAGCAGCACTTCTCTCGTTTCAAGTACTTGCTCAGATTCAGTAACACAATATTTGCTCACAGCTCCCGACGGCTCTAAGATAAGAAAATATGGCAATACACTATTTTATGTATGCACTCCGACTAAATATTTTATATATACAGCATCAGACGCTGACGCTAAAAATGCAGTTTTGAGCAGCAGCCCAACAGAGCCATACACATCAAGCAATCAGGAAATTTATGGCAGTTGCAGCGCAGACAATGACAAAGATAAAGACGGTTATTTGTCTGACATTGATTGTGATGACAATAATATGAATATTAATCCAGGCGCAGCAGAATCGTGCAACAACATGGATGATAATTGTAATGGCCAGACAGATGAAGGCTTAGGCATGCTGTCCTGTGGAACAGGGACATGCCAAAACACCGTCAATGCATGTATAAACGGTCAAACACAAGCATGCACATCTGGCCAACCACAAACAGAAGTATGCGATAATCTAGACAATGATTGCGACGGCACAACAGACGAGCAACTTGTTCAGCAGTGTGGTTCTACAGATGTTGGAGTGTGTGAATTTGGAACCCAGACATGCTCTGAAGGAACATGGGGTGCATGCTCTGGCAATATAGAGCCTGTTGCAGAAACGTGCGACAGTGTTGACAATGACTGCGACAGCCTAACAGATGAGAATAATGTATGTTCTGTCTGCAATCATGATGTAATCTACCGCACAAATGTAGTAGGAAGCAAATACAAGGACAAAACATGGATAGCCATTGACCAAGGTCAGGGTCTGAAAGGCTACGGATACTGGGGCAGCAGCACTTCTCTCGTTTCATATACTTGTGCTGATTCAATAACTAAATATTTGCTCACAGCGCCTGACGGCTCCCAGATCAGAAGAAACGGCGACTACCTAATTTATGTATGCACGCCAAACAAATATTACAAATATTCAACCCCAGACGCTGACGCAAAAAAAGCTGTCTTGAGTTCACAACCAACAGAGCCGTACACGTCAAGTAATCAGGAAATTACAAAAACATGTTAAGTTTCAATATATTTCCACCAGAGTAAAATATTTCTGGAATTTAAGAATTGCTTGAAGAACAGTATCCATAAAAATTTTCCAAATTTTTATTTTACATTACCTTTATAAGCGTAGCAAAATATCAATATATAATGCAAAAATACTTTATTCTTTTGGTTGCTATGATATTGTCGGTGTCGGCCGTAGCTTTTGCTTACGAGCGCGCTTTTGATTACGACAATGACAACGCAGACAAGCCTAAGAAGTTCGGCCTTAAGTACCTGAAGCAGATTGACGACCATGTTTTTGATTTGGGAGAGGTTGAAGTGAAGGGTGAAAAAATACAAGGCTACGCTTTTGTCAATAAAAGAAATTCGTATTTGCATACAAGCGGCACAACGGCCGCGTCAACATGCTATTCTTTCTTTGCAACAGGCGCTAAGTGGAAGATAAAGGAAAACTGGATAGTCAACCCTGCAAATTCAGAAGGGCTTGCAAGCAGTTTTATATTGAGCAATATGGCAGCTGACATACAAAAATGGGAAACAGCAGCCGGCAAGGATGCTTTTGGCACAGGCTCTTTGACCAGCCAGCAGCTTGTTGCTGATTCTGTATCGCCGGACGGAAAAAACGAAGTTTATTTTGCCGACGTAACTGATGCAAACGCAATAGCAGTGACAATAGTATGGGGAATATTTTCAGGCCCGACATACAACAGGAAAATAATTGAATGGGACCAGGTTTACGACGATGTTGATTTTTCATGGAGCAGCACAGGTGCAGCAGGCAAAATGGATTTTGAAAATATAGCAACACATGAACTAGGCCACGCTTTCGGCATGGGCCATCCTGGAAGTGCATGCACACAGGAAACAATGTATTATTCCGCAGCTTACGGCGAGACAAAGAAACGCTCGCTTAATGCAGGCGACAAAGCAGGCGTAAAAAAGCTTTATGCTTAGTAGTATTATTTAATTTTATAAAAATTCTATATGCCTAACAGTGTAAAAATCAGATTCTCTTCGCGGCACTGTAATCAAATTTATATTGCGTACGCCTGTGGGTTCGAAAATTTCTGCTTTGAATTCGTAACCTTCCATGTCTGCTATTCTGCGTCTTTCGCCTGTGCGTTCTACAGCTACAGCACACATGCCGCGCCCTTCCATTATTTGCTTATTTTTGAATTCTTCCGAAAACCGCTCGGCTTTAGCCAGCGGATGAGGGTAAGAATTCAGAAAGACATCCACAAGAAACCCACAACTTTAGTTGTGGGTAATCTGAGGGGATTTCATTTCCAGAAGCGAATAAGGAATCTACTGCGTGCATAACGCCTTCCATAGCATATTCTGTGACGCTTCCGTCAGATCGCGTTACAGCATAGCCAATTCTTTTCAGTTCAAGGCCAAACATCATTAGAAATTGTAGAAAAATTATTTAAGTTATTCTACAGTACCTTCAAAGTTCCCCAGTGGCCTTTTGCCCTGTGGTCTGGCATGCTGCAATAGTAAATAAATTCCCCTGACTTGTCAGCAGTAAATTCTATTTTTGTAACCTGGCCTGTTGGCGTTGCCGCACTCACGCCAAATTCGTCTATGTTAAAATCGTGCGTGCCTTTTGTGACGTTCACATAGATAACAACCTTGTCGCCCTCGTTTACAGTTATTTCTTTCAGAGAATACTGGGGGTAGGTTGTTCCGTTTTCAACTGTATAAAATGAGTCAGTATAGAATTCTTTTACATTGACAGTATTTTGATTTTCTGAAATTGTGTTCTGGTCATTCGCTGTATTGGAAGTGGCAGTGCAGCCCGCCACTAGAATGACAGCAGCCAAAAATGCCAACGGTAAAATCTTGTAGTTCATGTAAACCTTTACAATAGCTGTAAAAAAAGTTTATAAAGCTTTATTACACCCAAAATTTTGTTATTAATATAATAAGCTGTAATAGATATGATGACAAATCCTCCACCGGAAGTTTCCCAGCTCAAAGACATGATTGAATACCAGAAAAATTCTGTCGTAAGCAAGGAAATAATAAAGAAAAAAACAGGCACAATAACTCTTTTTGCATTTGATGTAGGGCAGGGATTAAGCGAACACACGGCGCCATTCGACACGCTGGTGCAGGTGCTTGAAGGGGAAGCAAAAGTAACAATATCTGGAAACCCGTTTGTGCTGAAAAAAGACGAGTCAATAATGATGCCTGCGCGAAAGCCTCACGCATTGCGCGCCACAAAAAAATTCAAGATGCTCCTTACAATGATAAAGGAATAGGTTATTTTCTATCCGGCAGTTAAAGAAAAATAGTTTGAAGCGGTACTTAGAAAATCCAGTTATATAAACATACATTACGAATGAATTACTATGGCATCAAAAAAATATTCTGAGTTCAGTCAGGAAGGTCTGGCTAAAACAGGCGCAATAATAGGCTTTATAATGTGGCTTGTTGCGCTTCTTTGGCATGGAATGCTTTCACGGCCAATGATGTACAGCTCACAATACGTTGGAACTAACATGAGCGCTGGCGTGCTTGGCGGCATGCTTGTTGGGCTTGTTGTAGGCGGATTTATTTTTGGCTGGATTGCAGCATTTGTCTACAACTGGACGCTGAAGCATTGATTTTTCTTTTAATTCATTTCTATATATTATTATAACAGATGGAGTTAGTTCCGGTAAAATACGAGCGCCATATTTTTGTCTGCGTTAATGACAGGGATGAAGGCGATGCCTGTTTCAAGAGAGGGTCTGAAGGTATTGTAAAAGCTCTGCGTGATCACGTAAACAAGAACGGGCTGTTCAACAAATATAATGTTTCAAAGTCCAGGTGCCTCGGCCACTGCGCGCACGGCCCGACAATAGCAATTTACCCCGACGGGCTTATTTTCCGGAAAGTTTCCATTGATGACACGAAAGAAATAATAGAGAAGTTCCTTCCGGTTTGATTTTTAAAGATGCATGATACTTATCCAGATATGGCAACGCCAATACAGCTGCCCGAATTTAAAAGATTTGATCTGCCTGAGGCCAAATCAGAAAGTTTGCATCGGTTGCCTAATTCAGCAGAATATTC
>DATDTP010000064.1:0-8375 GCA_035290775.1 archaeon | reverse complement strand
CAGCTCGCCTATGGCACCGCCCAAAGCTGCAGCCACGCCTACAAGCAAAGGATTGAGGAAAGCTGCTGCAGCAACTATTATTACAAATCCGGGCAATGGCAGAAAAACTGATGCATTCACTATAAGCATTGCTAAAAAAACGCCCAAATATCCAAAAGTCTGTATAAGCGCTATAAGAAATTCAGCAACCATGTTTAAACTAATGTCATCTGTCGCTTAAAAATCTCTTCAGGAAGTTCTCTCCTTCTTTGAGCTCTTTTTCACCGCTCGATGTTATTGAATAAAATACCTTGCCGCCAATTTTTTCAGACTTCACGTATTTTCCCTGCTCAAGCATGTAAAGGACCTTGTAGGCAGTCACGTTCCCGCACCAAAAGCCGTATTTTTGCTTTATCTCATTCCTTATTTCATGGCCATTCATTTTCTCTTTCAGGAGCATCCGGAGAACCATGACCCATAAGTTCTCCACCATGTTCTTCCTTTTCAGCCTATCAGAAGGTTTTTCCATAAGTTTTACGGGTGTAAAAAGCTTAAATATTTGGAAATACAAGACTTTTACAGGTGTAAAAGTGTCAAAAATAAGGCTTGCTATTGCGGGTGTTGGAAACTGCGCGTCTTCTTTGGTTCAGGGTTTAGCGTATTACAAAAACCAGGCTGACAATGTGCCTGGAATAATGCATGCAGATTTCTGCGGCTATAAAATCTCTGATATTTTGCCTGTGGCAGCATTCGACATAGACAAAAGAAAAGTAGGCAAAGACTTAAGCCAGGCAATATTTTCGCAGCCAAATTGCACCCAAAAATTTTGCGACGTCCCGTTCATGGACGTAGAAGTAAAGATGTCCAGCGTATTAGACGGTTTTTCAGAACATATGAAAAATTATCCTGAGGAAAGGAGGTTTGTTTTATCTGATGAACAGCCCGTTGACATTACAGAAGAATTGCGCGCAGCAAAGGCAGATGTCCTTGTTAACTACATGCCTGTGGGCAGCCAGAAAGCTGTTGAAAATCTTGCAGAAGCATGCTTGTCAGCAGGGGTAGCAATGGTAAACTGCATGCCAGTATTCATCGCTTCGAACAAAGAATGGGCAAAGCGTTTTACTGATGCAAAGCTGCCAATAGTTGGCGATGACATAAAATCAGAAGTCGGGGCAACAATTGTTCACAGGGTGCTTACAAATTTATTCAAGGAACGGGGCGTTATCTTAGACAGGACTTACCAGCTAAACTTTGGCGGCAACACGGATTTTATGAACATGCTGGAAAGATCAAGGCTAAAATCAAAAAAGATAAGCAAAACACAATCCGTCCAGTCTCAATTAGAAGAGCCTTTGCCTCCAGAGCAGATACATATAGGCCCGAGCGACTATGTGCCGTGGCTAAATGACAGGAAAATATGTTATATAAGGATGGAAGGCCGCAAGTTCGGCAATGTGCCAATAGAGCTTGAATTGCGTCTGAGTGTGGAAGATTCTCCAAATTCCGCGTCTTGCGTTGTGGATGCTATAAGGGCGTGCAAAGTTGGGCTGGATAGAAATATAGGAGGGCCGTTAAATGCTGCATCAGCATGGACAATGAAAAGCCCGCCTGTTCAGTTCACAGATGCGCAAGCAAAAAAACTCGTAGAAGAATTTATAGCAGTAAAGTAAGAATATAATAATAGTACGATAATTATGCTTTACAAAAACAGGGATAAGTTTAAGGCTAAAAATGACAAGGTAGGAAAGTTCTTTTCTAAGATGCCGCTCACGGCAAACCAGTGGACATTTCTTTCAATAATTTTTGCACTAATTTCGTCTTTTTATATAATAACGGGAAATTTTTTGACAGCGGCAGTATTGTTTGCAATAGCGTCAGTTATGGATGTGGTTGATGGCGCTGTTGCGCGTGCTCGTAATTCAGCCAGTCCAAAAGGCGGACATCTGGACAATATTGTTGACAGGTACGTGGAATTCATAATAATTTTTGGCCTGATGTTCGTAAGTTTGCCCCTATATTATATAGACTCAAAGGTATGGCTGCTGCTTTTGTTGTTCGGCAGCATGATGACAACTTATTCAAAAGCTTCTGCAGCTGAGCAGATGAAAATTTCAGTAAAAGGCGGGATTCTTGAAAGAGGAGAAAGGCTTATTCTTCTTTTTGTGGCACTGGTTGCAGGCACGTTTAGCAAAGATATAATGTCAGGAATAATAATAATTGCAGCTATCCTTGCAAATGTAACAGCGCTTCAGCGCATAGCCATGTCTTTTATAGTTAACCAAAGAAATAACCAAGTATTATAATTTGGTTTACTATACAAGGTAAAGCTTTGCTTTACCTGTACAGGAGAATTTTCAATTCTCCTTGTATGTGACCAACTTAAAATAATATCCTAAAATTAAGTTGGTCAGCTATAAAGCAAGAAATGATTTTATTATGTTCACAGTAATAATGCCAGCCTATAATGAAGCATTTCATATAGAAGAAGTTCTGAAATATATGAAAAACTATAATGTTCTTGTAGTTGACGACGGATCCACAGACAACACGTCAGAAATAGTAAAATCGTTGGGCTTCAAAGTTGTGCGCCTGGAAAGCAACTGTGGAAAAACCCGTGCATGTATAGAAGGCATAAAGCACAGCAAAAGCGAATTCAATATTTTCATGGATGCCGACGGCCAATTAAGCCCGAGGGAAATACCTTTATTTGTCAAGGCCTTCGAAAGCGCAGACGTGGTTATTGGACAGCGCCGCATGCAAGACATACCATTTCCAAGGCGCATTTCAAATAGCTTTGCCCGTCTAATGATAAACAGCATAACAGGCAATTCGTTCAAAGACGTATTGTGCGGCTTCCGCGCCGTTAGGAAATCTTCGTTTGAAAAAATGAATTTACACAAGAACCATTATTTTTTCGAGTCAGAAATGCTGCTGGAAGCAAGCAAAAAAAATCTTAGGATAGCATCGGTGCCTGTAAGCGTTTCGTACGCATCTGGCAGCAAAATGCCTGTTGGCAAATCTCTTCAGCTTGCATGGTGGCTGCTAAAAGAAGCCGGCAAAACGACATGCCAAAGGCATGTCAATTCGCTTAAAGCAAAGTTTAAGATGGAATCCTGTCGTACCACAGTATTGTGGAGAAGCTGAAAGAAATTCATAAAAATTTGCCTAATTCAAATATAAAAAAGTATTACAGGCTACAATAGTTCGTATAAATCCTGTTTTGCCTGTTTGGCATTCCTAAATCAGCAATGCCAATGTAAACATCCATATCCCCGTCATTTTCTATATCAGCCGAGTCAACAGCGCGACCACCGTTGGTATCTATAGGCAAATTACTTGGACTAAGCATGAAATTTGTAGTTTCAATAAATCTGCCTGGTGCAATCTGTCCTTTATTTATAAATAATCTAATTGTCTGTGCCGGCAACTGAGAAGTGCTTGGATGGTTTACTAAAAATAAATCTAAATATCCATCTTTATTAAAATCAGCAACAGTATATTCTTCAGATTGTTCATTATAAGTCGACAATCTCGCAGGAGTTTCATCACTAAATGTACCGGTTCCATCATTAATCAATAACTTGTCCATGCCGCTCTCTGCAAACACTACATCGAGATCTCCATCGTTATCAGCATCAAAAGCTTCTACATCATTAGTGGTGTCTGATCCAGAAAAAAGCAAAATACTGTTTGTAAACGTTCCTGTACCATCATTTATCAGGTATTCATCTGGTTGGCCAAATGCAGTCCCTGCTATTATATCCATATCACCATCGCTGTCAAAATCTCCAGCCGCAGCAGCATTAGTCATATAAAAATTATTTGGCAACTTGATGCTCTGATCAATGTAAAAGCCTGCTCCATTATTTATGAAAAGCCTGTTTTTAAGGTTCAAACCATTTGCTACAAATATATCTTTGTCGCCGTCACTATCAACATCAACAAACAGCACGTCGTTTGAATATTCATTTATTTGTGGTAACCTAGTTGAACTTTCATCATCATAAATCCCTGTAAATAAATTTTCATTAATTAAAAGTTTGTCAAATAAAGGAGTTGCAAAACAAATATCTGGATCAACATCGCCGTCAGCATCGCCTATGTCCATACCAATTACATTTCCAACGCATGGCATCCTTGTCTGATAATCATATGTAAAGAAGCCATTTCCATCATTTGTCCACGACGAACTACAACCAGCACTATTAGCGTCAATAATATCCATATCGTTGTCATTATCAACATCAATAAATTTTACATCGTTTGTTGATCTGTCTTCAACTACATCAAATCTTGTTGAAGTTTCATCATATAATTTGCAACATCTGCCAGACAACGGATAAGATCCGGTTTTTTTTGCATCGAATCTAAACATTGGCCAAGAAACTCCACCAAATTGTCCAAGTTCCATTGAATCAAGCTTGAGGTTTTGAGCTCCGTTTGAAAATAATTTAGTCTGCAAAAGAAGTAATTCTGCAAAATTATCGGCATCTGTGTCATCCAAAGCAATAATATCGGTAGGTATAAAATTGTCGTTTAATCTATCGCCTGTGTAAATTGGGAATCCTACTGACACTGTACCGTCAGAATTCCATGCGCCTACATAATCTTTGTAATTATCTGGTATGGAAAACATTCTTACAGTATAAGTTAGCATGACTTCATTTTCTAAATCATTGTCTATACTGCCAGTAAGCAATACGGCTTTTCCGCCATTATTGCCACTGCCTTGAATTGTTACAGGCCAGCCAGGTACAGGTGTCCCATCATGGTTAAATGCAAATATTCTTGATGTGTAATTTCTTTCAGTAGTGACGTTTCCAGTGCCATTATTTTCAACTTCGACAAGCGTATATGCATCATTATGGCTATATATCAATATTTCTAATTCGCAATCAGAATCTATATTTGATACCACAACATCTTGCGAAGACCAAGATATTGGAACAGTTGTTACAACATCCGTTTTTTTCCATAGTTCATTAAGATTATGATCAAATGCTGCCAGATAATGTGTAGGATTGCCAGTGCCTTCAGCATATGTTAAAATCTCTTTATACATGCCGTCTTTATCAATGTCTGCCAGTGTTATTTCACCTATAAGCCTAAAATCAGGAATCAATTTGTATGTTATAATACCATTTTTAATTATAAAAATATTATTATTCGGAGTCTGACCTACTGTTCTACCTACAATTTCTACTCTGCCGTCTCCATCAATATCAGAGACAGCAACACGTCTGGAATTTTCAGGAATAGAGTAAGAGTCAATAACCACGCCAAGATAATTAAAAATTATTACTTTACCAAGTCCTGCATTTAACGGATCACTGCTTGAAATAATTATATCTAATACACCATCACTATTATAATCTTCGAGAACAACATAACCATCGCTTCTAGTTATTGTTAAAGTGCCTACGCCAACAGTGTTCCCATTATAATCATAAAGAAATACTTCAGTTTCTCTACTTAAAGAATCATACATTGTTACAACAATGTCTTTTTGTCCATTTCCGTTTATGTCGCCAGTAGCAATTGATGTTATTATTGTATCTAGGTTTGGAATTACAGGCCATCCAGGCAAAAGCATTCCATCGTTACTGAAAACATAAACTTTATTTTGATTGTTAAAAGAATGCATTATTATTTCTTTGCTGCCGTCATTGTCAAGATCATCTATTATAACATCGCCATTTTGAGCGCCGATACTATTTTCTGTATAAGGCCATCCGGAGCTTAGTGAAGAGCTAGTAGACTGTAATGAAAGATAATTCATCGAAGCTCTTCCAGTTTTATTCATAGTAGAATAATCGTAAACCGAAAAAGCTGCAATAACACTTAAAATAATTATTGCAAGAAAATAGTGATTTTTAGAAAATTTCTTCTTTGTCATATAAGTTTATTTACGCCGTCCATATATATATCTATTTTAACAATTTCATGCTGCCAGTAACCTTGTCTATTTTTTCTTCCTCTTCAGGCCCGATGCCTAGAGCAGTGACTGTGCCACTGGCTATCTCAGTCCTGCCGGCATCTGCTATGAGGGCAAATGGCAACTTCAGCTTTTTGCACTTCTCTTGCGCAGCTATCATTTGATCCAATGAAGCCTTCACAACTACTTTCTTTTGCCCTTCATCTTTCCATCTATTTATTATTTTATTATCAGCCTTGTGCAGAGAAGAAACAGAGGCATGAGCAGCCTGTGCAGCTGTCTTCCCCTTCGAAATCTTTATGTCAGAATTTATGACAATGACCTGCTTATACATACATATGCTTGTAGGGCTGAGTTTAAAAGTCATGCTACCATAATTTTTGAAATGAATCATATACTATCGCCAGAAGATTTTGTTGTAGAAGAAGTAATAGATCCTAAATTCCTTAGGAAGTTTGAAAGGGGCGCTGAAAAAGTAGTGTATGTAAAAGGTCCTTATACGCTATATTTGCTAAAAAAAAGAAATCTTACAACAGAAGAAGCATTAAAAATTATCGCTGCAAAATTCAAAATCCCTGTGGCAAGCGTAGGCTTTGCAGGCCTTAAGGATAAATTCGCTGTAACATCCCAGTATATTTCGATAAAAGGCAGTTTTGACGGCTTTGCAGAAAAAAATATATCATTGGAAGGCGTAGGCAAAACCAACAAGCACATTTCAATAGGCAATCTTATTGCAAACAAATTTTCTATAACCCTTCATAATTGCGATGCAGGCAAAATAGAAAAGTCATTTCACAGCACGAAAAAAATGCCGAACTTTTTCGGTCCGCAGAGATTCGGTTCAAAAAAAAATAACCATGAAATAGGAAAACTCATTGTAGACAAGAAATTTGCCGAAGCTCTTAATATGATAAACGCTTCTGGTGGCAGGTACGCGTCGCTAAAACATGTGGAAAAAAGAAAGTTAAAATTCTATATCAACGCCTACCAGTCAGAAATTTTCAACAAAAAGCTGGAAATTACAACAAAAACAGGAAAAATAAAAATCCCAGGATTCAATGTAGATGAATTGATGCTTTCATGTTCTGGATTTGAAAGGGAAGCATATGTAGTGCCAAAAAATATGGCATGCGAAAAATATGGCTTTGCTGTAAAACTCGCTTTCACGCTGCCAAAAGGCAGCTATGCTACTGTACTGATAAACGAGCTTCTAAAAGATTAAACCTTGGTTATTGTAGTGGTGCCTTTTTCAAAGACTATCGTAGCATTGAACCGTGCAGGCGAGAAGCGTGAAAAAACAACATAGGAAATATTGTATTTTCTTATGAGCAATTCATCCCCATCTGTATAAATTTTATACGCATCGTCTAATCGCTCCTCTGTTTCGGAAAACAAGTAACCGTCGACAACGTTTTTCCTTTTTGAAACAGAATTTATCCAGTGGCCTTCCATAGGTGTTGCAAGAATTACAGAGTCTGAAGGTGAGTTATCCCTTATCCACGTAAATGCCTCGTATTCGTCACTAGACATGCTGACGTCTTTCAGCTGCATCAGTGCGTAGTTTGCGGAAAATAGGCCTGAAATAATGATCAAAATCAAGAAAATTCCGTATATGCTGCGCCTCCTCTGGCTCAAAAATCCTCCTGCCAGTATTGACAATGGAAGGGAAATGTAAAAAAGTATCCTGTTTGGCTCAATTATAAAAGACAAAATGGCAAGTAAAAAAGTCCAGGCAATCAAAAACTTGTCTTTTCTGCAAAACATAAGTCCAAGAACTGAAAGCAACATAAATGGCGTAAGCCTTATTATTATTTCATAAGCACTAAGGTTTGGAAAAATTGCATTTTTGACGTATTCTGGAAGCGCATTTGATGTGTATAGGTAAGTTTCTTTTATGTAAAAGAACAGCGCAATTGCGATAATTAGCAAGAAAATTGGGCGTATTTTTTTGTTGTCTGTAAAGGCAGCGAAAATCACGCTTGCAAAAACAGCAAAAAATGGTGAAAAAATAAGTAATGCAAATGTAATTGCTATGCATGGCCTGATCCTTTTATAGACAAAACATAGCGCTGAAAGAGAAAAAATGCCAGCTGCTATGCCGTCATTTGTTATCGAGCCTGTCGCCCATATGCTGACAACAGAAAATACAAGCAGCAAAGACGCTGCTATACCGGCTTTTTCATTGTATAGTTTTTTTGAGATTAAAAAGCCGGATAAAACAATAAACGAGCCGAATATTGACAACAAAACATGCCCTGCGATTTTGCCGTCTGCCAAAAATGAAGCGCCTGCTATCAGGATGTGTATGCCAGGCGGATAATTATGAATCCTGCCGCCCTGTGAAATAGGATCGTAGTTAACAAGACCGTTTTCTTTCACCATTTCCGAGAGCCTGAGATGATAATAGGAATCTATTCCAGCCATCGGCTCCCAGAAAGCAGGAATCATGCGAACTGAAAAC
>DATDTP010000063.1:0-3941 GCA_035290775.1 archaeon | reverse complement strand
CTGCGCATTGTGCTTGACGCATGTCACGCGCTCCTCTGCTTTTTCTATAAACTTGTCAGAGACTTTTTCGCCGCTAACTCTAAGAACTTTAAACATGTTTCTTAAATTCAAGTCGTAAAGCAGCGTGCCGTGAACCATTGTAGCTCCGTTGCTGCGCGTCAGCGCATTGCCGGATACTTTTTTGCCGTTTATAGTAATGTCATTAATAGGCTTGAACTCTGATTTAATTCCAATGTCAGACAGCGCATCTATTATGTGCTGGCATACTTTCCTGTAGCATTCGTTAACGTCGTTAGGCAGCATGTGCTGGGGTGTAATAAAGCTGTATGTTATTTCGCCTTTCGTATCAAGATACATCGCCCCGCCGCCGCTTGTTCGCCTCACAACATCTATGCCAAGCTGTTTGCAAAGCTCAACATCTATCTCATTGTGTACTTTTTGAAAATATCCAATAACAACAGCAGAAGGCGACCACTCGTAGAAGCGCACGGTTGGTGGCGATTCACTCTTGCCTACTGCTTCCATGCATGCTTCGTCCAAAGCCATGTTCATGTATGCATCCCATATTTCAGTCCCTATGATACGCCACTGCATTACCTACCACCCAAAATGCTTTGCAAGTCACTCGAAGAAAAGCCTATTATCTGAAAGTTTTTTTGTATCATCTGCTCATCAACCTTTATCTGCGCATCGCTGACATTCACGCCAACAAGAGCTTTTTCTATCTCTTCTATGCACCATTCCGGATGCGCAAAAAAATCGCCTGTGATCCTGATATGTTTTATAGCATCACCATCTAGCTCCCATTCCAATTCCAGGAGCTTGCCGCCGGGAATTTTTTTTAGCGTACGCATGTTATAATTATAGAAAGAAATTGATTAAAAGCGTTTTTTAGTATTTTCCCACAATATTGCATCATTTTGTCGCACGTACGCTACGCCAGAAACATCAAAATTATATGTAAATTTATCATCACAAACTCTTACCCAGCTGTTGTCAACACCATCAAAACGATGGTTAGGCGAGAATTCTATGCTTATCCCGCCAAATTGGTTTCCATAAATTCCATCGATCGTGCCTGGAAAGAAAGAAGCCCAGTATTCTTGACCTGGCCCAATAGCACCTTGTGATGCTAAAAATTTATATGATATTCTAGTAGTTCCATCATCCTTGAAAAAATCAACAACAATACGCCCGTCTTTCATAAGAAATTACTTTAAAGTGATATATATTTAAACCTTCCAAAAATCTTTTCACAAATTGATTAAAGATTGCACACATTAGATGCACGCATCATTTTATTCTAGTTATCTATCAGTCTGAATAAAAGCTGCGCGCGCTATCTCATTCAATCTTCCAATATCCTGGTGCGGCACATCCCACGTTATGTATGGCAGTTGTATCAGTCTGTTAAGAACTTGACCTCTTGTTTCAGCATTACCAACAGCATCCAGTACTGCTTTCCAGCCTTCTCTTGATACGCCTTCTACAACAACAGCATAAATTCCTTCCCGCGCCCACCTATGTCCAACGCCGCCTTCTGGCATCCTAAAGCCCGGAGCTAAGTGAGCCATGTATGTGTCCCTGACGCCAAATGGTATTTCTTTATCAGGCAAAAACTCGCCGTTGTAAGCGCCTGCAAGCCTTGGAGCATCCGAATGCTTGGGATCAATCTTGAAATACTGTGTTGCAGAAATGTCTGATGTCATATACATATGGCCTCCATTGATAAGTGCATTGACAAATAAGTACTTAAAAATTATACAAAAGCTACAACTGGTGAAAATCCGCTGGTCCTTCCTAGACATTCGTCCCATTCAGGCGTAATGTTTCTTGCTTCATAAGGCCTGCCATCTTCTCTCCACGTATAGTTTATTCGTGCTTTTATGGCGCTTTTAGGCACATGTCCAAAATATTCGCCGTTTTGTAAAAGGATGTGAGGCCTATGTGATAAGTTCTGAATCTGTCGTGCATCAATGCGTAAAATCTGGAATTCACCCGGAAATGCCAAAACTCTTGCAACAGTTTCCCAGTCTTGGGCGTCTGTAAGAGGGACGGATTTTGGACTATACATATCAGGCTGCCCGTCATTTTGAACAAAGTAATGTGAAAGTAAGAATCCGTTGTCGTCAAATGAAACCATGTCACTATATGTTACTCTGAGCAACGTGTTGGTTGGACGAAACAACATATTATTTCACTTATTAGTAACAAATATTTAAAGCTTTCTGCCATCAATTGTATATGCGAGAAACCCTCCATATCTTAAGCCTTTCAACAATGCTGGCAATGACTTTGATAGTCTTCCTTACGTTCATGAGCGCTTATATTTCCCCATCGAAAAGCACGTATGTGCTGGTAAACAACATGGGCGAAGCAGATATAGAATTTGTTCTTATGACACTCCTGCTGCTCCTAAACGCTGCAACAACGCTTACGCTTTCAAAATCCATTTATGTCGGCAGGAGGGAAGCAGGCATATTGAGAAAAATACGCTTCCTGAAAAGAAACAAGGCATACGTAAGAGAGCTTTCGCAGGCGCAAAAACAGTTTGAAATTGTGTATGAAAACTGATTCTTATATTTTATGTACAAAATCATTGGCAATGCACAGGAAAAATGCAAGGCGAATGCCCCGCAAAAATATTATGGGTGGGCATGATTATTCGCTTGAGCCTGAAAGCAGGCCTTCAAGGGAAGACACAAATGCAAACCGCCTTTATAACGCGCTGATAGACGGCGATACAGAAAAGGCCGGAGCCGTGCTTTCAGAGCTTGGTTTTGTCGAGCCTGTAATTTTTAGCCCTGCTGTAATTGCAGAAGAGGAAAAAAGGTGCAGAAGTTCGGGTTGTGAAGAAGCAGCAGAAAATTCCCTCTACTACATGAGCTTGTCAAATAATGTTGTTTTGGGAAGGGTTCAGAGACGAGACGGTGTAAACACATTTGTTGCTTATGCCGTATTCGACGATAAAATGCTTTTTCTTAGAGACACATTCTATAAGTATCCGCTAAGAAACCTTAGGCTTTTTGAAAGCGTCGCAGCCGCAATAGATCATTACGACAAATGTATAAGCCCACTAATGCGGGCAAGGCATATTAACATGTCGTATGATGCCGATGCAATAGGCGATGTAGCCATTATACATGAGTATGGACCAAGAATTTGCATCGCAGACCCAACTGATTATAAAAATTGCATGGATATTTTGCGCGCAATAGACGCGCCTCCAGAAGCGATAAATTACATGTTAAAAGAAAGGGATTTTTTTCATCTGGCAGGAATAGGCATTCAGTAACGTAACCATATTTCACTTTGTTATAATGTCTTTCTTTCCCCGAGGGATTTCTTTCTTCAGAAAGAAAGGGCTCTAGCCATATTTCACTTTCACGGCAACGTTTCCAGGGCTTTCGCAGAATTCTTTTGCAGTCTGGTATTTGTAGCCTGAAAATCCGTACACAGCGTCAATTATTTTCTGGTTAATGTCCGCATCCTGGTAGTTATCTGCTGAAGCCTGCTGGCAGGCGCATAGTGATGCGTCAACATATGCATTATGCTGCCTCGCTTCTGGCTGCGCAATGCATGGTTTTTGCGGATCCGGGCACAGATCTGATGTTATGCTCTCTGCAAGGGGCTTCCAGCACTCCTTGCATCCGTTTACGTCTACGCATTGCTGGCCAAAATAGTTGCCTGTGATGACGAAAAACATGAATACAATGACAACAACTGCAATCAATGCCTTCAGTACCATGCATATAATTCGCCAAGGCTGATTATAAAGATGTTGGCAGCGCTGCAATTTCATGTAGCTATGCTATTCTGTAAAATATAGGCTTTGACCATTGCAATGAAATAGATATTAACAGAATAACAAAACCTTTATATAGTGAAAAAATGTCTTAGATAAACATTCAAAAATAAAAAAAATAAATCAGCTCAAAAGT
>DATDTP010000062.1:0-13553 GCA_035290775.1 archaeon | reverse complement strand
ACAATTGGCATAGATAGGTCTGCGTGGACGAGCACGCCGTCAGGGGTCATATCGCTTACGTTTAACGTATTTTACAGGTACAGCACAGAAACAGAAATAACCGCGACTGTTTTAGGCCTTGAAAATTCTTGATTTTATACTATTTAGAAATCCTATTCTAAAGCATAGCCGTGAGACGTATTGCCTTTTGCAATACGTCTAGCTGACATGTACACCGAGAGGTGTATATGTCTACGGCTACATGGTTAAGCTTTGCTTAACCTGTACTGACGAAATAAATTTCGTCATGTATGCTTTTCTTTGAGGATTTCTAAATAGCTTATTTTTAATAATCTCATCCCGAATTATTTAGATGTTTGTTGATTTGCATATCCATAGCAAGTATTCCAGGGCTACGTCCAAAGACTTGAATATAGAAAATCTGGCAAAATATGCGAAGATAAAAGGTTTAGATGTTTTGGGCACTGGAGATTTTTTGCATCCATTGTGGATAAAAGAAATCAAGCAAAAATTGCAGGAAGAAAACGGCATGTACTTTTATGACGGCGTGAAATTTATTCCCACTGTAGAAATTTCTCTTGCTTATACTCAAAAAGGAAATGACGATAAAGCAAAAGGCAGGCGCATTCATCATCTCATAACAGCGCCTTCTCTTGACACAGTAGACCAGATAACAGAATGGTTCAAGAAAAAAGGGCGAGTAGATTATGATGGCAGGCCGATATTTGGGTTTTCTAGCATAGAGTTGGTTGAGGCGATGCAAAGCATTTCAAAGGACATAATGATAATACCTGCGCATGCCTGGACACCATGGTTTGGAATATTTGGCAGCATGTCTGGTTTTAACTCATTGCAGGAATGTTTTCAGGAAAAGGCAAAGCACATTTATGCTATCGAAACAGGCCTCAGCTCAGACCCTCCCATGAACTGGAGAATAAGTGCACTGGATAATTTATCTATAGTTTCTTTTTCAGACAATCACAGCTTTTGGCCGTGGAGGCTTGGGAGAGAATGTACTGATATTGGCAAGATAGAAAACTACAAGGATATTTTTAATGCGATAAAGAACCAGAAGATAAGCTCTACAATAGAATTTTTTCCAGAAGAAGGAAAATACCACTATGACGGCCACAGGGATTGCAACTTTTCCTGTGCTCCGGAAGAAAGCAAAAAGCTAAGCAACAAATGCCAGAAGTGCGGCCGCGATATGACAATCGGTGTTATGAACAGGGTCGAGCAGCTGGCAGACCGTCCTGAAGGCAGCAAATCTCCAAATGCAAAGCCGTTCAAATCGCTTGTCCCGCTAAGCGAACTAATTGCTCATGCTCATGATACAAGCACTGCATCAAAAAAGACATGGGAAGTTTTTAACCGATTCATAAGCACTTTTGGAAATGAGTTTAACGTTATGCTGTCTGCTGACATGAGCGAAATAAAAAAAGTAGATGAGAAGACTGCGCTTCTTATCGAAAAAAACAGGGAAAACAAAATAAAGATGATTCCAGGCTATGACGGCGTTTATGGAAAGCTTATACTTGAAGAAAGTGCAGCAACAAAAACGCAGCAAGATGCCAAAGGCGTAAGTTCACTTAAAAGATTTTTGTAAAGCTCTTATTCTTATTTGATTTATTATATTGATGCTTCTTTCAAAAGACGAAATAATAAAATTGATAGGCGAAGGCAAGCTTGTCAAAGATTTAATAGACATAAACAAGCAGGTACAGGCTTCTGGCGTTGACCTTACTGTCGGCAAAATATTTTCTTTAAATGGCGTTGGGTGCTTGGATTTTACAAACGAAAAAAGAAGACTGCCTGAATACGAGGAAATACAATGCAATGAAAAATGGGTGTTGAGTCCTGGACCTTATAATATTGCCATAAACGAGACTATAATATTGCCAAAAAACATTGCTGCGCTTGTGCTTCCAAGATCATCATCGCTTGTTTGCGGGCTGGAAGTTCACACTGCGGTATGGGACCCTGGATATGAGGGCAGGGGATTTCTTTACATAAACGTTTCCAGGCAGGTCGAGATACACAAGAATGCGCGCATAGCACAAATGATATTTTTAAGAACGGACGGCGAGGCAGAATACAAGGGCATTTTCAAAGGTGAAGATACGCTTCAAAACAAGAGACGAGGCTAATTATTATACAATTGACAAACCAAGCAAAATTATTCCTAACACTATCAAAATTATGCCTATGTATTTTGCCAGGTGGGATGCCACAAACAATGCAATACCGCCTATAATCATAAGCACAGGCGACAGTTCCAAAAGATTTGTTTTCATATGATATATTGAACTGAATTATTAATAAAGTTATAGGCTAGCCTTTTCTTAAACGATATGACGCCAGTGTTTGTGGATGCCGAAGGCGTAGTTGGCTGGCGTCTGTCTGTTCGAAAAGTTTACCGTATCCAAAAGAATCATATTATAAAAATAGTATCGAAAGACGGATTACAACAGAAACAATAATTTTAATAAAAAAACAAAAAAAAGTTCATCTTTACTTTTTCTTCTTGCCGCCTACGATTGCAAATCCTATTAGTCCACCAATCAAGCCAAGAATAATTCCTACTATTACAGCGACAACAATTGCAACAGCTCCCAATGCTGCGCCAAAGCCGAAAGCTCCGCCTACAGCCGTTAACAAAACTGCTGCTAATATTCCGCCAATTATTCCTGTTATCAAGCCCACTATTGCACCTAATGTAAGTGCGTCAGAAATTGTCTTGCTTTTTGAAAGGTAAACGGCGACTAAACCGCCTATAATCATTCCAAGAACGCCTATGACAGGTATCAAGGAAATGATTATGGCAACTACAACTCCAATAATGACATTTTTCCAGTCCACCATTTTCACCTTTAAATATATTGTAGGCGGCAGTATAAAAACAACGTAACTCTAATGGGCCCGTAGTCTAGTGGCTATCTGCAAAGACCTGAGGTCTTTGAGACCTCAGTCTGTTATGCAGACTGCAGATGACGTCGCCTTGACGTGGGTGCAAAATTTTTTGCTGCGGAACGAAGGCCGGCGGTTCGAATCCGCCCGGACCCATAAATAATGCACCAGCCGGGATTTCTGCAAAGACTTTCAGTCTTTGAGCTGCCAAAGAATTTTGTTCTTCAGCATGAACCCAAGGGTTCAAAATGCACCAGCCGGGATTTGAACCCGGGTTGTGAGCTATTTCTTGCGACGCAAAGAATGCTTTGCAGTTACAATGGGAAGCTCAAATCATTTCCTGTTTGTATATACCAGGTTAGATCACTGGTGCAGTTCATAAATGATTCCATAATAAGAATAAAATATCAGTAGGTTGGCATTTCTTCCTTGTTTTGGCGAAGCGTAAACTGCCATCTTGAAGGCTTTTTTACTTTCATGACATTTTTTGCAGTTTTAATGTTTTTTCTTTGTTCTGCAAAATTCCTTATCCTTTCAGCCATGCTTAATCTTGCGCTGTTTTTCGGCTTTTTTGTAAATTCAAATGCTTTTCTTATTTTTGCTTTTTGTATTTCTAGCCTGTCAGATTTGCTCATGTCGCTTATCCTCATCATATGGAGATAATGAACGCCGCATTTTACGCAAACATCACGCTCTTCTTCTGACAAATAACTTTTTTCGCATGCAGGGCAATAGTACCTGAAGATGTTCCTTCCCTTGACTATTATATTTTCAGACGCGCAGAACTTGCAATGCGTTTCCTCGCCTTCCTTTTTATTTGAATCAAAACTGCGCGTGCAGTCTTTACATATAACAAGAAATGAAAATTTTTTCCTGTATTTTTCATAGTCCTGTGACCTTTCGGATGTAGAATTTTCTGTTATCAACTAAATTACCCCAAAATGTTTCCAAACCCTTCTGTTGCCGCATCTTCCTGCTCTGTTATTTTTTCTATGACTTTTTCATGATTTTTGTAGACTTCAGCTACGCCTTTCAGCAGGTGTTTTGCCTTTTCAACAATATGCTCGCTTGCGTCGAGAAGTATGAAATAGCAGTCTTCGCTTATGTCCAATGAAGAAGCGCTTCTTACAGTAATGCTTCCCCTGTTTATTTCGTCGTCTTTTTTCAGCAAATCCTCTGCCTTTTGCTTGCTGTCGCTTTTCACTGCAAATACGATTTTCATGCTGAATTATTGAAGGTAAAGGCATAAAAACAGACCAGAGAGACTATAGCATTATGCCTCTGTAGCTCAGAACCAATCCCTTCTTTGCAAAGAGGGTCTTGGTAATCTTCAGAAAGCAGAAAGCTTTCTGAGACCTCGGAAACCTTTGGTTTCCAAAAGACTCCAAGAAACTGAAGGCTTCGCAATATTAAGTGATTGGTGAGAAATTGGTAGAGCGGCAGTTTCGTAGAGCCCTTTCTTTTCAAGGTGGATTGACGCCAAAAGCGTCGGTTCGCCAGAAACCCCTCGGGGAAAGAAAAGAACTGAAGGCTAGAAACAACTGCAGGCCGGGAGTTCGATCCTCCCCGGGGGCTTATAAAACTTTCTAACTTTTATCTTGTATGACATTAGTGATTGCTGCAAGAAGTTCAGATGATAAAATAGTTATTGTAGCTGACACTGCTGCATATGGCTCCAAGTCACCAAATCGCCCAGCTGATGGCGGGTTATGGACACCTGTGCAGAAAGTGCATCCTATTGCAGACGGGCGTATAGCAATAGGATTGTCGGGCTATTTCAGAGGAGAACTGTCAAGAACGTACGGATATTTTGACAGGCGTGTAAGAGATGCGGATAATAGTTTGCAAAGCATGACAGAACATGCTTATCGTGCAAGAGAAGAAGCTTATAATTCTCCTGTAGAAAATAGAGAAACTCCTGCATATATGTTTTGCATGGCTGCTCCAAGAGGATGCAGGATAGCTTTCACTCAACCTAACAAACCTCTCAGATTTTGGGCAAAAAAAGCGCATGCTATAGGCAGCGGGTCAGAACTTTCTGAGGTCGGGGATAGACTTACTGAATACAGAAGTGATATGAAAACTCACGAACTGATTGATTTGCTGACTGACACTCTTAATGAAGCAAAAACAATAACAAAAGATGATAAACTTCCATTAAACGGTACACAGGTATGTGTTTTATCATACAAAGACAGGTTCAAAGAATTGCAGTATAGCGAAAAGGATTAGTAGTTTGTTTTATTTATCTTAGCATGACACTAGTGATTGCTGCTGAAGCCATTGACGGAACAATAGTTACTGTTGCAGATGCCCAAAAATTTCAACAGGGAAGAGTAACTGATAAAGGTTATTTTTTGGAAGGAATTTCCGTAAGAAAAGTACGCCCTATATCTGGTAATGCTATACTTGGCGTTTCTGGTAATGTAGTTATTGTAGAAGATGTATTTGATTATTTTCAAGCTATTGATAGACGCTGTAGAAAAGCTGATGGGATATCTGGAAGCATAAAAAGAAGGTTTCTTTCATATAAACCGCTTTTTGTTAATCTACCAAATAGGTATATTTTTGGTGTAACTGGCCCTGACAATTCTAAATTACTAGCAACTTTGTTAGAAAAGCCTAACGAATTAAATGAAGTTTCATGCTGCTCTATTGGGTGCTATCAACAAGAAACAAGTAGATTATTGACTGGTTACAGCTCCGAAATGAGTGCAAAAGATGTACGCGATTTTCTTGTGGATGCTTACGACAGAATAGTTTTGGTTGATAAAAAACTAGGTGATAGAGGCGTACTGCGTGGACGGCAAATATGTACGTTTTTTTACCAAGACGGGTTTCATGAATTAGAGTTTGATGATTCTGGCTGTACAAGATCAGTTTTTAGAGCAGTCGCTTAAAGCGATTACCTGCTTTTTGTGCGCAATATGCGAAGGCCGAACCATATTGACGCTATGGATGATATCAGGACGGATAAGCCCCACAGCCATCCTATTGACAGGAACATTCCAAGGGTGCTTGAGAATTCGCCTAGGCTTGCAGGATCAACGCCCAAAGACGTTGCTGTTGCAACGTCTGTTGTTATGCTTGACACAGCCTGCCCTGCCATTGAAAGAACAAAGAACAGTAGCACAGACCCTATCAATGCTATTATTCCAAGAATTACGAAAATTACTCCCAGAATCTTATTCATTTTATCACAATAACATATGGGCACAGGCACTATATAAATTTATATCACTAGATTCATCGAAAATATATTGTCGTATTTTTTTGTGTCTATATTATAGAGAATTTTTAATTATTTATGCATTAAAGCTTTTTCATTGAAAGAACCTTATGCAAATACAGAAAGAAGATACTGACAAAAAAAGAAAAGACGGCATGATAGAAGCGTGGTTTGTTATAGAAGCTATGGGCATGACGAGAGAAGTTGTCGAAAGCTCGCTGAATAACCATTACTCTAACCTTGAGTCTGAAAACGGGATTTACGTATATGAAAAGCATTTTTCTGAAATAAAGGCTGTTGATGTAGAAGGAAAAGAGGCTTACTCACAGCTTGTTGATGTAAAGTTGTTTGCAAAAGACCTCATAACATTAATGAGCGTTGTCCTTCTTTACGGGCCTTCTGCTGTTGAAGTATTGGGGCCAAAGAAGAAAGAGATTGAAATGGGTGAAATACAAAACATATGCAACGCCGTTGCCGGGCTTTTGCACCAGTTTGCTTCTGCAGGCGCAGGCGGCATTGTAATAGCCCCCGATAAGAAGAGACGTGCAGAATAAGTTCTTTTTAATCTTTTCGAAGACATGTATTTTCATGAAGGGACTTGTTTTATTGCTTCTGCTTGTTGCGCTGCCTTTAGGACATGCCTCTGATTTGCTCAACTGGGACACCCAAATAGACGTTCATGAAGACAAGACAAGCTCATGGACAGTTATAATGGAGTACAATGAAACTGTAGCCAAAGGGGAATATTTTGTCTTAACAGACATTTCAGACATTGAGTCTTTTGTTGACGAAAAACCCATTACTTGCTCTACGGCAAACCAGGTAGGGACTCTTATTACATGCAATACTCCTGGAAAAGTTTACAGCTTTAAATTCAATACCGGCAGGATTGCTAAGCCTTTTGTCAACAACCTTAATGCATTCCAGTACAAATTTTCTGCAATAGTAACTACAGACAGGCTTAATGTTAAGATTATTTTGCCACTGGGCGCAGCTATTGTTGAAAAGGAGGTTTTACAAGGCACCGGGCTGCAGCCATTTGAGCCAAGCTATGGAAAAGAAGGCTCTGACGGGCGAAAAATATTTCTTCAATGGACATTAATAAACCCTAAGCTAGGTGAGACTGTTGCCGCTTCTATAATTTACGAACAGCTTTCAGAAACAGAGCTTTTCATGAATTTTGCATTCATTATAGCTGTCATAATAGCGATTGTTATTATAACCCTGTTTTATTTTTCAAAACATCATAAAAACAATAACGTGCATACTGTATTGCCTATGCTTACAGACACTGAAAGGAAGGTTATGGAGATTGTTATGCGCAAGGGTGAAGTTGACCAAAGAGAAATTGTAAGGGAAACAGAGTACAGCAAGGCAAAAGTAACGCGCGTCATACAAGATATGGAATCGCGCGGTATGTTGGAGAAGACGAGAAAAGGGAGAAGGAACATTATAAAGCTTAAAAATGAGCTAAAAGGAAGCAAAACAGATGATAAGAATAATTTAGCTAAAAAATAGTATTTTAGTGCATGAAATAGCTAAATATAAGCTTTTAAACTTTTAAATTCTATTTTTAGACTTGATGAACCTTAGTAATATACTAAGGTAACGGAATGAATGCAGTTTGCAACTGTTTCGAGTCAGTCTTATATATACACCTTGACCATATCTATGGAAGAGACTTATAGAGATGGCAGGCTATTTTTATTTTTGCCTGTTATGGAAAAGCAACCTTTTCCGGCTCTTTGAAATACAAGAGTTTTGGACAATATTGGACAATACAAGAATATGCTGTATTCAGCACATTCTTTTAGGCACATGCGATCAGGACGCTTGAACGAAATGACGCCATAGGCGTCGATTCAAAAGCGTCAATCAATCGTGCCTAAATACATAGGAGGAATATACAATGCAATTTGGAAAATTAGGAAAAATCCTTGCAGCAGGTTCTGTCGGCATGCTATTAGCAGGCTCTACAGTATTTGCAGCTTTGGACTCTTACCCAGCTCCCTTTGTATCCGGCAGCAGCTTTGACTCGTTAGTTGTCGTTGGTGCAGCAGCTGCACCAAGCGATGTTGTGGGCGCAATCGACCTTGCAACAAGATTAGGCGGCGAAACAACAACACTAGTGAGCGTAACAGGCGCTTCAGGTACAATAAGCATCAGCGGAGAGGGAAGAAAAGTGGCTTCAGGAACTACACAGGTTTTACTGGCAGACATGCTTGGAAAATCAGGACTAAGAACAACAATGACAAAGGATGATTTACCAACGGTCTTGGCAGATGCAACCTTTACAGATTCTAACGAAGGCACAACTCAGAAATACACACAATACATAAAACTAACGCCAAACGGAACAGCAGACTTGACAAACCAACTGGAATTCAACCTTCCAGGAAGCAGCTCATCTGCAGACCCAGACTACAACTTTGGACGATTTTCAACATCACCATCGACACAATACTTTTACAGCACACAGGTGATCTTTGACAAAGGCTTGAACAGCACAACTGCTGTGAACGGCGCTGAAAAAATAACACTGTTCGGGAACGAATATACAATAACATCTGGAACAGATTTCACGCAGTCAACAGCTTCCAACAACAAACTAGTGCTTTCAGGCGGCTCTGAATCAAGAGTGCTGAAAGGCGGCGAAACAATAACATCAATGATAAACGGCATTTCATATGATGTAACATATGTTGCTTCGTCATCAGCAACAGTAGGTGTTGTAGAAGTCAAAACAGGCGGAACAACAGACCAGAAATCCATCACAAAAGGAACAACAGTAAAGGTGAATGGATTGGACGTGTTCATGAGCGATGTGTTTGACATTTCATCAACAGACCCTACACAAGACTCTGGAAAAGTCGTTCTTGGCTCAAACAAGCTTACACTGCAACACGGCAGCAAGGCAAAAACAGGCACAAACGACGACAGCATTGACGGAACACATGTTGACATTACAACATCTTCTGGAAAGCTTTCAACGCTTACAATCAGGCATGGCGGACATTCATCGTCAGAAGACTTTATTACAAGAGGCGGCTCATACACAGATAATGTATGGAAGAGCTTCAAGGTAGTCTTCCCAGACGTAACGCCTGGCTTGACAGACGCAGCAAGAAACAAGCTTTCACTAACGCCAAGCGGAGATAATTTAGTGCAAAGCGAGTGGACAGACGACAGAGGAAACACAAAAACAATAAACTGGGCTTACAAGGCTTCTACAAGCGCAACAAACTTCAAGCTTGCTGACAACAGCGGCAACAATATCATTGTGCTTGAAAACCAGACAATGACAAAAGACCAGTATTTTGTTGAAGATGCAGGAGACTTTACGCACTTATTCAGGGTCTCGAGCATGAGCATAGACGGCACATCTTCATCAAATATAGAGTTGACAGACCAGTTTTCTGGCACAACGCTAAAAGTAACATTTGGCGCAGACAACCAGGACGCAAAAGTCATTGATGGCCAGCAGGTCTTCATAGACGGAAGCGGTGCATCTGGAAGCGAGCTAAGAATGACTTGGGGCGCAGGAAATGCAAATACATCTGTAGGAACTTACCTTACGCTATTCCCTGTGCTGAAAGAAAAAACAGGAGCTCATGTTGCATTTACACAACCAACAAACATAAGCTTGAACCAGACACTAGCAACAGGCAAAATACAATTGCCAACATGCGCAATAAACGTATTGACAGGCGGTGACACAAACCATTTTAACTTTACTGCGTCATCAAATGAAGACGGAACAGCAAGCGCAATAGGAACTGTAACAGGAAACTCTTCGGCAACATCTGCATCTGTAACAAGGTTTGAAGGAAGACTAGCTGGAGGCAGCGTAACATTTGCCTGCGGTAGAACAACAACAGGCGGGCTAATATACAACTTTACTAATACAGGCGTTATTGGCCAGGTTACTGTAAAGGTCGGTACTACTGTAGCTGGCAACACACAACCTGCAATAGTATTGGTAGAGCAGAAGGACAGCAACAATGACGCATACAGCGTTTTGTTCCCTGTTACATCTACATCGTCAAGCGGCAACAACCTAGCAGACGCAGGACAGCCAACATTCACATACGGCAACGCAACAGAAGTGTCACTTGGAAGCGACTCAAACAAGCTAAGAGCAGTTGACTTGTATGGAACATACACAGAAAGATCAACATCAGGACAAGACACTGTAAAGGCTTGGATACCTGCAGAACAAGTTCAGGCACAACTTGCTGTAGTTGCAGTAGGCTCAACAGCATCTGTTGGCACAGGCGGCACAACAGGAACAGTAAAGCAGGCAGTTCCGGTAAAAACAGCAGTAGCAAAACTGGACACTGAAGTAACATCTGCTGACAAGACAACAAAGAACCTGATCCTAGTAGGCGGCCCGGTAGTTAACTCACTTGTCAAAGAGTTAGCGACAAGCAGCAAGACATGGGATACAGCAACGTACGTATCAGAAGGGGCAGGAACAGCAATAGTACAGCTAGTTGCCGATGCATTCACATCAGGCAGATCGGCACTTGTTGTTGCAGGCCACAGCGCAGCTGATACAAGATCTGTGACAAGCGTTCTTCAAAACTTTGACGCATACAAGACGCAATTCACAGGCAAGAACTTGGTTGTCTGGAAGAACAACGTCATAAGCTCGTCATCTGCGTAAGCTGATGCATAGAGAAAAAACAAATAAAAACTTTTTTTCTTTTTTTCCTTTTAATTTTCTATTCTATAACAATTACCCATCTAATATTTTTAGAAATTGAAATTAGTGAAACGTAATTTTCTATTTCATTTCAATATAAATTTAATATAAAAATTTTTGAGATTAATTTTATAAAAGCTTCTTGTCCAGCTTAATTTTTGCTGACTATAACTGCCTTACAGATATAATATTGTAATGGTTTTGTAATTGCCACTTTTTTGTAATCTATTTTTGCTGGAAAAAGCTTTTTATATGGGGTAGAACAAATACAAAAGTAAATATGCAAAGAAAATTGTTCATTCTTCCAATAATTGCAGCAATTTTGATACTTTTTTCAGCCATAGGCTTCAGCGATCATATCTTTTCAGGAGCAGGCTATGGCATTACAGCCATGAATGGCACTACAACAATAGCAAACAACAGCAACGTGACAACAAACGGCGTGCTTTTGAACGTGAGCGCAAACGAAACTATAAACATGACAGCAGGCGGTTTTGCCTTTGAATGGATAAATCAATCTGGAGTTGGTTTCAACATTACAAAAGGGATAATGATAGTTGACAACAACGGCTCAACTTCCGGGAACTATACAACGCTTAATGTTTACAACCTGAAGAACGGTACTCATTCTTTCAGGGTAGTCGGATGGCAATCCAACATCACGAGCGAGAACAGCAGCGGTCCTGTAATAAGATTTACAGTAGATTCTGGAAAGCCTACAATAGTCAATCTTACGCAAAACAACACCAATTATTCGACTGCCAGCCCAAGCATTGCATTCAATGTTACAGACAACACGGCTACTAGCGACATCAATGTGCTGGCTTTTGTTGATGGGGTGCCAGGGACAACTGCTATTCTAGCACTTAATAACACTAATACTACAACGCCATTAGTAGGTTTATCAAATGGAACTCATACAGTTCAATTGCAGGCAAATGATACTGCAGGCAATTCGCGGAACATGTCTGATGTTGTATGGATAACTGTTGCTACGCCAACAACGTTCAATGTCACAATTACTTCACCTTTGAACAATACAAATACAACAAATGAAACTACATTGGATATACTATTTAATCTCGGAAGCTATGTTTTTGCAAACACCTTGAATTATACAGTGTTTGTTGACAGGGTGCCTAACGGAACTTCTGCATTCATAAATAACAATACCCAGACAACATTTACTCCAAGAGATCTTGCCAATGGAACTCACGTTATTACAATAGAAGGCCACGATCCTGCAGGCACTTATAAAAATGCTTCAGTCTTCTTTACTATTGACCAGATAGCTCCAGTCCCAAAAAATCTCACAACTAATAACACAAACTTTTCAACTGCTTCGCCTTCATTTGCATTTAATGTCACTGACAATACAGCTGCAGGCGCAATCAATGTGACATTATTCATAGACGGTGTTGTCAATGGGACAACACAATTAATCAACAACAACACAAACGGGACAATATCTGGAACTGCCGTGTCGAATGGCACTCATACGTTTGTTATCCAAGCAATAGATCCTGCTGGAAATTCTGCAAACACAACTCAAGGCACATTTACCGTGGCTACACCAACAACGCTTGTTAATGTGACAATAAACTTGCCAGCAACAAACAATACTAACACGACAAACGTAACGCAAAATTTAATATTTTATTCTGTTTCAAATATACATGCCAATGGGCTAAACTATACGGTATTTAGGAACGGTTTGAGTATAGCTTCTGCTTTCATGAGCAACAATACAGCAACTACTGTTATACCAGGCTCTGCTAACGGAACATACACATACTATGTAGAAGTGGTGGATCCGTCAGGCAATTACAAAAACTCGTCAACAATAACATGGACAATCGACCAGATACGGCCTGTTATTAGAAATCTTACTGCAAACAACACAAACTTTTCAACTGCTTCGCCTTCGTTTGCATTTAATGTCACTGACAATACAGCTGTAGGCGCGATAAATGTCACGCTTTTCATTGACGGAGTTGTGAATGGAACGACACAATTAATCAACAACAATACTAACGGAACAATAAACGGAAGAGCTGTTGCTGATGGGCTTCACACATACATAATTCAGGCTATAGACCCTGCAGGGAATGCTGTTAACATGACGCAGAACAGCACATTCAGAGTTGATACTGTAGCACCAACGATTAATATACAAAACCCAGCAAATGCGACAAACGGGTCATCGACTATAAACGTTAATTTCACATCAGGCGACAGTGTTGTTGCGTTTTGTACGCTTGAACTGGATAATGTTAACACTACAAACATAAGTTTGGGTGCATGCACAAACGTTTCTTTGTCTGGGCTTGCAGATGGTTCCCATACTATAAGAATATGGGTAAATGACTCTGCAAATAATGTGGCTGTGGCAACACGCGGATTCACTGTTGACACAACAGGGCCTAGCGTTTCGCTTTCTGTCAGTCCTACTGCCCCAACAGCAGGAACGTATGTAGTAGTTTCGTGCTCAGCATCAGATCTTAATTCAAACGTTACGACAACAGGCTTGACAGTTACAGACCCTCTTAGCGGTGTTGCATCATTGAGCTGCGGCGGTACGTATACAAATACAAATCCTATCGGAACTTATACTGTTAAATATACGGCAAATGATTATTTTGGAAACCCTAGCAACGCGACTGTTACATTTACTACCCAGAACCCTGGCGGCGGAAGTAGCGGCGGGGGCGG
>DATDTP010000061.1:0-7298 GCA_035290775.1 archaeon | reverse complement strand
GGCTAATAGCGAACAAACGACTAATGGTCGTCGATTGGCAAAGGAAGAAAAATGGATTGTAGGCATTGCTGTTATAGGCTGGGTTGCTGCATTTATCTGGATGTTTGGCGTTGTTGGGTTTTAGGAATTTAACATTTAAACATTTCTTCTTGTATGAGTAGTATGAAGGCATCATTGTCATGTGCTTTCATTATGGTGATAATCGATGAAAGCCACAGCAATAGCAAATGCAAATATAGCTCTTATAAAATATTGGGGAAAGAGAGACAAGGACCTTATACTTCCTTATAATTCCAGCATTTCCATGACATGCGACGGCCTGTGGTCAAAAACTACTGTTGAATTCGGGAACTATGACGAAGATACAATAATCATAAATGACGAAGAACTGAAGAAAGATGAGAAGGATGTTTTGGGCCACTTGCACAGGATTAAAAAAATGGCTGGCATAACAAAAAATACAAAGGTTGTTTCTGAAAGCAATTTTCCTGTTGCAGCCGGCCTGGCATCCTCAGCTTCTGGATTGGCTGCATTAACACTTGCTGCGACCAGCGCGGCAGGACTGAAGCTCAATGAAAAAGAGCTTTCGATGCTTTCTCGCCAAGGTTCGGGCTCTGCAAGCAGGAGCATACACGGCGGCTTTGTAGAATGGTTAAAGGGGGAGGAAGATGATGGCTCTGACAGCTATGCAAAACAACTAGCAGACAAAAAATACTGGCCAGATTTCAGGATGATAGCTTGCATTGTTTCAGAAGCAAAAAAAGCCACAAGCAGCAGGGCAGGCATGGCGCAGACAGTCTCAACATCCCCTTATTACGACGGATGGCTGAAGAGCATTGACAAGGATTTGCAGCACATGAGGAAAGGCATTCATAACAAGGACTTTACATTAGTCGGCAGCACTGCAGAGCATAATGCGCTGAAAATGCATGCTACAATGATGACAACAAAGCCCGCAATAATATACTGGGCGCTGGCCACCATTGAGATAATGCACGCTGTGATGTACTGGCGTGAGCAGGGATTAGAATCGTATTTTACAATGGACGCAGGCCCGCAGGTAAAGATACTTTGCCTGGAAAAAGACGTTTCAAAAATAACAAAGAACTTGTCAGAGCTCGGCGGCGTAAAGAAAACAATTATCTGCAAGCCGGGCGACGGCGCACAACTAACAAAGGAACATTTGTTTTAATTCTTTAGAAGACAGGTTCTTTGAATGATGAAAGGATTTATGATTGATTTGGATGGCACAATTTGGAGAGGTAATAATTTATTACCTGGTGCTGTTGATGCAATAAATTATTTGCGAAGCAAAGGAAAAGTTATTTTTTGTACAAATGCAAGCTCAAACACGCCGCAAATTGTTCTAGAAAAAATAAACAGACTTGGAATACGTGCTACAAAAAATGATTTACTTACAACGTATGTAGTTGTTCTCGATTTTCTAAAAAAACAAAACAAGAAATGTTATTTTGTTTCTACTTCTCATATAAAAAATATGTTTTCTAATGACGGTATTGTGATAGATGCTAAAGGCGCAAAAATAGTTGTCATTGGATTTAACGAAAAATCAAATTACAATGATTACGATACTGCTTTCAGACTTCTTTTGGATGGAGCAAAACTTATTGTCATGAATAATGCGTTAACTTATCCTTACAGTGACGGCACGCACATAGGGCCCGGTTTTTTTGTAAATGGCCTTGAGAAACTAACGGGTAAAAAATCACTTACGATTGGTAAGCCTTCAAAATATTATTTTATAGCTGCAATGAAAATGCTTGGAACAGATAAAAAATACACATACATGATAGGTGATGACTTGACAATGGACATAAAAGGTGCTAATGAATTTGGAATAAATAGTATACTTGTAGAAAGCGGAACCCATAGTAAGAAAGATGTAAATCTGGAAAATGTAAAGCCCGACTACATTCTGAAGTCTATTAAAGATATTTCTAGCATAATCAAATGATGGATGACGAGATGCAATATATTGTTGACGAGGATGACAATATCGTAGGCAAAGCTCCAATATCAGAAGCGCATGCCAGCAGAAAACTGCATAGGGGCTCCCATGTTTTTATTTTTAATTCTAAAGGCGAACTGTTGCTTCACAAAAGGTCTAAAAAATGGACGTTTCCTGACATGTGGGATTCATCTGCCGGCGGGCACGTGGCATACGGGTCTTCATATTACGAGACTGCAGTAAGAGAATTAAAAGAAGAATTAGGAATATCTGCAGAACTAAATGAAATAGGGAAAATAACTCACAGAAGAACAGGGGATAAATGTAATGGTATTGTAATGCTTTATTCAGGCCAACATGACGGGCCTTTTTTACCAAACAAGAATGAATTGCAAGAAATAAAATTTTTCAGCATCGATAAACTTTTGAAACTAATAAAAAATAATCCAGACAAATTTACGCCTTCGTTTATTCTTGCGTTCAAGCTTTATTTGTCAAAAATGACTTACAATGTAGATGAAAAAGACAAACCAATAAAACGTGTGTCAGTAAAAGAAGCTCACGAAAATAGGCTGCTGCACAGGGCATGCTATGTAATTCTTGAAGACAATAAAGGAAGATTGATGCTTCAAAAGAGAAGCAACACTGTCAGGAATTATCCTGGACAATGTACTGCTTCAGCTACCGGACATGTTGATTATGGAGAAACGTACGAAGAGGCTGCGCATAGGGAAATGGAAGAAGAAATTGGAGTAAATGTAAAATTAAAGAAAATAGGCAAGTTCAAGAAAGTTGATAATATTTGCAATGTCTGGGCTACCCTTTTTCTAGGTAAATACAACGGGTCATTCAAAATAGATGAGAAAGCTGTTGCAGAAGTTAGATTTTTTACCTGCCACGAAATACGGCACACGATGAAAGAGCATCCTGAAGAATTTGTCCCATCAACGCCAATGTTCCTTGATATTTATGAGAAATGGAAAAAGAAGAACTGATTTATTGGCCTTACTTTGTTAAGGCTTAAAAGATTTTTGTCCAACCCTTATAATGGTATTAGTATCAGCGCCTGCAAAGGTGCATTTGATAGGTGAACATGCTGTTGTTTACGGACATCCTGCTATAATTGCTGCTGTTGGGAAAAGAATCTATATAGAAGCTGAAAAATGCGATAAAATAATCCTGAAAGACAGCAGATTTAATTCTCATCATGAATGGACTGTAAAAGAAGTGAAAGATGCTGCTGATAAATCACAGAAGCTTCTGAAACAATGTGCTGAGAAAGGCAATTATTCTGACCTGCTCACATGGGCAAAAGACGGCGGTAAATATCTTAATTACTGGAAAGCCTTGATAGGCATTACACTTGATATGACACATGCTGATTCTGGCATATTGTTACGCATTACAAAATGTGAAATACCTACAGGCTCTGGACTTGGATCATCTTCAGCTGCTGCGGTTGCTGTTGCAAAAGCTGTAAGCGAAGTTTATTGTAAGCGTCTCAGCTTAGAAAAAATAAATGAAATTGCATTTGAATGCGAAAGGCTTGTGCATGGAACGCCATCTGGCGGAGACAACACAGCTTCGTGCTATGGCGGACTAATATGGTTCCAAAAATCCCAGCCAAAAAATATAATTTTGCCATTGGGTAAAGAAGTTCCACACAAGCTTGAAAATTTTGTTCTTGCTTACACAAGACAGCCTGAAAAAAGCACAGGCGAGCTTGTGCAAATTGTCAGGAATATACCTGAAGCAGAGCGCAACCCTAAGATGGAAGAGATAGACAAAATGACGCATGAAATGAAAGAAGTGCTTAAACAAAAGAACTACATGAGAATGAAGGAAATCATGAACAGGACAAACGAAATACTTTCTTCTTTTGGATTATCTGTAAAAGAGACAGAAGATGTTTGCAATGCGGTTGTTGCTATAGACGGGGCTGCAAAAATGTGCGGCGCATGCGGCGGCGGCGTTGTACTAGCATGGCATGAAAAGCCGCAACTTATCGTGAACGCAATAAAAAAACTTGGGTTCTCGCCTTTTGAAGCTGATCTGGCTGTGGAAGGCGTTAGAGTTGAAGATTAACTTCTTAAATCTTGCCTGATTACTAGGGAAATGATTACTCATTATTCTGCTCCTGGAAAGCTTTTCCTTTTAGGCGAGTGGGCAATACTTGAAATGGGCAATACAGGCGTAGTTGCTGCAGTAAACAAAAGAGTGCACAGCGAAGTAAAGCCTGCTGATAACATATCTATTACATTGTCTGATTTCAATGTAAATGATCTAGCATGCGTGTTTGACGGCCAGAAGCTGCGTTTTGCGGCGGAAGAACACAAAGATAAGCTGAAATTCATCAAAGAAGCAATAGAAGCTTCGCTGCGTTTTATAAATGAGAAAGGGCTTTCGCCAAAAGGCTTTGCTATCCGCACGTGGAACGAGGAGCTGCAGATTAACGGGAAGAAAATAGGCTTTGGCTCATCTGCGGCTGCTACTGTGGCTGTAGTGGCTTCTTTACTTGCCTACCATGATTATCCTGCAGAAAAGGAAGAGGTCTACAAGCTGGCTACCATAGCCCATTATTTTGCGCAGGGAAAAGTTGGCAGCGCCTTTGACGTTGCTGCCTCGACGTATGGCGGCATTTTTGTTTACAGAAGATTTGACCCAAAATGGCTCCAGGAAAAGATTGACGACGGCATTGGACTTCCGGATATTGTAAATGAAAAATGGCCTGGATTGTATATTGAACAAATGCAGGAATTTCCTGATTTTTGCCTTGCCGTTGGATGGTCGGGGGAAAGCGCTTCTACAACAGACGCAATAAATAAAATGCAATCGTTCAAAGAGTCTCATGCTTCTGAATACAATAAGATAATGAAGGAGATATCAGACATTGCTGAGAAGTTTGTCTCTGCCTGGAAAAAAGGCGACTCAGAAGCTGCGTGGAAATGCATAAAGCAGAACAAGCTGCTGTTGAGAGAATTAACAGGGAAAAGCGGCGTTAATATTGAGACTGAGAAACTAAAGCTGCTTGCTGAAATAGCAGAAGAATATGGCGGGGCAGGAAAGCTTTCCGGCGCTGGCGGAGGAGACTGCGGTATTGCCGTAAGTTTTGACAAATACGTCTTGAACGGCATAAAAGAAAAGTGGGAAGAAAACGGGATAAAAGTCGTGGATGCTGACATAGACAAAGAAGGCGTAAGGCGGGACTAAAACGGGCAAATTGCATTTATTTTTTGGATTTTGTTGAAGTCTTTTAAGTTTTCTGTGTATATTGAATTAAAATTATTTTCCAGCATTGTTTCTGCTATCAGGCAATCCCACAACATCATTTTTAATGAATTGGCTGTTGAGGCAGCTTTTATCACTGTGCCAGAATTGTAATTTATTTTTGTCCAGTTTTCTGATTCTTGTATGCCTTTTACAATATTCATGGCATTTTCTGGGTCTGGATTTTCAACTTTCCTGCTTAGTACATGAAATATTTCTGCTAAAACCTGGTTTGACACTATTCCTGTTATTTCACCGCTGAATACCTTTTCTACCAGTGGCAGGCAAAATTTTTGCTTTGGCTTTTCACTATTGTCGTAAGCGTACACTATTATATTTGTATCAAAAACAAAACTACCTGTCATAAAGCTCTTCCCGTTTTTTATATGTTATTTTTCCAAGGTTCAGGCCTGTTTTTAGCAACTCCATAGCTTTTATTACATTTGTATTTTGTTCTTTCTTTATCCACATGTCCATAGATTCTTCCAAAGCTTTGCCCAGATGACCCTTTCCTTTTCCATGAACCGCGCCTGCGACTTTCCTAAATTTTTCTTCTACTTCATCGCTCACGTTTACTGTTATTGTTCCCATATTTATCACAATAAACATTTAGATTTTTAAGTATTTAAATGTATAAAGATGTAAATTAATTAGATACAAGTAACTGTACGCTGCGACAAGACTTATTTTTAACCTTTTACAAGAATTCTTATCATGAAAGAAATGATAATTCTTGTAGACGAAAATGACAAGCAAATAGGCATAATGGAAAAGATAGAAGCGCACAGCAACGGCGCTCATCTGCATCGTGCATTTTCCATATTTGTTTTTGACTCAGCAGGCAAAATGCTCCTGCAAAAAAGGGCCAAAACAAAGTACCACTGCCCAGGGATCTGGACAAATGCGTGCTGCAGCCATCCAAATGACGGCGAGACCCTTGAAAAAGCCGTGCACAGGAAGCTCAAGCAGGAGTTCGGCTTTGACTGCCCTTTGCATAAAGCATTCAACTTCACATACAAGGCACCTTTTGATAACGGCATGACGGAGTGGGAGTTTGACCACGTATTTATTGGCACATATGATGGTAAAATAAATGCAAACCCAGATGAGATAGACGAGTGGAAGTATGTTGATATCGACGAGCTAAAAAAAGATGTAAAAAAGAATCCTGAAAAATATACGCCTTGGTTCAAGATTTCTCTGGACAGAGTTCTTGAGCACCGGAAAAAACATTAGATTAATTTCTTATAAAGAAATTTTTATAGAAAAAGCCGCCTAAGGCTTGCTTTTGCCCACGACTCTTACCATGTAGCCTGCTATCTTGTTGCGCATTCTTTTGTTGGCGCCCAATTTCATTTCATTTATGGCTTTCTTGTTCTTGTCGTAGTCGCCGAATTTTGAAGGATCTGACTTGTAAAGGTCAAAAGCTGCGTCCTTGATATCCTTTGTTCTTATGTTTCCCATCAAATCACCAGTTTAGACGCCAATATTTATGTAGTGTTGATTGGCGTCTGTTCGTTCACCTTTAATAATGTAGTTGGCTTTAAATATGTATGAATTTTGTTGAAAAAACGCCCATTGGCATATATACGTTTGATAAAGACGGCAATATTGTGGATAAGAAACTGTTTAGCAAAAATGTGAAGGAAGCAATAGAAAGCTTTTGCCTGTCAAATGCAGAAGGTATGCAGAGATTTGCAGCAAAGCAGTTCAGAATCATAGCCAAAGAAAATTTTGTAAGCGAAGAGGAGCTAAACGAATTCTTATGCTCATTTGTAATAGAGATCTCAAAGAAAAACATGGTAGGGCTTATCGGAAAAGACAAGCTGCTGGTTCATGCAATAAACGCGTATGACGAGGTAGAAAAACAAATCAATATAATGGAACAGAGACTTTCTGAATGGTATTCTTTACATTATCCTGAGAGAAAAGTGAACGCTGATCTTGTAGTAAGATACGGAAGAAGGGACAACATGCCGGGATTTTCCGACAGCACAGGCGTTGACATAGACGAGCATGATGAAACTATCCTGAGAGACTATGCAAGGACAGTAGATGTGAT
>DATDTP010000060.1:0-2573 GCA_035290775.1 archaeon | reverse complement strand
TTTAGATTAATAGTATTTATAGCTGACCAATTTAATATTCGCTATATAACATAAGTTGGTCACATACAAGGAGAAATAAAGATTCTCCTTGTGTAGTGAATCGCCAAGAATAATGATTGCTATATAAACCAAAAATTGCAATAATAAATTGGGCTAAGCATGAAAGTATCTGTAATGTCTTATATCATAGTCATATTTGCCGCAATAATTGCGGTTTTTTTACTGACTTTTGTCCAGATAAACGCATTCAACGCAGCTGGCTCTGCATCATGCAACGATAATCCAAAAATAATAACAGAAACGCATGATAATGCTGACGGAACAGTAACGGTTATAGAAACAAATGTGTGCAATATGTGCACTACAATTTCAGACTACAGCGGAAACGGGGATCTTATAGATTCTACGACAAACTGCAAATAGGGAAAGCAATAAAACCATTAGAAATAGCCTTTAGAAATTTCACCTTATTGCAAGTATTTTCTGTGAAAAATTTTCAAGATTAATTTCCATTCCATCTTCGCTGCTGATAGTCTTGACTTTTGTTGCATCTTGTATTATTTTTGTCTGTTTCCAGATATTTGCCCTTATAATAAAAGGCGTAAGGCGGTCCAGGACAACAAGCTTTGGCTTTTCCTTCATGTCCCTAAGCATCGCAACAACATCCTTTACTCCCATATGAAAATGAGGCTTTGCTTCCATATTGGCAGGTATTGCGGTGCTTATTATTAGAAGATCACATCCGCTATAATGTTTTTCTATTCCTTTGTAATAGGCACCATCGCTTGCGCATCCCACAGTGAAATTATTGGTTTTTATGACAAATCCGACGGTTGGGTCGTAATGGTCTGCAAGAACAGCGCTTATTTCCATCCCGTTTAATTTTATTTTCTTGCCAGGCTCCATTGAATACACTTTTGACATGTTCTGGTGGTATGTAGTTATGCAAGGAAAATAGTCATTTATCTTTTCGTTTTTTCCTTTTGGCTCTACACAATGCCGTTCGGCGACAAGAAAAGGCTGGATTCCGTTATGCGACATTGCATCAAGAAGGGAGTTTGCATCAGCGCTCTGGTCAATATGCATGTGTGACACAAGAATGCCGTTCCATTTTTCAGGCTGGAGTTTTGCTGCAATTGCACGAACAAGCGTTCCTGGACCCGGGTCAATGCAAAATTTGACACTGTTTGACGTCTCTGACGTCGGTCCGCCTCCTAGTTCCACGTATATGCCTGCAGTGCTTCTTTCCTGCGTGCGTATCATGCCTCTGCCGCCGCCAGAGCCTAGAAATATGATGCGATTCATGGAACATACATTGCACGCTAGAATTAAAATAGCTAATATTGTGAAACCACATGCTTCTTTTGGATACCTTACAAACCAAAGGTTTGTGGGGTCTTAGAGAACTTCGTTCTCTCAAGACGGTAATCTTTTCTTAAACGATATGACGCCAAAGGCGTCGGTCTATTCGAAAAGGCTAGCTAGCCTTTTTCCAATACTACCATGCTTTCCCTGAGTATGCCTTTCTTCTGTGTTCTTTGCTCCAGTGCAAACCTTTTGTTTAGAACTGCTATTTCTTTTACTGAAAATCCGATTTTCTCGGCCATTTGTGCGAGTATTTCATCAGAGTTTATTATTTCGCCGTTTACGTACGCATTGCCGATGACAATAAAAGCCCTGCCGTTCTGTTTCAGCACCCTGAACATTTCTAGGAGCGCATCGTTCATATCTTCAAAATAAGCGTCAGTGGTATTCGGTTTGCCGTATCCTATGTACGATCTTACAGGCGGGTTGTCATGAAGATTTGCAATCCATTCCTCGATTGCATAAACTTTTGTGTAATCAATATTATTAAGATATGGTGGAGAGGTGATTACAGCATCGATACTGCTGTCTTCCACCCTTAGCCTTCTTGCATCGCCCACGTCTACAGTGCATTGTGCGCCTGTTTTTTGCACCCCGTTGATGTCCTTTATCATGTTTTTCACGATTCTTTTGTAAAATATTCTTAGGGGCGGGGCAGGATGTTTTTTTATTTTTATGACGCCGCCGTCCTTCCATGCATAGCTTACTTTCATTGCAGCATTGATAAGCGCTAGAAGGAAAAAGTTCCTGTTGTCTAACTCGCGTATCTTGTTTTTAAAAAACACGATATCGTCAAGAGCATATTTGCTGAATGCTCTTTTCATGAGCGATATGGTGTCTTTCATGACAATTGGCTGAAATTTTTTACCGAAAAGTTCTCTTGAAACTTCCTTCAGCTCTTGAGGGTCATAATCCTGTGTTTTAACATTGCTTGCAAACGCGGCAAGCTCGGATGTGTCAAAGCCTGCTGAATTTATTCCCTTTTCCTTGCACGCAAGCAGCGTGGTTCCACTTCCACAGAATGGGTCAAGGACTAATGGAACCGACGCCTGTGGCGTCAACACATTTTTGCCCTTTATCTCAAACCTGTCTATAATATAGAATATAAGATCCCTGGAAAAGCCTTCCTTGTAATAAAACCACCTGTAAATAGGCAGCTTCTTGTTCGGCACAAACGTGGCGTGTTCGCCAAGTTCTGGCCGTTCGAT
>DATDTP010000059.1:0-7631 GCA_035290775.1 archaeon | reverse complement strand
CAAATATTTCTTTTTTAGCTATTGCCGCTTCTTTTGATACATAGGCTATGGGTGGGTAAATTATGCAATTTTTATATTTGGCCAGTGTTTTTACATCTTCTGATTTCATCTCGTCAGAATGGTCGAGTATAAATGTTATTTCTCCGCTCTGAAGCCTTTTCTCCAGGGCTTTTATATTTACTAGTTCCATTGGCGCAGTATTTACAACAATGGCGCCTTTTTTTAGGCTGTTAATTTTTTTCTCGTTTAGAAAATTTTTAGTGTCGCTTGTCTGGGCAAGATTTATTGACAAGAAATCACACTCGCGTATCAAATGATCTGAGTCTTGGTATTTTATTCCCTTGCTTTCAAAATTTGGCTTTCTGTTTCTTGACCAGTATCTTACATCGGCATTAAATCCGAGCGCTAGCTCTGCAACTCTGCCTCCAATATTTCCTAAACCAAGAACGCCAAATTTCTTATTTTTAATTTCTGTAGCATAAAATCCGTCTCCAGAACAATCGCCTTCTCGCACTTTACTTTTGCCTTCTCCTAATTTCCTGATATGTTCTAAAATGACAGCAATTGTGAACTCTGCAACTGATTCTGTGCTGTAATCTGGAATGTTGCAGACTACAATTCCTTTCTTTTTTGCATATTTGTAGTCAATCTTTCCATATGCTGTAGCCAGCACACCAATATATTCCAGCTTTTGAGAATCATCTATATCCGCTTTTGTAACATCCAAGCCAAAACAAACTAGCAGACAGTCTGTATCAGCAAGGTGTTTTTTAACTTCATGGCTGCTTTTCGGAAGGCTTACTATTTGTTCAGCAAAAAGATTGAGTTTTTTCATGTGTTCAGAGCCAAGATTTGCTTCATTTATGCCAATTGTAAGAATTTTCTTGAATTTCATTAATTAGCATTGTATTCAATCTTTTAATGTGTTTATTACTACGCGCCTTGCACTGCACATTTGTTTTCAACACATTTTGCAGTTGCGTACGGCGGACAGTTGTTTGTTATACAAACACCGCCTTCAATATCATATGCTGTTTTGCTGCTGTTCTTTTCTATAGCATAACAATTGCAGCTCCCGTACAATAGCTTGCAGTCAGCATCACTATTACAAAAACTCTCTATACTTTCGTTTTTATTGCCTGTGTTATTAGAATTTCCGTCTTTGACGCCTGAATCGTTATTTTCGCCTGTGATGTATGGCGCAGAACAGCCTGCAACCATTGTTACAATAATCATTAAAAAAACTATAGCAATTTTATTTTTCATATTTTTTTTATTGTCAAACATGCATTAAAAGGTTGTTTATAAACTTACCACAAGAAGTTTACCTATTATGACAAATGAAAAAGACGCCAAAGGCGTCGGTTCTATACTTGAAAAAGCAGAAAAGTGCCTGAAATATCCGCTTTGCGACAACTGTTTAGGCAGGCAGTTCGGACAGCTGCTCAGCGGCCACACGAACGATGAAAGAGGGATGATAATACGAAAAATGGTCGCGATGAACCTTGACAAGCAGAAAGGCGCTGAATCGCATACGCACCAGTTTTCAGACATTGACATGTCAAATTTTTTAGGATTCAAGTTTCACAGCCTTGAAACTTCAAAAACACAAAAAAAAACATGTTCTTTATGCGGCGGCCTGTTTCAAAGGCTGGATTATTATGCAAAAAAAGCATTTACTGCAGTAAAAAAATACGAGTTTTCAACATTTTTAATGGGTACAAAGCTCTCTTTTGACCTTGCTCAAAGAGAGGAAGATTTTTGGGAAAAGGTCGGGATAGAACACTGCGAGCCGCTGAAGGCCGAGATAAATATGGAACTTGGGAAAAAAGTGGAACAACTTACCGGCGCCCGCTTTAACGCAAAACAGCCAAATGTAAATATAATAATTGACTTTGAGAAAAACAGGGTAAATGTTGACGTCAACCCCCTGTTCATTTATGGCGAATACCAGAAATTGATAAGGGGCATACCGCAGACAAAATGGCCTTCTGGAAAATACAAGACAAGCGTAGAACAGATAATTGCAAAGCCGTTCATGGCAGCCACTGGCGGCAAAGCGCACAAATTCCACGGATTGGGTCGCGAGGACATAGATGCAAGATGCCTTGGGTGGAGGCCTTTTGTCCTGGAAATAACAAAGCCAAAGAAGAGAAGCATAGACATTTCAAGGCTTGCCAGAAAAATAGATCTGAAAAAAGTCAGGACAAGAAAAATGCAGTTTTCAAGCGTAGATGAAATGAGAAAAGTAAAAGAATCGCGGGCCGACAAAACTTACAGGTGCGTAGTTGAATGCGAAAATATAACAAAAAAAGACCTGGAAAAAATAAAGCAGATAGGCCAGATAAACCAGAGAACGCCGCAGCGCGTCCTTCACAGAAGGGCAGACCTGCTCCGCAGGCGAAACGTCAAATCCATGCAGGTAAAATACGTGAACAGCAAGAAATTCCTGCTCACTGTAAAAACAGACGCAGGGCTTTACGTGAAAGAGCTTGTGAGCGGCGACGCAGGCCGGACGAAACCAAGCATTTCAGAACTGCTTGGCCAGAAATGCGTTTGCAAGTACCTTGACGTCATAAAAATAGAATGGAAGAAATGAGCCCTTTCTTTCTAAAGAAAGAAATCCCTCGGGGAAAGAAAGATAATTAAAACATATTATATTTGAAAGAAATCCATATAGAATAAAAGTTCTCAATATTATTTGATTTTTATTGGAATATCATTGCAGCTGCGATTTCTCCATCTATACGCGATTTCCAATCCTTAACAGGACCGCGAGCATACGTTTTTCTTTTTTCTTGTACGAGTTCATTTCTTCTTCCTGTCAATGCATAAGCAAATAATACGTCCCTATATTCTGGCCAGCTTCTGCACTCTCTTGTGCCGCCGTTTTCAAAGTAAATTACAAGATTTTTCATTATATGTATTTGTGTTGCTGAATTAAAAACAATCTTTCCAACATTATATTGATTTAGGAAAAGAAAGGATAGTTAAATAATTTATTGTAGAGTTACAGGCATAAGGATTAAATTTCTTCTACAACAATTTGGATCTCGTAGAATAGCAGTTTTCAACTTTTCAGCTACAGTAATAGGATATCAAAGCTCTCCTCTAGAAGTTTTTTTCTCGTGAGGCAATATTCCTTCATATCCTATTGCTTCATGAAATCCACTCGCGTCTATAAATCCTGGAACAGCATAAAAAATTGTAGTGCCTCTCCCAGTTTGCTCCACTACTGATGCATATTCTATCATTAAATTCATTTCTTGTATTTCTTGACTATGGACACAATCATTGCCACTTCGTCTTTTTTCAGGTTTGTGCGCTCTTTTGAAAAAAGCAAGTTTACCTCTTCTTCTGTGCCAGGCATGAGATTCAGGATCATTGCAACATAACGGGGCTTTAGTATTGATATTTTTGACAGCTCTTCCTTTATTGAGGAAAGCTGCGCTGCAGTAAGCCTGCAGACTTTTGTCAAATACTCATAGCATATTTTCTGGTCGTAGACAAGGTCTCTTTCTTCCTTTCTCTTATCCAGTATGACCTTTGCATCATGCATGCTTACGTCTTCTTCGTTTAGTATCTCCATAATACATCCCTTGCTAGCCTTTTCTTTCAAAAGAAAAGGTTACCGTATCCAAAAGAAACCAATTGGCTCCTTCAGACCTTTACATATTATTTATGATTATATTTTTATCCTTGAAGCTTCAGGTGTTCCGGCCTCAATGAAATTTCCTTCGACTTGTGGCCTACTGAAACCTTTACTGTATACGAGCTTCCCCTCTTTTCCGTCACCACGCCAGCAAGGCCGTGAAACCTAGGATGCGGAAAAGGCGAAGATGATACAATGTTGACATGAACCATGTCGCCTACATTGAATTCCTTGATATAATTATGTATCATTGGCTTCCTGCGTATCTGAAGCTTAAACCGCGTACCGCGCATTTTTCCGTATGATTTTCGTACCATAGCAAATCCCTTGCGAACAGAAAACCTAAGGTTTTCCTTTACGCCTAATCTTTTCCTATTTGAATATTGATATTATTTGAAAAAGTCTTTGCAGACCTAATCTTCAATTATTATTCTGTTAAATACTGAAAGGAACGCTTAAATATGCAAAAAATCACTTTTTAAAATCATGCATCCTAATAATATGAGTATGATTGGGTATAGGGTGAACAAAAATGAAGCGCAAATATACAATAAAGAACGCTTCTTTTCGCCAAATATGAGAGTGAATAAAAATGAAAGAAGAAAATTGCATAATCTTAGATTTCTTATCAACAGGATATGCGGACAGGAGAAGGCCAGAACCGATAGCCCAATCTATAGGTACTGCACTTTTTTCTCTCCTTGAGCTTGTGCCAAGGGAAGGCGTAGAATTGCACCAGGAAGAAGAGGTTTACATAGGGGAAGGTAAAAGAGACAAGATAAGATTCATACGCGGGCAGCTAAAATACGCAGAGCTTACAAACCAGGCAAAAACAATGCTGCCGGACGTCGTTGAAAAGCTTGTAAAAAGAAACGAGCAAAAATTTGTCGACTTTTTCAACAAGGCAGGCGTTGTTACGCCAAGAATGCACCAGTTTCAGCTATTGCCAGGCGTAGGGAAAAAACACGTGCAGAACATGCTTGACGAAAGAAAGAAAAAGCCGTTCGACAGCCTTCAGGACATACACGACAGGGTGAAGCTGTTTCCAGACCCGACAAAATCACTAGTCAAACGAATAATGCTTGAACTGGAAGGCGACGAAAAGTACTATCTTTTTGCGCAGAAGAGGCCTGTTTAGATAATAATAGACGATTCAATAAATCAGTAACTTCATATTTACTGAATTTTATTCGTAACAAATTCAATAAACTCCATATTTAATATAGCAAGCCAACAACATTCAAGAGACTAATCCTACTCTTCTCTCTTTACTGCAAAAAACAGCAACGGCGCTATAAATATAATTGCAAAAAGCTGCACTATGCCGAAGTCTGGCAGCGACTCTGCATAAACCTGAAGCGTGCCCCTTCCCGTATACAACCCGTCAGATGTCCTGAAATCTATCGGATACGAACCTGCGCGCGTGACTGTAACATACACATATGCAGTGCCTACGCTTGATGAGACCTGCATTGTAACAGTTTTTGCGTCCTGCGACACAGAACAACCGACGGAGCCGGAAGGGCACACGAACGTCATATTTCCAAGTATGAAATCATTTTTTGGAGCTGACATTGTTATCTCGAATGTTTCACTGACATCCGGGTTTATCATTGTCACATCAAATATTTTGCCGCTGTACATCAACCCTGCCCTTTTTTCATTGGGCAACACCAAAAGCTTCTTTTCGCATTTTATAATAAAACTCCTTTCGGATGACCCAGAGGCGCCCGATTCGGGCTCTGTTATTTTTGTAATTTTTACCTTGATTGTATGGACTGCATTGCACGACAGGCCGGACGTAGGCGGCTCTGCATAAAATGCGTTTTCCGCAGTGCTATATGTCATTGATACATAAGTGCCGTTATCTATGCTGTAAGATGCGATACAATTGCTGCTGGTGCAGGTTTCTGTCTCGCCTGTCTCCGAATTTACTATTTTTCCAGTTGCCTCTGTTTTAAGCAGCATTGGCTTGTAGAAAACCGGCATATTGTTTTCTTTTGGCAAGTACTGCTCATCCTGGAATTTTGTGGAAACTTCGACATGCCTTACAAACTGGGTTTCATAGCAGCCTGTTGTTGTGTTAGAGACGTTGCCTGAAGACATGTTTACTCCAGGGCACGAATGATAAATGTTCGTGTCAAAATCTATTGCCCAATATTTTTCTGCCGCATTCCAATTTGATCCTTGCGCCCATTTTTCATAAGATATCGCTTCTATGACGCCGGTCACAACAGATATTGCATCTATTTGGATGCTTCCAGAAGTCCTATTGAACGTTATTTCAGCATCTCCTTCTGCCACGCTTGCACTAATGATAAAAACATGATAATCATGCGATTCTATTGCCTTTGTTGCAGCTATTTCACCACCGATTAAAATCTGCAAAGTTCCGCTTCCTTTTGCACGGAACTGAAGCGTCAAAGCTCCGTCGTTTTCAACACGATAAGAAAACGCCAGCCTGCTGCTTGCATTGCATAAATTAACTGACGTTCCTCCGTCAATGAGACCGCAATCATTGAAACTCTGCACACTTGCATTTAACGTACCGTTATTAATTTCGCCAATCACAGTATCTGTTCTTACGGCCTCTGCTTCTACAGTTGCCTTAACTGAAACGCCCGTTTCCTGGTCCACGTTTATTGAATTGATATTTGCATTTCCCTGAGTACATACGTAGCTAAGCTGCGGGTACAAGCTGTTCCTTACCTCGCAGCTTAATTTCGCATGGACTATCTCCCCTGCTAGCGGCCTATCGTTTGAAAATTCTATTTTTCCAACAAGGTGTAATATATTGTTATCTGCAACACAGCCCTGCACAGCATCGCATCTGCTGTTTAGGGATAACTGGCATGTTGACAGTGCACAGCCTGCATTTGTGCATGTGCTGTTGCCTGAACCGTAATAGCATGTTGTTCCCTGAACAGTACCCGTAGAAGGGCAGCTTTCCTGGCTAGTATAATCGCAAGCGCAATTGTCCTGGCACGAGCCAGAATAATAACAAACTCCGTTCACATTTTTAGGAGCGCAGCCAACAGAACCGTCGCATTCTGCGCCGCAAGAATTTGCCTTGCATGAATATGTTCCTGCTGCAGCTTTTACTACACACTGATACGGCAAGTTGCTTCTTTGGCTTGCAGAGCAAAAGTCCACCCATTTGCAATTATTATCAGCAGCACAGTTGTTTGAACTATTATATACTGAACAAATTCCAGAAGTATTTTTAACATCTAGACCAGCAGAGACGTTGCTTCCAAGATTTACGCACTTGTCTGCCTGGATATAGCATGTTGCCTGCTGCGTGCCTGTGCCGCAAACAGGTGAAGTTGCTTCTCCCGGTGAACAGCCTGCAAACACAGCATCATTGCCTTCCCATCTTGAGCCTGCATTCCACAGGCAATCCACATTGCCTATTTTTGCAGCTACACAATTAATATTTGGCACAGATGATGTGCAGCGCACATCGGTTGTTCCTATATCAGAAGGGCACGTATTTGACAAGGATATTGCCGTGACTTGAGCTGCCTGCAAAACCGTGAAGGACTGCACAGCAGATGAGCCGCTGTTACCGAGATAATCTTCTGCAGACGCCGAATACAAATAAGTGCCAACGCTTGCATTTACTATGGTTGTGCACGGCGATGATACACACTCCTTGACAACAGAATCCTCTAAATATATTTTTATGTTCGAAATGCCGCTTGAATCAGATGCTGCTGTTATTGTAACTGATGTTGTTCCTGTTGTCACGTAAGGATTTTGCGGAGAGTGAATTACACTCAGTGAAGGCGGCGAATTGTCGCTTGTTATTGTCAGTGTTTTTTCATTTGAGTTTTGGCCATAAATATCATTGATCCTGCAAAATATATCTACAGTCCCGTCAGGCCATGCCTGGGCTTCAAATGTGCATGAAGGGTTTAGCGCAGACGGCGCGCCGACGCAAAGATTGCTTGAGCCTGAAACAGTGCCACACAATAAA
>DATDTP010000058.1:0-7965 GCA_035290775.1 archaeon | reverse complement strand
GCCATGCTTTTCGCTCATGTATAGTAGAAACATCACTAATTTTCTTTCTGGTTCATCTTCAGAGTCATGATGATCGCCATATCCTGAGCTTTCGTGTTCTGGCGACACTCTTGAATTATATAGCTCTGGATTTGCAGCGGAAAAAGCAAGATAGTAACGAATTGATAAGCTGTTTCCAAGCCCTTGTTCTTCTGCAGCAGTGATCATTTGCCTTGGTTCTGCGCCTTGCAATTTCAAATCTTCAACAAGATCCGGAAGGTTTGCGTAGGATTTTACTTCTATTGGTTTTGGCGGCGTTGGCTTAACATGTTCTATAGTTGCAGGGGCGCCAGGAGATGAATTGTTTAGTGCTGCTTCAAATTTTCTCCTGTCTCTTACTTCGTAAAGACCGTCAGATACAGTCATTATATCCCTGTCTAAAAGACACACTAAAATTTCCCGTGCTTTTGTTTCTTCTAACCCAGCTTCATGCGCAGCTGTTGGAACATCTATAAGTCCATTGTAGCTCAAGGCACTTTCTATAATTGTTCTTTCTAAATCATTTAGCTCATCAACAGCAGAATGCGTCTTTGTGCTCATGTAATCACTTATTGTGAGTCATACGATATATAGCTATTTGCAGGCTTGTACTATATTGTAAATGTGAAAAATTATATATACTTAGGATGCCGCTTTAACTGCTTTTGCAGCTTCAAACTTGCCTCTTTTGGGCGTAAGGTATATTGCCCCTTCTCTTTCTACCAGAACTCCAGCGGTTACAAAGCCGCTTACATCATCACCTGTTGCTCCCAGTTCTTTTAACCTGTCTACAGTATATCCAACATCTATCCTAATGTCGCCTCCGGCTTTTTGGCCGCCGTAGTGGATTAGTAATGATTTCTGCCCGTCGCTGTAGGCTGGACTAGCAGGTGCCGGTGCAGGTTTTGCTTTAGGTGTCCTAAAAGCATATCCAGCTTCACCAGCTGAAATACTCATGCCTTTTGACTTCAAACTTTCAGCTGCTTTTTGAACATCATTTGACAGCATGTTAAGTGAATCAGCTGCTCTTGTATATGATATGAGTCCAGTGCGTTCCTGCGCATATCCTAATACCCTTTTTTCTGCTGCGCTTAAGCTGCTGTTTTTTAATGCTGCTTCACGGAGTTTCAATTTTTTTTCAATTGCTGCAACTTCTCTAGGATTGGCAGGTATTACAACGCCTTTAGCGATAGATACGCTTGTTTTTGTACCACTAGAATCAACTTTTTTAGCACTATCTTTTGGCTCAACAATTTCTATCTTAATTTTTTTTTTACAACGTAAGGTGCGCCTCTGCCTTCTTGTGTTATGTCATTGCCTCGTTTTAATGTGTACAATGCAAATCTTACGCTTCCTGCATTTTCACCTTCAAATGTACTAAGCACTTCTGCTGCTGTTGCTCCTTTAGGCCGGCTTTTTATAAAAGAATAAACATGGTCAGACAAAGTTCCATCAGAAGTGGCATATGGCTGTTTTGTTCTTTTTGCTGTTCCATATCTTGCTTTGCCTTCTTCAGAAATACTGAATTCACCACCATATACTTCTGTTTTGTCAACATAACCCTGTCCTTTCAATTTATCAACAGTTGAATTAATTTTGGTTTTTTTGTGACCGGCATTGCCAAATTCTGATTGTATTTCAGCCCTTGTTGCTCTGCCTTTTCTTGATATGTATTTTATTATTTCTGCATCAAAACCTGCCTGTTGTTCTGTTTCAGCAGGCGCTGGCATCAACTCTCTAACTGATGGATACAAAGCCCTTTGCCTTTCGCCTTGCAATGACGCGAAACTGCCGTATTCTATTGTCATTTTTACATTTGCTTTTGACATAGCTTCCGGCTGCTCTATTAATGCGGCCATAATTTTTTTTGCTTCGCGAGCATTTTCTGCGTCTACTGTAAGTTCAACATGACCGTCTATTACAGATTTTCTAACTTTGTTGCCGCTTGATCCTAATGCATCTTGATAATGGCCTAGCATCGCAGCTTCTAAATATAATGAATCTTCATTGACGTCTACTGGAAGAACTAATGAAAGCTTGTTGCCTTCATGGCCTGCGTAGGCTCTTACTCCAATGGTTTTGTGATCAAATTTAAGCGCAGCCTTTTCTTTTATGCCTGCAGCTTCTGTAGAAATTATTTCTACTTGATCAGGCTGCAATGCGTCTATTGCTGCTATAACCGGCTGAAGGGCTTCTGTCCTTTGCCTTTCAGTTTCATACTCCCTGCTTCTTTCCCTTAACAGCTCTGCATCTTTCCCTTCTCTAAGCATATATGATGCATAATCCCTAAAAGCCATGCCTAATTGATATCAAAAAAATATTTATAGCTTCAAAATTCGATAAAACCAAAAAAATCCCCCCGGTGAGATTTGAACTCACAACCTCTCGGTTACTGCAAAAGCACCTGCTGGTGCGTAATGCGTTAAGCAAGACGCTACAGCCGAGCGCTCTTTAGCGAATGTATGCTGAAGTTTGCTCCAGATACAAATACCGTTGAGCTACAGGAGGAGTGCTCAAAGCACTCGATGCATGAAAATAAATTAATAACTCATAGAAATTGGGTCTAGCTTATTTAAATTATTGCTTTCTGGCGTTTTTCTTCCTTTTTAGGGGATTTTGATTCATTAATTTGCTTATAGGGTGCTGCTCTAGCTCAAGGCCTATATGCGCCATGCCGCTCAAGTGGTGCATTATCTTATTCCTTAGCTTGAATTTTACAGAGGCCCTCGGAAGCCTGATTTTTCCATGAACGCCAAAAACAGGCGTTATCTTGTAGCTTAGCAGGCGCTCTTCACCGTGGTAAAGCCCTGATAAATTCCACGTCAGTTCTGTGCCTACAGAAGATTTTTTCTTTGACGGATGCGGCGCAGTGCCTTCCTTTACAGTAAACATTGCAGGCACAAAGTCTTCAACTATTATTTCCTCTATGCGCTTTCCTGAAAAGTTCTTCACTTCAATGCCTATTGTAAATTCTTCCCCTTCTTCAAGCTCTTTTTTCTGCAATACGTATTTCTTGACCCTTACCGTGCGCAGCTTGAAGAAATATACATATGCTAAAATTATTATTGCCAGAATCAGCAAGTATAATGACGTATAGTCAACTGTATATGAAATAGATGACTGGGAGCCTGCCAGTATTAATGGCACAGACCATTTGTAATTAGTGCCGTCTATTGCAGGCTTTTGTGAAGCGCTGAAAAACATTGCCTCGAAGCTGGATAGCTGATCCTTGACTTCCACGTCAGTTGCCGGCGCGTTGCCTACATTTTTTACTATAATATTAGTTTTGTATCCGAAAAGCAGGGATGATTTTGTTTTTTCCTGTACAATCACGGGGCGTTTTGCAACATAAAATGACTGCCTTATTTCCTGTACATCGGCTACGTAAACCAGATTTGTTGTCAGGCTGTAATCGCCTGCTTCTGCGCCTTCATTCAGAATAAAAGTTTTTTCTATTGTTTTTTCCTCATCGGGATCAAGCTGGGGTATAAGCTCCTGAAGTGTTATTGTTTTCCCTTCAGGTGTTGTTATTATTGATTTTATTGTTATGTCATTTGCAGTTGACGTGCGAAAATTCTTTACAGTATAGGAAACAACAACTTCGCCTGTCGGCTGCAGGCTGCCTGAAACTGTTATTTTTTCCAGGTCAACGACCTCGCCTTTTATGACTGACAGGAACAAGTTAACTGTTTTATTCTCGCCTGTTTCCAATGACTCTGCTGTAAGCTGCAGCCTGTAAAGCCCAAGGGGCGTTGACATGTATGGCGACGCTGTTATTTTCACTGTTACTGGAACGTACGGCTCTAATTTTACAAAATTTTTATCAAGCGTTATCCACGGCTTTGAATCAATAAGAGAAAAGCCGATATTTTCCGGCGTTGCTGACGTGAGCTTGACTGCAATTTCGCGCATGCCGGTTGTCGGCACTGATATTGTTGTATCCTGCACTGAAAGCTGGAATGCATGCGCTGCGCCTGATATTAACATCAATGCCATGACCGCAAGAAATATATTTTTATGCATGTGATAATTATGCTATTGGCCCAGATATAAAGGTTGTAATTCTTTTAAATTACAACCAATCCTGAACAGACTGCATAATTATCTAGTTCATGATAAAGTCCTTTGCGCAGCTTGGCATATAGCACAAACTCCTAATAGATTTTTGTTTGCTTATAATGTATAATGACTCAAAAATCTATAAAGGTTGTAATTCTTATGTAATTGGATGGTCATACTAGTGCATAGTGTGCTTTTCAATACCTATAAGAACACCTTCTGCCCATGAATATTTCTATGTGTTATACAGCTAAAGGATGGGCATATGCGTTAATCGCTGCTTTTTTGGCTGCTTTGTTTGTCGCCGTACTTGTTACAGGCTACAATACACAGCAGGCAGGCTTAGTGGGACAGGCAGTAGTGCACTATTTCATAGCATTCCTGTTGCTTGGCGCGACAAAGCACTGCAAGAACAAAATGTGTGAGGCTGACATGTCAGCATCACGTTCAAATAAAAGAGGCAGCAAAAGACGATAAGTTTTGATTTTTTTTCGTTTTATAATTCTACTATCAAATTCCTAGTTTCCGGGTGATTTTCAGCATATTCCTTTATTTTTTTTTCTGTCGGTATGATTTTTATCTTGTTTTTTGCAGCATAGTCAAACGCGGCTTCTATCAGCGCTTCTTCCAGATTTTCCATGCCTTCTGGCACGACCAGCGTGTGGACGTCTATCATGTCATTTATTTGCGTGTAAGCCAGCACAGCTTCGTCTTTGTACAGCTTTATGTAGAACTTCTGGCTTAGTTCGTCGTGAATAACTGCGTTGACGCCTTCAGTGCCGTTCTCCCTTTCCATGCTCTGAATAAGATAATAAGGTTAAAAAGCTTATTATTATTGTTTATTTATGACAGTAAAATTAAGGGCTGAAAGATGGCAAGCACGTTCGGCGGCAGCTGGCATGCTATTGCTTGGCAGTGCTTATTTGGGTGTGGGTATAAAGGCACATGACTATTTTGCCAATAACCAGTCAAAAGTTGATGATAGTTCGTCAGTTTATAGTGTTATGGCATCAGGCCCAATGCCATATGTTTATACTTTGGAAAGCACTGGGTTGTTTGGGCTTGCTGTTGCAGCAGCATTAGCTTATCACTCAAGAAGATTAACAAGACAGCTTAGGGAAGAATAAAATACCTTACTTCAGCTCAAACTTTTTGCCTGTTTCTAAATCAATAACAGCTATGACTTTTGGAGTGCATGTTACCATTGCATTGAATGGCATGTGCGGCACGTCTGTTTCTATATCCTTGTACCATACGTCCAGCTTTGGGTCGCCCATTGGCTTTGCGTCTTTCAGGATAGCCCTGAACTCTTCGTCCAGCTCAAAGTTGAACGGGTCTGAAAGCACGCAGTGACCTGAAGATATGCATCCTTTGCGATTATAGATTATCCTGATTCGAGCCATACAAAATCCCTTTTCTTACAAAGAAAAGGTCTTTTGAAACCCCAAAAGAAATGGAGTTTTTCAAGACCTTCAATTCAATTATTACTGCACAAAATGCTTATAAGTGTTTCAGTTACAAATTTTAAATGACAGAAGGCCAGATGTACCTTGACTTATACAAAAGCTTTTCGGAGCAAAGTTTGCCTGATGCAGAAACAGCAAGCACACATGCTGCTAGAGATTCTTATCTTGGGTCTGCTTTTATTGCTGTAGGGCTTTTGTGGCTAGGTGAAAGATTAAATACATACATATTAAGCGATGATATTTCTGCGCAAAGCCTGATTTTTCCAGCAGCTTATCTGGCTTGGGCGGCTGTTACAAAAATAAAATCATCTCATACGCGTATTGTTATTGGTGCAGTTAAACAGAGGAAGAAAAGCATTGAGTTGACAGAAGCTGAAATAAAATTTTTAGACAGAAGCGCTATTAGAGCGACATATGCAGATGCATCTCTTTCAGTTCTCTATACTGCTGCAGCCGCGTGCATTGATCCCATCTTAGGCACAGTTGCAGGTTTGTATCTCTATAATAGCTCAAAAGTTCAGGAAACATTTTATAGAGCTGCGGCAAACTATGCCGCGTGCAGGGGCCCTGTAGTAAAACTTGAATGGAGAAGGCCTTTTGAATAGATTGCCAGTTCTGTTGCAATGCTCAATAAAAACATACATGACGAAATAAATTTCGTCAGTACAGGTTAACCAAAGCTTAACCATGTAGCCGTGAACAGTATTGCCTGTAGGCATACTGTTAGTTGACATATACGCAATAAGCGTATATGTCTACGGCTATGTTTTTTCATAGGTTTCAATAGAACTGGCTTACCACAGATCTTCTAGCGTGATTTTCATTACGGTGACTTGATGCCCTTCGGCGTTTTGCATGACGCGCAGGCGCGCAACATTTGCCTTTGAAGGAAAATTTGATTCGTTCGCGATTTTTATTGTTTTTTCTTTCAGGTAATCTATGTCAAGAGAATCAGCGTCTATCTTGCCTATTGTTATCCAGTTGCATGAATTGCTGTCTTCCATCTGTCCCCACAGCTCTACGTAGACTTCCATAACAAACCCTTTTTCTTAAAAGAAAAAGTTCTTGTATCCCCAAAAAAGAATTGGTGATATTAGAACTTGATATAATTATTATTGCTGATTATATATATTTACCCATACCAGCCTTGCCACAGGAAGTCGCGGTGAAGCTCTTTGCCGCTTTCTGTCAGCTTTGCCTGGACTGCAGAGTCTTTTTTCTTTGTTTCCAAAAGGCCTATTTCTTCTATTTTTTTCAGGGCAGCCATGTCTCTCTCTTCTGTATATAGAAAGTCATTGTTGTCAAAAACGTGCTTCAGCCAGTGCGCAACCATGCGCATGTTTTGCGCGCTGTGCATTTTTTCCATGACTTTCTGAAGCTCTGCAATTTTCATGTGTATAATAGAAAAGGAAGATTATTAAGGCTTAATCCTGCACGATTACAAGGCCAATTATTATTATCATTAAGCCTATGAATTTTATGAAAATGTCTTCTATCCCGAAATCCATGCCCCATGAAACAAGCATGCTGTGCGGTATTGCAACGGCTATTATGCCAAGGATGATGACCAGAAGCCCGAAGCCCATTCTCACTTTTATCATAGTAAATTATAGTTACAATGATTTTATATAAATATTTGCGTAAATTTAGCAGATGTACAAGATTGCAATAATTTTTATCAACGAGCTGCAGAACGACCCTGCTAATTTGATTACAAGGTGCAGCGAAGCTGTCCTGCAGGCTTACAAGGCAGCAGGATGGAGAAGAAGGAAAAAATGGGAAAAGGACGGAAGGCAGAAAGTAGTCGTTCATGTTATTGACAAGATGAATATCATGCAGATCCACGGAAACGCAAGAAAATTCAGCATACCTAATTTTTTGTTGGACGGGGAGCAGAAAAATGCAATCCTTATTATTGGCCCGGAAGAGCCTGAAAAAATGAATAAATTAAGCGCCAACCTTAGGCTGTTTTAGCTAGCCTTTCTTAAATGATATGACGCCTTTGGCGTCGGTCTGTTCAGAAAGGTTACTGTCTTGAGAGAACGGAGTTCTCTAAGACCCCATAAGCCTTTGGTTTACAAGGTATCCAAAAGAATCATATTATAGAAAGTAATTATTTTTGGCTCTTCACACATTTTCGGGAAACAATTTTAACCAAAAGACCGCCTCAAGATACAAACTTGAATTTCGGCGGTCAGGTAAGTGAAAAAATGCAGTTTATCCAATCAATAATATACAATTGTTTTATTTTGGCTCTTGCAATGCTACAAGTTAATCAAAATGTGAATTTTGAACTTATACCCTTATAGCATGCATTTAATTGCATTTTAGGGCTTTATCTTTTCCCTAAATACTGCGAAGAGGCATAATTATTTGATGTACAGAATCTCCATAAGAAACATAGGTCTATCCAGAGAGAGAG
>DATDTP010000057.1:0-22565 GCA_035290775.1 archaeon | reverse complement strand
AGTTACCGTATCAAAGAAAACAATATTAAGAAAATGTTACCGTATCCAAAAGAATCATATTAATAAGTAAAAGTTTAATCAAAAATCCAAATATATTATAAAAGAACAAGACTGAAAAGTTTAATCAAAGATCATATTTATGGAATACAATGCGGATGAAGAACGTGTTCTTCTCGTAAATTTTATACGCAGGGCAATTGATGATAGGCGCACAACTCCATGGGAAAAGGAGTTTCTTATAAGCATGAATTCAAACGTAGCAGGCGGCAGAGAGTTGACGGATAAGCAAAAAGCGATACTTGCAAAGATAAAGCAAAAGTGCAAAACTCCGATTTAAATCTATATTCTCAAATTAAATTTAGCAAACGCGGGGGTTGCCGAGCGGTCAAAGGATAGCCTTTTCTTAAAAGAAAAGGTTACCGTATCCAAAAGAAATAATATTCAAATATTATTTCAATGGATTTCGACTATAGGCGCAAGGAACAAGTCTTGAATTGAGTTATGATTCAAGAATGATTGCGATACTCAAGATCTTGTGGGTTAGAAAAAAAGACGCAAGAAAAACTGAAGCACTAAAGTGCTTCGATTCGGTTTGCGTCATTTGACCATTCCCTCCGCAGGTTCGAATCCTGCCTCCCGCATCATGAAATTTATCATTGATGAAAAAGTCTTTCATAAATTTCCGACTTTGAATATCGGAGCGATCGTAGCGGTAGGAATAAACAACCAAGGGCTTCTTGACGAGATTCAGCAGAAATTGCGTATAGTGGAAAATGAAATCAGGGCAAAATATAATACTGAAAATTTATCCCAAAGCCCGAGAATTGAAGCTTGGAGAAAGGCATATTCTGATTTTGGGGCAAAACCAAAGGAGAACAGGTCCTCTGTTGAAAACCTCTATAAGTTGGTCATGCAAGGAATGAATTTGAGGCACATCAATAAGCTGGTTGATATTTACAATTTCATCTCCCTTAAGCATATGGTTCCTGTTGGCGGCGAAGACATTGATAAAATTCAGGGCGATGTTGTTTTGACATTTGCAGGGCCAGATGAGCCAGGTGTCTTGCTTCTTGGAGATAAAGAGCCAAGGGCGCCTCATGCCGGGGAAGTTATCTACAAAGACAATATTTCCGCCATATGCAGAAGATGGAACTGGCGGGAAGCCGACAGGACAAAACTTACCGAGCAGACAAGCAAATGTATTTTGGTTATTGAAGGCCTTTCACCATTAACGAGGCAAGATATTGAATCTGCAACGGTTGAACTAGAATATCTTGTTAAGAAATTTTGCGGCGGAAATTTAACTCATAAAATACTTGACAAAGACCAGCGTGAAATCGAGCTTGGCTGATTCTGGCTTTACAATAAACCTCTGTAAGAATCTACGAAGCCATCCACTGCATCTTTTGCATAACCAAAACTTCTTTCCAGGCTGCGCTTAGCAGATTTTTCTCTTAAGGCTAAAAGCCTAGCCTCATGTTCGTCTGCTTTGGTTCTTTGGCCTTCTATATAAGCCATTTCATTTTCATATGCATAAACTGCTCTGCTCCTGTAATCTTTAACAGTTTTTTCTAAATCTCTTAATTTTTCTTTGTAAATTGCGTTGAGTTCTCTAGAATTAGCAGCTCTATGTGCACTAACTCTTTCATCTAAGTATGTTTTGAGTTCCCTCAGCTGTTCATCAAGATAAGCTTTGTGAGGTTCATCCATAACTATCTATGAACTGATGCCTTTTTAAGCTTTTCTACTATCATTACTTTGAAGTGACACTTGTAAGTGATACTATGGGAGACTTAGACGACAATTTCATATATTTTCTTGTAGCCGGACTGATAATTATAGCCGTGCTTTTAGTTGTGTTTAATTCTGTAAATTTCGGCGGTTCGCAGAATAATGTTACATTCATAGAGCCGGTTATTATAAAGAATATAAGCGGATCGGCTTTTGTCGGCATGGCTGAAAAAGACGCTTTTCAGAGCTATGTATTTGACATATCAGCCAAAGACACGCGTAGCAACATAGTAAAGAATTATGGAAATGTTGATGTTTACAACGGCCTTCTTTTTGGCGAACAGACCTTCAGGTACAGGGTTTCTGCCGGCAGGATGGAATCGTTAAAAATTGATTTTGAGGTTTTCGGCACAAACGAGTACGGACTGTTAGTAATAAAGATAAACGGCGTTGAGATGTACAAGAATAATACAGCGCCTGGAAGGTACCAGATATACGTGCCTACTTTGCTCCTGGCAGACAATGCCTTGGTTGAAATATCGACCACAAGCAGCCAGTGGAAAATATGGGCACCTTCCATATATCATCTTGGCGTAAGGCTTGAGGCTAACGGATTTGAGCAAAATTCAGGAGAATACAAATTCATAATAATGGACGAATTCACAGTGCTAAGCGACGGCAAGCTTAACCTTGCTTTTGATGAAGCTGTCGGCAATGCTGACATTTACCTGAACAACCACAGGATACATGCAGGACCTTTACGCGATATACAGTCGTTTAATATTGACAAAAGCATCCTGGAAATAGGCGAGAATACATTCTCGTTTATTCCATATCAGGATTCTACATTTAGCGGAAGAGCGAACCTTGCACTATTCTTCAAAATTCCAGAAGAGCACATGATGAGAATACCGCTTAACTTTACATTGAGTGAAGTGGAAAAACTCCCTGGAACCATAAGCTTTGATATAGTGGATTTGCAGAGGCAGGGAGCTGTCTCGGTTAAAATATACAGCAGGAACGAGCTTGTGTTTTCTGACTTTGCAAAGGCAGAAGAAGCCCACTACGTGTTCACATTCACAGGCGCAAAATCCGGGCTGAATATACTTTTCATCCAGTCCATGGACGGAGCCGCTTTCCTTGTGAATAATGTGGACGTAAGGGTTTAGGCTTTTTAATTAACTCTTGTTTTCCTTACCAGTTTTACAGCATCTACGTTCATTTTTACCTGAGAAGTCAGAAATTCTACTGGATTAAACTTGTCTTTTTCTTCAAGTTTTTTATATTGTTTCTTGATAATATTTTTATCGTTTTTCATATAGTTATTATGTGTACAACGCTTAAATAGTTATACGGTATAATTATTAATATGCTAGAGATTGAAGGCAAGGTGAAAAAATGGGGGAATTCGGCAGGAATAGTGTTGCCAAAGGAATTCCTGGAGAAAGAACACATAAAAATAAACCAAAAAGTCAAGGTAACAATTACGCCTGCAAAATCATTGCGCGTAAGCGACATATTTGGCTTGCAGAAAAACTGGAAAAGGCCTACTGAAGAAATAATCAGGGACATAAAGAAAATGGACAGCAAATTCTTCAAAGAGTGAGTTCAATGAAATATTTTTTTGACACTTATGCCATTATAGAGATAATAAAGAAGAATGAAAAGTTTGCACCGTATGAAAAAGAGGAAATAACCACTTCTGTCCTGAACATTGGGGAGCTTTACTATGCACTGTTAAGGGATTTTGACGAAAAAACAGCCGATACGTGGATTGAAAAACTCAGGCCTGTATCAGTGTCAATAGACATTGATACCGTAGTTGAGGCAATGAAATTTAAATCTAAAAACAAGGATAAAGGCCTGTCATTTGTTGATGTATGCTCTTACGCCATAGCTGAAAAATTGGGGCTTGTTTTGCTTACAGGCGACAAGGGATTTCTTGGGCTCAGTGGCGCAGAAGTAGTTCAATAATTCTTTAATAGAACTGATATACAATTAATAAAATGGATAATGAAAGAAAGATAATTTTCCTGCAAAAGCAGATAGACAAAATAAAGCACATGCACAGCATCGGTGGCATGAATACAAAGGACGCAAAGCGCCAGATAAGCTCCATGGAAAAGACGATTGACGATCTGCTGGCAGACATACCGCAGCACAAGCGGGAGCTCTACTCAATAAAAAGAGAGTTTGGGATGTAGTTTCTTCTTGAACTGTAAGTTTCATAAACATTGAATTTATCTGATAGTAAAATCTTGCTTATAAACTGAATTTACCACAAACCAATAGCTTTATATATTTATTGTCACTATATAGTAGTTAAGTGATAATTTATGACACAATACAGAAAAATCAGCAATACTCCATTGAATCCAGGCGCTACTATAAAGCACGTAGAAGGCAAGCAAATGCAGTGCAGGCCTTGCGCAGAGCCAGATGGTGAAATGGAGATTTACAACCTTACAACGCAAAGAAATGACGACGTTGCTGTTAATTATTATTTTCGCAGAGATACTGATGTTTGCAGGCCTGTTCAAAGCGAAATGCAACGAATTATTGATGATCACAGGAATGATGTAGCACCAAATTTGTTTGACGGATATACTGAAAATACAAGATTAAGGGTAAGGGTAAGACCTCCTTTTGATCCAAGCGCACCTGGATCGCCAACAAGGGCTCCATACAATGTGAGATTTTTTGCAGGACCTTTAAATTATCTTAACAACGCATTCGGATACAACAGAGACCAGTGCATAGTGGAATATTTAGGAAGATATGAGGGCGATGTGTTCATAGACCCGCAAGGTGGTCAACACAGGCAACCTGCACCGCCACAGCCGCCAGCTCAACCAGCTGTTGATGCAAATGCGATTGCGCAAGCTGTTATTGCACAAATGATAGCAGCGCAACGTGCTGCGCAAGCACAAGGCGGCGGGCAGCAAGGTCAAGGCGGGCCTCAGGGCAGACCAAGGCAAAGACGAAGACCTTGATTTTTACTTCATTTTTCAGTTATAGCATTTGACACTATTTTGCAATACATGATTTTCATCTACTATAAAAATTGTTACTTTTGCATCTTAGAATCTATATAGAGAACTTTGATTTGTCTATGCTTTGCCAAAGTTCACAATTATACTTTTGGCTTTAGCCAAAAAGGTATATATTGCACGTTTGCCAAGTAATTCACAGGTAGACATTGCTATATGTTGTGAATGAGGCGTAATGCTCTACTTGCGAGAGTGTAATTAGATGGCTGTGAACAGAGGAGACGCCGGTTCGTCATTGAGAGACTATATTTTACAAAGGCGAAGAGAAGGCCTTAGCTTTGAAGATATCAAAGGACAAATCAAAGCCGAAAAGAAACGCTGGCCCGGTATATCGAATAAACAAATAGATGGCGCAATACAAGGCATTCTCAGGGAAGAATTAGCAAATATTGACAATCGAATAGCAGACAGAGAGCAAAGAGCAACGACTGATAGCCCTTTACAAAATGAAAACTTTGGAACTATAATTGTCCGCGCATTTTGGAAATATAAGAATGAAAGGGCATCAAACGACCCGAGGAGGGAGGTTGATGCCGATGTTTTTATCAAGTCAAATGTCAGGATACCTTACTTGGACAGCAGGTTTGAATTCAGTTCCAGGGGCTATTTTCTTGGAAGAACACCGCTTGAAGTTTCAATTCCTGTTGGAAAATATACGTTAACCTGTGAATATGGTGGAACAGGTAGGTTTGAGCAGCGCATACAAAACAATAACATTGAAGTAAAGCCTGGCAAAAGGCCCCAGTCCAAGAATTTTTATTTTGAAGTCATTGAATCAGGCGGGCAAGGCGGCGGAGCTCCACCTAGAAGAGAGCCTCGCCCTGAACCAGAGCCTGTAGCTCCACCTGAACCAGAACAAGAAGAGCCTCGCGTTAATCAAGAGCCTCGAATTTTACCTAGCCCTAAAAACCCAGAAAAACCAATATTTTACAAAGTTATTGTAGATTCATACCCGACTAGAGATGTGGACGTGCAGATAGAAAAAATTAAAAAAGAGCGCGCTTCTGCGATAATTCGCGATATGATTAATTCTAGGTACATATACAGGGAAGACCTTAGAGATATGAACGGTGCACCATTACCTGCTCTTACTGGAGAAGAGGAATCAAGCGGTGTAGTGAGGCCTGCTGATCCTATACTGAATCAAATATATGGTCACATTTTAGAGCAGGCAGACCGTCCTGAAGAACTTGCTAAAAGATTGCTCCCATTGTTGCAATCATATTATGATAGTAGTGCTGTGACAGCACAATACTACAGAACACGTAATGCTGCTCCTATTGTAGATTTAGTAATAGAACGAATAAAACAACAAGGAACAATAAGCGCGCCTTTAAAGCCAAGCACTGCTTACAGAGGCTCTACACGGCTGCGCCAAAGAGGTTATTTTGGCTCAATCAGGGCTAGTGTTCATGGGCCAGAGTTCAAAGATTTTTTAACACCATTTGAAGATGAATTTAAGGCAGATAATATTGAGATTGACGGAAATACAGGCAAAAAGATATACACAGGCACATACACATTTGAGGCGCAAGACACATTTGAGGCGCCGGTAGATGATTTTACTCAAAATATACCAGGGAAAAAAGAAGCAAAAACATTTAAATTTTTCAGGTGGGAGGTCATACGACCTACGCTTCAGTATACAGTCATGAATCTAATAGATGGCGGAGTTGTCAGGCCTTCTATAAGGGAAGAAAACGGGCCTAATGGAAGAAGATTTGTTGAGATGTGGCCAGTCAGATTTAGAAAGCTTACAATTGACATTAACGAGATAGACATAAAACTCATAGCATACTATCATGCAGATGATTCACACACACAAAGGCCAATACAGACAGGTCTGAACCATCCTTACAGTGCTGCTGCAATGCAACACAGAGGGATAGGCGCAAAGGACAGAGCACTGGCTTCTGGGCTTGGGAATGCTGTTTTCAGGAAAGGCGGCATAGATAAAAATGCTGACAACAGAGCAAAGATAGGGTCGCTGCAAAATACAAACAAGGAAGCAGACCCTCTGATACAGGCTGCGGCTAACAAAGGCAAGCGCGTGCTAAATCAATATGTAAGGGCAGAGTACACAAGAATATTTGACCCGCTGATAGCTGATTTTCGCGGTCGCAGGCAAAGATTGAGAGAATTGGCTGCTGCAGCAAGGCAGGCACGAAGGAACTTGAGGAGAGCACTTCGTAACTCTGGTCAGCGAACTAGAAATAGATTTTGGCAGACAGGCGTTGGCCAGGCAGCAGACCAGGACCTGATGAACGAAGTGCAAAGGCTTCAGGCTAATAATGCTTCAACGCCTGCGATGATGGACTTTTACAGGGAAATCGATGAATACACAAGAGAGTACAATAATTTCCAGAAAGAGTTTTCTTATTATTTAGAGACTGCTTCTGCGCAGCTAAAGGACAAGGCGCAGGAGAGAGCCGGGCTTATTGCAGTGACAATGAGCCGCAGGTTCAGGGTAAGGCTGAATAATGAAGACCAAAAACTTATTGAAGCAGAGCTCCAGGCTTATGCCATTGACCTTGCTGAAAAATTTGCCACGCGCGGGCGCACGAACTTGTTTGCATTGACACGCGGTCTGGACGCTGCAAGCAGGGGACTGCAGACGATAGGCAGCGGATGGAACAACATCTGGTATAATTTATGGAACTTTATCACAGGGCCGTGGACTATTGCAACCATATTTGCCATTGTCCAGTTCTTCTTCACGCTTACGTTTGTCGGTTATGACACACGCCTGCTGTGGACAATGCCTATGATAGCAGGCATATTTACATTTTTATTGAATTTCCAGAACACAACACAGCCTTTTGACTGGTGGGCGCATTTTGCATCAGGCGCTGTAATGGGTTACAGTGCAATGCTGCTGCTCATGGCACTAGGGCTGCTGAAGCTTAGCTTTTTTGGCGGCGAGATTGGATGGACGTTCTGGATAATCTGGGGCGTGCTTGCTTTAATGATAGGCAATTTCCAGTTTTACCAGACAGGAGGCTTTGGCGCAATAGCAAAGATAGCTGTTGTTGTTCTGTTGTTTGCTTATGTTGCGCTCGGGCCGTACAGCGCTTACTACCAGCAGGCCATAGGACAGGTAACGCCGGCTGTTGAGACAGGCTATCATGTTGTAAAGAACGCTGTGTCTGACGTGTATTTGCTTGCAACAAACCCAACGCAATGGTATGCGCGCCAGCAGGTTGTCAATACAAGGCCGGAAAAGCCCATTGATTTTGCAAAAGGCATAGAAATAAAGAGCTTAGACTCCATGCCGCAAAGCGTGCCGTCAGGCTTGAATTTTGTGCTGGCTGCTGTAATCAAGAATGAAGGAGAGCTTGCAGAAGCAAACCATACGGCAATTACAATAAAATGCAATAACTTTTGCAATGACAGGAGCATTGATGTCACACCTTTCATTAACATTGAAGACCCTACAAGCCCGTTGTACAGCGACCCCGAAGTTGTTCACTACAAGGATTTTGTCGGCACATCTCTTATATTTGATTCAAACGCAGTCTCTGACAAAAGGGCGTTTTATGTTGACAGGTCGCTTGGCAAAGGCGAGTCAAACATCATAAGAGTCCAGCCGTTCCTAGCCACATCAAAGGCTTCAAGCGCTGGAGAAGCGCAGTTTGCAAAGATTGCATTCGGGCTGACTTATGTTTATGGCGCAACAAGCTCTTTGCTTGTGAGCACTATTAACGAAAACGCCCTTAGCCAGCAGTTTGCGCAAGGCAATGATGTTTTCCATCCAGTGCTTGCAACAGCAAAGGTCACGCCTGCTAAGCTATCTTTGAATGTCGGGCCGCAGCCTTTGGTATTTAGAGAAAATGACTTAAGAGGAAACGAACAGGTTCTTCTAGTGTCTGTTTCAAACTCAAGGGACGATTCAAAAATAATACTTCCTGGCGGCAGCAACATACAGATAAAGTTCCCTGCAGCCCTTGTTCAACAAGACAGCATAGATTGCGGGACTACTGCAAGTTATGATTACACAAATCCTGAATTTTACACAGCAAAATATATTGTAAGGCCAACGCCGCCTAATGATCACATAGAGATAAAGCCTTATGACTTCAACAGCATTTTTGCTTTCATCTGCAAGTTCAAGCTAAGGACAGATGGAGTGTTTGTTGCAAGCTCAGAGGCTGTTACAAATTTGATCACTGCAGAAATACCTGAATATATTGTGAAGGTTGAAAAGGAAAAGCAGGTGCTAATAACGCCGCCTCTTGGGGTAATATATGACCCGTTTGAACAGATATGCAATAAAGAAACAAATCCCGACGATTGTCATAATGCTCGCGACGGAAATAATAATAAATGCTGGTATGAACTTCCTGATAGCCAGCACCCAGTAGCAGCGCCTGGAGGGCAAACTGCAACAAATATAATAAACAAGGCATTTTCAAACGTGTGCCATGCGTGCGGCACAAACCCGCAGTGCGGAATGTTTGTGACCGACAGGCAATGTAACGAAGAACAACACTCGTGTGGTCTTACATGCACATGGCAGGCTGATGTACAAAAATCATCTACAACAGGATTGCTGGAGGGAAAATGTGTTGATTCAACAGTTGTTAATGCTGCTGGGAAATGCGATAAATTAAATGGCGCTTATGCTGATAGTTATGTGAAGTATAGCGTTCAGATAAGAACTTATCTTGCATCAACAGGCCTTGATTCAAAATTACGCAGCATAGGAGAAAGCAATCCAGAGGCGTTTGTTTCTGCAATTATTACGCAAGAGAGCATATGGAATGAAAGAGCGTCTGGCGATAGCGGCAATTCTGTAGGCTTAATGCAAATATATGTTTCAAAGCATCCCGAATGCGACCAGGCAAAACTTAGAAGCTTTGATGTAGATGAAAATTTGCGGTGCGGCATGGCGTTTTTGGGCACAATAATAGACAGTAATAATGTCAACATACCAAAGCAGTATAGTTGCAATGGCAAGATGTATTCAAATGGCGATGCTGCTTTGAGATGGTACAATGGCTGGCCAAACAGCGGGTGCTCTGGCGATCCGAAATATGTGGATAGTGTTCGTATTCATTATTCAAATTTTGTAGACTGTTTTAATAAAGCATCAGCTTCGGTCCCTGGCGATCCTGAATTTTGCTTTGCACAAAGATTGACTCCTGGCCTTGCACTCTGCCAAGAAGGCAATGGTGGATGTGGCGTTAATAATGACTGCGATCAGGCACTTTTAGGCGATATTAATGCAGATGGCGTGCAAACAAACCTTGTGTGCAGACACAACATTGGAACTAGCAAAGGCATATGCTGTTTTGCAGATGACATAAATAACCTAAGGTGTACATCGCTTTGCACAAGCAGCGGAATTTGCTAGAATTTTCAAGGGCCAAGCGGCACGCTTTGTGCTGAGCTGAATTTTATAGCTCCTGTTCTTTCAAGTACATAGAAATCTAAACACCCGTCTGGCATAGTCAGCACTAAATTATCTCCTTTCCATTCCATGGATATTGGAGGCGTGTATTCCCCTTTTTCGACAGGTTTTCCTAATTTCTCCCTTACACAATCCCGATTTATTCTCAATTTTAGTTCACCTTTAGGTCTTTTACCTAACGTGTCCCATGCTATAGCATTGTAACCCTGTGGCATGCTAGGCTGTACAAACCTGTAATTTTGGTTGTTGTAAGTAGCGTCTATAGTAAAACTATTCCTATTATTTACTATTGTTTTTCCATCAGCTGAATTAACCGGCGTAAAAGGATAAACTGTAATTAGATTCATCATTTCCCCATAAGGTATTTGCGGCACCTCTTTTGGCTTTTGCACAGGCGGTGCTGGTTTGCCTGCACATGCTGCAAGAGTCAAAGCTGTAAATGCTGCTATTGTATAATTTTTTAAATTCATAATTATTACCTCGGATACATGAAACTGTAGAGAGCATCTTTGTCATGCGGCGGTCTTGGATTTTTGAAACCGCAGTTTTTATCTGTTTTACACTCTCTTTCTGTTAAAACACCAGACAAATCTTTAACTTCAGCCCCGTCACGCACAACATACCTATCTTTTCCTCCGTTTGCGTCAACAAAAGTAAACGTAAGGGCACAGCTTTTATCATAACCGCTTTCATCTCCTGTGCATCTAACTACTACGTCGCGATAATCACCTAATGCTAAAAGCCTTGTTTTTATGTCTTTTCCATAAACGCTTCCCGGCAGCTCTGCAACAGTTGTTGATGCACCTACAGGAGATAATTTTTCTGCCATTCCAGAGGCTTCTCCAATTGAATTAAAATAAAATCTTGACTTTCCTGTAGTTTTTTCACCTTCAATAGGATTTCCAGTTATATCAAGGTAAGGTATTGATTCGCTTTGAAAAGGATTCCTGTGATATGGCCTCCAAGGGCGCCAATTATGCGGTTCTGTTCCTACTGTTGCCTGCTGTACTTCTACTTGCGAATATGCTGGAAGCACAGCATGTTTTCCCTGTACACCGCCTGCAAAAAGTAAACCTATTAATCCTAATACGCCTGCAACGTCTTGCACCTCTTTTAAAAATTTTATTCCTGCAGCTCCTACTTCTCCTAAATCTCTTACATAGGTTTTTGGATCAGCAGCTAAATTCCATATTTTAAGTAAATCTACACCTTCTCTTAGTACAAAACCTCCGGCTTCAAACATGTCTATGAATTCTTTTTTATAATCTTTTGCCATTTTTACCACCTAAAAATGCCCCTTGCATTTTATAAAATATGTCCTGTCGCCGTTTGCTCCAAGAAGCATTTTCTCCGTGTTTACTGCTCCACTAAAATCACACGCTGTAAATCTTGCCCCGCGCGCATCTGTTGTCGGATAAAATTGTGCTTTTGTGAAGTCAACATTATTAAAATCTGCATATCTCATGTCAACGCCGCTGAGATCAACGCCTTGCATGGCTGCATCGCTTAATTGTGCGCCTACCATATTCATGCCTGCAACCTGTGCAACTTTATACTCTTTTGTTTCACGCGTTCCATAACGTCTTGCCTGTAAGTCTGTCCTTCTTTCACTAAAGCCAGAGTCTTCCCTTATTTTTGCCCCTGGTATTGTCAGGTTTGGCAATTTTGCAGGGTAAATGTGAGTTCCTTCTTCAAGCACTGCAAACGGCAAAAACAAACCATTTGCATTTACTGGCTGTGCACCACCATTTTCATAACTAAACCTGAAACTATGGAAATGAATAGGATTGTCTTTCATGTCAAATGCTATTGCTTGCATACGTGCGAAAAGAGATGATAAAGCATCATAGTCTTCAGCTGATTTTGCTTTTTTAAATAATTCATTAGGCGACCATTTATCAGGGTCTGCGCTTGTTGGTATTCTGCTCATAACTTCTGCATACCTTGCTGGAAACATAATGCCAGCTTTTGCTAGCGCCCTTTCAGCCTCTCCTTCGTATTTAGTATCGACTAAAGTAGAGCCATGAAAGTTGCGTTCGCCAGCTTCAACTCTGCGTGCAAATTCGCCAAGCTCCATCAGTCCGCCTTGTCTGCCCGTATAGGGTTTTCGATTGACGTATGTTGTCTTCATATTCATCACTTTTATGTAATAAATTTACTGTCTTATTATGTGCTAAACCTTAAATACTTATGCATTTTAGTTACTTTTAAATAGTTACATTATATAGTAACTATAGCCATGTTTAACATACACGATAAAAGCAAACTCATGGATAAAAACATTGTGTTAAACTTTGAAGTCGATTAGGTGAAAAAATGCCGCTTGGAGAATATGCAACAACTGGCGCTGGAAAAGACAGCGCTAGCGCGTCTTACGCAGGCGTAACTCTTGCAGATATGAGAAATTACGTTCCTTTTAGCCGAGGCAGGCTCATAGAATTGCCTTTTATGGGCGGCAAGCTTTACGAACAGCTTGAAAGAATCACAGTGCCTGGAGGGGAAGCGTGGGTTGATGTTATTAAAGAGTTTGCAGAAGTTGGAGATAAACCTGAAACTTTTGCAATGAAGGTTTACCCAAATACGCAGATTGGTACAAAAAAATATTTTTTTGCATATTCTACCCAAAAGGAAATTTATTCAACTTTATGCGGAGTGGGCGGAAATCCAAATGTTTTGCAGTTTGGCAGCTGCTACTATGATCCAACACTGCATGTAGATGGGGCTGAAGGCTCTGGCGCTGTTGTGTACGTTCTTGAATTTGTGGACTCTAGAATGCATGCAGGCCATGTGACGTTTCAGCGGGGCTATCATTTTGACGAGGCTTTGGAAGCAACATGCTCTATTGCAAGACTTCTTAGTACTACTGACCTTTTCAACATTGCACACAGAGACATAAAACCGCAAAACATACTTATGCCAGCTGATGTTGTTTCAGGCAATGTCAAGAAAATTTATCCAAAACGTGCAAAATTATTTGATTATGACATGGCGTGGTTTCCTGCTGTTGCAGTAGCTGAAGGTTTTGATGTGTCAGACTTTGCAGGCGCAATTGTTGGAACGCCCGGTTACATGTCTCCTGAAGCTATCAGAGGGAAAGAGGAAGCATTTTTGCCTTTGGTTGACCGTTATTCACTTGGAATGACTGCACTAACATTTTTAACAAATAACAATAACCCGTGGGGACTTAAGCCAGAGGCAACACCAATGCAACGCATTTTTTATGCTTCAAATGTTTTCAGCAAACAAGGAATGCCTTCTGGGGTTGAAAAACTTGCTGAAATAGATAACAAGCGTCTTCGCGACGGCACTAGAGAGATGATAGAAGGCCTTCTTGCTGTAGATGGCATGAAGAGATGGGAAGCTGATCGTGTTGTTGTAAGATGTGATGAGCTCCTGGAATATTCTAAAAGAATACGAAGAGAAGAGCTTCTCTTTGATGATATTAGTCCAGATGACGTGTCAGAATATTCAGCGCAAACTTTAGCCGACAGCGCTTTAGATGTAGAAGGAATTAATGCTAAAATGCAAGCGGAAGGCGACCTTCCACGGACAATGTTTATTGATCGTGACGAAGCAAGAACAATTCCTATTTATTAAAGACCAATTATTAGTTACTTTTAAATAGTTACATATTAATGTAAATATGGTGAAAAAATGCCTGTACAATACGTTAGCGGAAAGGATATGAAAAGAGGCGGTTTAGCTGCGGCCCTGAATACAGGACACCACGGACATCACATGAGAAGCATGCTTGACAAGGAAAATGCTGTCGGAACTAGGGTTCACGTGCCTGTTTACGGCAACGGCACTGTTGATGTTGAAATTGTTTCTTATATAAAAAAACCAAGGCGCGCTGCGCATGGAGAGAGCGGCGTTTATGCCGTGAGACCTGTCAAAGGTGAGTCAAGACTGCCTAAGAGACTTGCATTAAAAGTATACGGTGATATTGAGCCTGATTCAAGCGCTTACGCAGTGACATCTTTCATGCAGGCATCAATTTTACGAAATCTAGCAAATGCGCTTTCTAAAGGCGCCATGCATAAAAATGTGCTTCCATACTACGGGGATTTTTATGATGATAAAACTAAAATTGCTGCCTTTGCACTTGGCCTTGTGTCTTCACAAACTACTGTCTCAGATGTGATTAAAGGCAGGCATTATACATTGAGAGATGCTGTAAAATTTGGCAGCACTGTTTTTGAAACTGTTGCAGAACTTGGAAAACGCGGGATTGTGCACCGTGACATCAAGCCGCAAAATATTCTGCAGCCAGCAGAAATCAATGATGGCAGGATTGTTAGCACCAACCCTGCTGACATTATGTTTTTTGATTTTGATGTTGGATGGAACATAAAATATGCAGATGCAAGCGGCGTGGACCTAAAAGATGTTTCAGGACGCATATTGGGTACGCCTGGCTATATACCGCCTGAAATGTGGCGCGGCGAAAGCTCGCTTAAAGACACAAGAGGCGATGTTTATTCTGCGGCTGTTACTGTTTTTGAGGCCGTTACAGGGCAGCGGGCATGGAAATACAATGGTTCTCAAGGCCTTTTATTTATTACAGGATTTGCTGCAAAAAATTATGAGATGCCGAACAATATAGGCTTGTTAGACAGCGTTACCGGCCCTTATGGGGAAGCGGGGCGTTATGTAAATGAGGCTTTACGCGGCGGCCTTAATCCTGATCCAGAAAAAAGACTCCCAGCACGTTTGATTGCAAACCTTTTTGATACTGCATACAAAAAACTTGATGACAAACCTGTGGAAACGAAAAATGATGGACTCCTGTACGATTGTGAGAGACTACCTACGATTTGCATGGATGAAGATGCTGCACATACCGTCCTAATGCAACGCTAGTTTTTAATCAAAATGTGTTATGCTTCTTTATTTGGTTAAATATAAATATATGTCTATACTACCATAGTGTTATGGTGTTATTGTCATGAAAGACAGAAATGTTGATGTAGTCAGATATTTGATTGAAAACAGCTATAGAGAATTGAATATTCTTTCAATAGCTAAATCTATTAAGATGAATTACAAAAATGCTTTTGATATTGTAAAACGCCTGGAAAAAGAGAAACTTGTCACGCTAAAAAAATTTGGTTCGTCAAACAAAGTAGAGATCAACAAAATAATTCATCCGCTTATTTTTGAAGCAGAGTACGCAAGAAGAAACGACATTTTGAAGGACAAAAACATACTGCTGATGCTGAATCAAATCAGAAATGATGCAGAATCCTCACTGTACCTTCTCTTGTTGTTTGGTTCCTATGCAAAAAAAACACAAACAAAGAATTCTGATATAGATATTATGTTCATAACTCCTGATGGAACTGAAGAAAAGTTTGAAAAAAAAGCGAGCCAGATAACTAGAATAATGCCGCTGCCAATTCATTATATGGTATTTTCAGAGAGCCAGTTTCTTGACATGATAAATGCAAAGGGATTTAATGTTGGAAAAGAAGCTGTAAAAAATAACATAATTTTGCATGGAATAGAAAACTATTATGAGATGATTAAATGATAGATGAAAAAAGGAAGAAGGAAGCTATGGAAAATTTTTCTGAATATCTTAGGCAAGGCTTGATAAAAAAGCAAAAAGACGAGAACGCCATGAAAATGTACATCCACAATTCTGACATGTCCCTGAAATTGGCAGAGAAAATGCTTGGCGATACCCTGAAACCTTACCTATGGTCAATTGTTGTGTCGTACTATTCTATGTTCTACATGGCAAATGCTGTCTTGCTTCATCTCGGGTATAAAACAGGCCGAAAGATAGTTCACAAAGTTACCAGCGAAGCGCTGATAGTTCTGGCGCTTGAAAAGCTTAAGAAGGAGTTAATAGAGGAATATGAAAATGTTATGAACGACGCTCTTGAAATAGCTTCAATAAAGTCAGATGAAATAATGAAAAATTATCAGATGGAGCTTGATAAACGGTCAAAGTTCCAGTACGATATGACTCTGAAAATTCAGGAGCAGATGGCACGAACATCTGTAAAGAGGGCTACAGAGTTTATTTTTGAAATAAAAAAATTGTTAGTCTGACGTATTTTTTTGCTAAACTCCCATGATAAGGCGGAAGAAGTTTCTTAATCCCGGCGCTAATCCGAGCATCAATACAAGGAATTTCAGGAAGGTTCTTTTTTGCTGTTCTGCAGCTAGTTCTTTATCTAACACATGAAGTACAATGCTCACAACAACGAACTTAAGCACGAACATGAACCACGTGCCGAACAGTGAAATGAAGAATGAAGGCAGTACATGCTGCTCAAAATACGGGTAAAATGTTGTTGCAACGAAAGTAGTTGTTGCATCAAATTCATGAGCAAGCAGAAGGAAAGAGTTTTCTGTAGTGAAAAGATTTTTAATCTTAGATATATTTTTGCTTTCTCCAAGCCACTTGACCCCGAATATCGCTGCAACCCACAAAGCTGTTATGCCCGCAATCAGGAAAAGCGCGTTGGTGTCCGTCACTTTTACAAAATAAAGAGAGGCTATTACTGCTGCAATGCCTATTGAGAACCATGTTTTGTGGTAAGCAATTTTATTTTTCAAAATCCATGATATGATAAGTGAAACAAACGCAAACGCAAATATGCTCACGTAAATAAGAGGCGTTATTAGCAGGACTGTGTCAAATGTTTTTGCATCCTGCAGCGCACGAAGCAGGCCGCCGAGTACGACAAAAGGAAACACGCCGAGCAGGAATTTATTATCTATCTGCACATTCATTTTTCGCAGAATTTTATAGACTATAACTGCTGATATTATCAGCAATACAGCATAGACTGCAGTGTTGTAAATGTTATACCCTGTGCCATATTTTATCGGGTCGATGAAGTATGTCTGGAAAAAATCCATTAGATTTTTATGACATCAATGCTAATAAGGCTTTATATTGAGCTAACAAATTTGCAATTATATTATTTTTTGTTGCTCGGTATAAGTTAACTAAAATATGCAAAATTCACTGTTTAGTTAACTATATATTGAGCCTGCGGAAATATGATTATGAAGCTGCATCTTGCATTATTGTTAGTGCCTATAATTTTTATCGCCGGATGCGCCGGCATAGGGGACATTTTTGGGGGCAATATTGTAACAATAAACACCATTGACAATGTCAATGGCCAGAGGGATATTTTGGCGATAAGAAGCATAGAGACAATACCAAACAGCCCTGTGCTGCCCGATTTTCCAGTATTATTATCATTCATAGTCGAGAACCAGGACAAATTCAGCGAGGCAAAGGATGCAAAAGTAGACCTTTTTGACGCGCCTATATTTAGGAAAGACGACCCTGCAAAACCGTTATGCAACAGCGCCCCTGGAACATGCCCGCCAGAAAGCCAGCAAGGCGTTGCATGGTGTACAGCGCCATGCAACATTCTCCCAGGGGAACAAAAGCAAGTTAATTTCTACCTGCAGGCGCCTAGCGACACAGACATTGCAGGCATACGAACAACGGCTGCAATGAATTTCAAGGTCAGCTATGATTACAATGCACGGCTTACTTATCTTATTCCTATTGTAAACAGGCAGGAGATACTGAAAAGGCAGATATCGGGGGAGAAACTTTCTGTCCAGGAATCAAAATCGCATTCATCAGGGCCTATCCAAGTAGATGCAAGCGTTTTTGGGCCGCAGTATATTCTTGGCGGACAGAACGCGCAGATAATTTTCAAGCTCAGGAATGTCGGAAGCGGGGAAGTAAAGAATAATAAAATAGATATAGGAAAAATGAAGATAAGTTTTCCAGCAGATATATTAGACGTATCTAAAGGAGGAAAAATAACACCACCTTCTGATTTTACAGCTGTGACGGCTACAGAATTTGAAAATTCAAAACCGATTGAAATTTTCAAGGATGAGTCGAGAAGATCAATCTTATTCACGCTAACAGGCGTCAACGACTTGTCAGCAAACAACGAGCCGTTTAAGACATTTGAAATAACAGCTTCGATAGGCGGCATTGACCCAAGCGGCAACATCCTGCCAGGCTACACTTATGAAATAAAAGACAGCACAAGCCTTGACGTAAATCCTTTCAGGAATGTCTAGCTAGCTTTCTTTTTAGAAAAGAAAGTTACCGTATCAAAGAAAATCATATTATTTAGATAAACTTTTGCCGTATCGTTTAAGAAAAGGCTAGCTTGCAAACTTATTTAACAGGCGAGACAATAAACAAGTATGAAACTGCTGTGGTTGCTGCCTTTGGCGCTTGTATTTTTTGCCGGCTGTGCAAACGTATCCATGAACGAGGGACTTGTAATTAATATGCAGGCAGACCCGGACAGCGTTTTTGCAGTAAAAGACACTAGGCTTTTCATAGATGTCCTTAATAATGACGTAAAATCCTACACTGATTTGAACGTAAGGCTATTTGATACAGGGCTTATGACATCAACCTGCCAGCCGCAACCCACGACAACTCTAAGGCCTGGAGGATTTTTTACAATAGCATGCACACTAACAGCGCCGGCGTTTATAGATATGTCAACTGCTACAGAAGCTCATGTAGATGCGAAATACAAGTCTTCAATAAGCGGCGCTGTTGTGCTGAGGTCTGTTTCGCCTGACGAGTATGACAGATTAAAAAATTCCGGAAAATATCCAAACATGCCTTCTTATTTTTCATTTGGGGACAAGAACATGGAAGTTAGCGTAACATTAGATGAAAACCCAATGGTTTACAAGACAGACAAGAGATATTTCATGCACATAAACATTAGGAACATAGGAAACGGCCTGATAAGCGAAATATCTGTAATAGGCAATGCAGTTGACGGGCCAGCAGGGCTTGTTGACTGCAAAAATACTATACTGCGCCCTATAGGAAAAGAATTTCCTACGATAACGTGCGAGCTATATCCGCAAACAAGCAGGCTTACAGATTACAATATAGTTGTTGATATTCCGTATACATACGAAGTAGCGCAAAGCACAAGCATAAGGATAATAAAGTAATTTTAATATACAGGCAAACAAGTAATTTAATTATGAAATATTACCAACGCAAAAATCTATACGTAACCGCTGCTGCTATAGTTCTTGTTTTGTTCACTGCATGCACGTCAAACACACCTATCAGAAACGACGGGCTTGTTATAAACAGCTTTGCCATAGACCCTAGTGAAGTGGAAAGCTACACAGGAAAATTTACTGCGTATGTTGAAGTGCAGAATGTAGGCGGCACAACTGCAAAAAATGTCATGGCGTATCTTCTTGGCGCAAGCTGGCTGGGCAATCAAGTTATATCTTATGACTTACAGACAATGCAGCCATATGATACGAGAACCGGCGCGCCTGGCGAAACAAAAATTGCGATTTGGAATATACCGCAGGTTGCGCAGCTTCCAGAAGGCGTTTTCCAGGATTATAAGCTCACAGCAAGGGTTGACTATGATTATTCCACTACAGCAGTTGCAAACATACCTGTTGTCAATGAAGACGAATACATGAGGATGAAGCAAAGAGGCGAGCAAATGGACCCTGTTTCAGTGTCAAACACAAATGCGCCTATTGTTGTTGAAGTAAACGGGCAGCCATTGTTTGTAAGGAAAAGCCCTCCAGACCCACAGGAAAAATTTTTCTTTAGATTGTTCTTTGTGAATACAGGAAGCGGCGTGCCATTTTCAACACAGGGCGGTGTTCCAACAAACGGGCTGATTGGAGGCACTATAAAAGTTGAAGGAAGAGGCGTTAATTTCGACGACTGTGCCGGCGTCACAGGAGGAGATATTGTTGACCTTTTCACGACAAGCACGCCAGTCATTGTGCGCAAGGGAGAATCTGCGCTTGTCCCATGCTCTATAGCAATAAACCCGAGTGAATGGTCATCAACCCCAAAAGGAACAATATCACTGATATTTGATTTGAAATACAGGTATTTCATAGATTATGATTCAAACGTAAGGGTGCTAGGCAGAAGGCCTCCTGCTGCATAGCTAGCCTTTTCTAAACGATAAGACGCCGATGCATAGACGCACGAAGTGCGTCGTTGGCTGGCGTCGGTCTGCTCGGAAAGGTTACCGTCTGCAGAAAGCAAAGCTCTTTGGGACCCCGTAGAACTTCGTTCTACAAGGTATCCAAAAGAATCATGTTATAAAATGCCCAAAACGGCGTAACAAATGTATATACTGTCGTTTTCTTCCAAAACTCTGTATATCCATTTGCCAAAAGGACGTGCAAATGTATATAAACCGCCTTTACAAATAGATAGATATGCAAAAAAATACTTTTATTGCGGTAATTACAATTGCTGCTCTTGTTTTTATGACTGCCTGTACAGGAAGGCAGGCAAATGTTGACGTTAATAACGGCGTAACTATAAACAATTTTATTGTTACGCCTGCTGAAGCAAGAGACGGCGAATTCGTATTATTTGATGTAGAATTTGAAAATACAGGCGGCACCACTGCGAGCAATGTCCAGATAGAATTGTTTGGCGTAGAAGGGCAGTGGAGAGACAGTTTTGGAAACCTTTTGACTTCGACACAGGCAAGAACTTATGGCAGAATGGAAAGGCCAAGACCTGAAAACAATGTTCCAGGAGATTTAAAAATAGCACAGTTTAATTTTATGACGCCTAATATTCCTCAAGGAATTGCGCCTTCATTGCCTGTAGAGGCAAGAGTTTCTTTTGACTACAACACGTCTGGTCACATGAAGCTTTTTGTATTAAACGAGGATGAGTTCAGAAGAAGGCAGGCGCTACAACAGGCAACAGAGCAGGCAGAGATAATAAACAGTGCCGGGCCTATAAAATTAAGCGTTCCTGAAAGATTTATAACCAATCCAATGGTTCTTGGCTCAAATGATGAAGAAGAGACTTTGCCATTAATGATTCAGTTTATGAATGTTGGAAACGGATTTCCAATAACGCCCGAATACAATGGTCAGATAATAGGCATGGGCGGCAAGCTAACAGGACAGATAGAACTGTTCGGGCCACCTGGCGTAGAGTTTGCTGACTGTCTTGGCGTTTCAGGCGGTCGTAGCATTGACATAAATGATGCTCAAATACCTCTGAGAATAAGGGACAGCGGCACAGTACCGATTGCATGCAGCCTGAAAATAAACAAGGCACAGTGGGGAACCAGGCCTATAGACAGCATACAGCTTGTGTTCAACATATTTTACAGATACTATGTTTACTCCAGGGCTGACGTAACAGTCATTGGCGAATAAAGCTAGCTTTCTTTAAACGATAAGACGCCTTTGGCGTCGGTCTGTTGAGAAAGTTATCGTATCAAAGAAAACACTTTGGTTTCACTTTTATATTATTTGAAAAAAAATCTTTTCCTGTTTATTTACAATAAAAATCTTTCTATTTATATCACTTTTAATAATATGATTACATGCGAAGCCTGATTTTTGCCTTGCTTGTTATGGCACTGCTCGTTTTTACAACAGCCTGCACGCAGAAACAACAAGGCGGACAAGACGGAATAGCAATAAATTCGTTTTCTGTTGAGCCTCAAATAGCAGAAGCAGACGATACTGTAAGATTTTTTTCAGATTTTGAAAATATTGGCGGCACTACTGCAAGATGCGTTCTTGTAGAATTGTACGGGCTGGACAGCTGGAGAACTTTTGAAGGGCTGCAGATGACATCTGCCCACCCGTGGAGAGACAAGAGATTGTCGTTTTCATACATAAATGATATAATGCAGTTTTCATACTATGACGCAAAAAACGGAATTGATGCACACTTGTCGTACAGCAAGGACGCTGGCACGAGCCTGAGCTTGTTTGTTACAAATTCATGGAATTCTTTTCTGAATGACTTCTGCAATTCTTACCAAGACCTAAGCTCTTTCAGGGACGTGAAATTTTACAATTCTTTGTCACCACCGCTACCGCAGAGAAACCGTCCCGGGCAGGTCCAGACAGTAGACTGGACTTTCAGGCCGCCTGTTTTGCCAGAAGGACTGAAAGTAGATTATCCTGTAACAGAAAGAGTTTCTTACGCTTACACATCAACAGCGCACATAAACCTGCGCGCATTCAACAAAGACGAATTCAGAAGAAGGCAGAACATAGGGGATACAACGCAATATATGCCTGATGTTGTCAATTCTTTCGGCGCCCCAATACAAATAAACCTTGCGAGCGGATCTTCGCCGATAGTTATCAATGAAAATGGAATTGACCCTGTACAAAGAGAAAATTTTGTCATTGAGTTCCAGAATGTTGGCAGCGGCTTTCCTCTGGCTTCTGGCGGACTGGATAATGGATTTGTGTTTGCAACTGTTGAAGTTTCAGGGCCCGGTGTTTTCTTTGATGACTGCTTGGGACAAAGGGGCGGAACCGAATTGTTTGATTATGCAATAACAGGCAACCTTGTAAAGATAAGG
>DATDTP010000056.1:0-5040 GCA_035290775.1 archaeon | reverse complement strand
GAGATGATGTTTTCCGCAATCAGGGATTTTCTGGAAAGCAGAGGGCTTATAGAATATTGTGTTTGATTAAAGGCAATTCATCATGTTTAATTCTCAAGAAACAAATTATCACATGCCATTGCGCAAAGGCCGTGAAACGTACGGTGCAAAGTATGATGAAGCAATAAAACTGCATGAGCAAGGATTAACGCCGAAGCAGATCAGCGAGAAGCTTTCAATATCATATTCGTGCGCATATCATTGGGTTAAAGGCCTGCGCAAGCCAGAGACCGGAAATGTTTCTTCGTTTGTAAGCACGCTTGAAAAAAGCGGGCCTTTACCTGTGGTTGACGTAAAGGAAAAGTTTCCAAAACATAATGAGCTGTTTCTCATAGCCTCGCGGCGCGGCCTTCCGCTTGCAAGGCGCGTGCTCGACAAGAGCCTTGCTGATTACAATACATGGTATTTTCTGAAAGGCCAGGAAGAGCAGCTCGATGAAAGAATAAAACAGCTCTACGAAAAAATAAAAAACGTAAAAGAGAGATTAAAATAACCAAACATACAATATATAGAAATGCCAGAGCTTGAAATGAAGTCTTTTAGGAGCGTATATAATTCTACTCCTTTGCACCAGGGCAGCGGGCCTTTGCTCGCGCTAAAGCTTACGGCCTTGGCTTTGCAGCAATCAGGGCAAAAAAAAGACATGCCATTGCTCATAGTCTCAGGCCCGGCATCAGCAGTAGCTGGGTCAATTAAAAATATAGAATCAATGGTATCGGAAAAGCCTGCATCTGCATTGCGCTCTGTCTCTCTATTCAAGCAGGCAGTTGCATTTTCAGATGAGTTGTCAACAATAGCGTCGTTGCCTTCCCTGATACTTGCAGCGCGCAATAACGAGAATCTTTTGTTTATTTCCTACACAACAAATGACCAGACGCTTGTCAAAAATATACCGGCATCTTATATTGCAACAGCATGCACAGCGTATCCAGAAGACTACATAGAAAAAATAAGAAAAGTTTTATTGTTGAAAGGCGTGAGGTTCATTGAAATTTTATGCCCTGATCCAAAATCAGGCTTTGACCCTTCAAATGCAGTAGAAATAGGCCGCCTTGCCGTCGAGTCGTGTACATGGCCTCTTTTTGAATACGATGGCGTTATGAACATAACGAAAAAACTGGTTCGCCCAGAGCCGGTTGAGAGGTATGCAAGAGCGCAGAGCCGCTATTCATCCATGACAGACCAGGAAATAAAAGACTGGCAGGACAGCGCATCAAAAAGATGGAAGTCAATTCTCGAAGGAAGGCTATATTAAACCTCTGTTGACTGCCAATATTCTCTAAGAGACTTTATTTTACCATCAGCGATTTCAAGTATTGCAACTGTTTTCATGTGTTTTCTTTTTTGTTTCGCTAGATCGTCAAATTTCGATTCAAATTCGGCTATTAGCGTATCGTTAAAAATCCAGAAATCCAAAAGCTTGAATTTGATATTAGCCTGCTCCTTGCAGACCTTTGTTTTCCAGTATTGTCTTATTCCTTCATGCCCGGAAAAAGGCTTTTCATAGAACCTTTCATGATATTTTGCGTCTTCAGTAAAAATAGTAATTATCAGATCCGGATCCTGTTTTTCCCAGGCCTTGCCATATATGTTTAGTATCTCTATTGCTTCATCCCTTGTAAGCATAATGGGTCGAGGCGGATTCGAACCGCCGGCCTTCGCCTTGTAAGGGCGACGTCATCTGTATTTTTAAAGAACTTCTAATTCTTCAAAATAGCCACTAGACTACCGACCCAAAGTACATAATTTTTCTATGTTGCTTTCTTTTAAAAGTATATAATAATAGTTATTGTGAACCAAATAAGCAGTCTAGTATTATAATTTGGTTCACATATGCTGAACAACAAAGAATAATATATTGATATTTTGTTGATTCAGCATTAAAAGAATGCTGAGGTGGCAGAGCTTGGTCAAAGGCTAGCTTTCTTTGGAATGGATTGACGCAAAGCGTCGGTTCGCCAAAAAGAAAGTTACCGTATCAAAGAAAACGGTATTAAAAAGTTGGCCATACGCGCAGGATTGCTAAAGCCCTTTTGTGCATGTAAACGCACAAAATCGCTTGCGGAAAATAAGCTCCGCAGCAAACATCCTGTTCCCGAAAGGGAGCGAGAGTTCAAATCTCTCCCTCAGCGCTTATTTTTATATTCTAGAAGCAGTTATTTGTCATGGGAAACGACCAGGTGGAGGACAACGCAAAGCAGTTCATTGGCACGCGCACCGTAGTTTTTACTGCTATTCTGTCAGCACTTGGCTTTGTCCTCGCATTGTTCTGGAACGATGCTATAAAGTCAGCGATAGAAATACTTTTTCCAACAAGGGAAACAGTGTTGGCAAAATTGATAGCCGCTGTAATAGTTACGGTTATAGTAATATTCCTTGTCTATGTCATACTGCACGCAAACCGAATCACAACACAGAAAGTCATAGAGGAGTTGCGCAGGCAGAATAAAATGCTTGAAAGGAAAAACCTATTGCGCAGATCTAAAAACCTATAAATACTGGGAAAATGAAGTAAATTTATGCCCAAGAAAGCTGCACAAAAGCCAATAGCATGGGACAGGCCATATATCCAGCTGATAGTTTTGCTTCTGGCTATTGCATTCCTCATTGTAGGCGCAGCTTATTTTGTTCCTTCTGAAAATCTAGCAGGAGACTTGATTACAGACGGCATTCCGGTTCCTGGTGCACGCTCTGCTGGAAACATAGCAGGCGGCGCGTATATGGATCAGAATAGCGGCCTAATAACAGACGGCGTTCCGGTCCCTTCAAGCTATAACCAGGCTGATGGCGGAAATAATCTTGTAGACGACACAAGCACGCAGTATCAAAACACAATACAATGCAACGACGGCATTGACAATGACAACGACGGCCTTTCCGACCTGGAAGATTCAAAATGCATGAACCGCTGGGACGTTTCTGAAATCTATTAATCCTCTTTTATCCATTAAAAATAATGCCTGTAAAAATAACTTATTTTGTTCACGGCACTACAACAGACAACGAGAAGCATCTTGCAACAGGCTGGGCGCAGGGCGAGTTGTCGCAAAAAGGCATTGATGAGTCAAAGAAGCTTGGAGAAACTGTAAAAGAAAAATTTGACGCTGTGTTCTGTTCAGACCTGAAGCGTGCTGTCGACTCTTCAAAGCTTGCATTTCCAAAGGCAAAGATAATAAAAGACAAAAGATTAAGAGAAGCAGACTACGGAGATTTTACACAAAAGCCTGCTTCTTTATTTAAGACTAAAATGGCCGAGTATGTTAACAAAAAATTCCCGAAAGGCGAGAGCTACAAGGACGTTGAAAAAAGAGTACGCGGATTTTTGATGCTTTTGAAAAAAAACTACAAAGGGAAACATATAGCAATAGTTGCTCATCAGGCTCCGCAGCTCGCGCTTGATGTCATACTAAGCAAGAAAACATGGGACCAGGCTATCCGCGATGATTGGCGCCTCACAGGAAAATGGCAGCCTGGCTGGAACTATGAAATAAAGTAGCGCAAATTCTGCTTTTAAACCTAACCAACAATTAAATTCCTATGTTGTTGGTTGGATAGATGAGAGGCAAATAATGCCTCGCCATAAATCTTGACTTTCAACATTAGAGAAGCTAACGCTCCGTTCGTCTAGCCCGGTCAAAGCAGTTAATATGAGTAAAACGACGCGAAAGCGTCCGACAGTCTTATGTTGATGCTATGCTGGCAGGATTTCGGCCTTTCGAGTCCAAAAGGATACTTGAAAAATTCGAGATGAAGAAATTCATCGTTGACAAAGTAAGCCGACGGCACGGGTTCAAATCCCGTACGGAGCATAAATAATCAGAGGTATAGTGCGCTTACCACTTAAGCTATACTTTACTCTGGTTGTTATATAAAGTTGATTATTTCTTTTGTATTGTTTATATCAGTATCAGTACTTAGATTATTATATGTCGTCAGAAGCAGAAAATGAAGTTATTACTAGAGCTTCGTATAGATTAAGTTTAGCTTCTGTTGCAATTACTGTAATAAGTATAGGTATTGCGATTATACTAACAAGTTCTCAAGCGTCGCCAAGTGCTCAAAATGCTTTCATAGATTTGGGTCGCTCGTATGTAGCTATAGGCATTTTGGGTGCTATTGTTATTCATTTATTAGTTCTTCGAGAGGTGAAGAAACACAAACAAAATTCAGGAAAGCCAAACAGTGTTATGTTGCACAAATGTTTTCATGTCTGTAGGTGTTGTCATTTTTATACAACTCTAAGAAAGCTGAAGCATATAGAACAACCAATAAAAAAGGAAAGTATATCTTTGACAATTATAGGACTTATAATAACCAGTGTAGCTTTTGGTTTTGGTGCATATGCTGTTCTGTATCAGTCTGAACCTGCAAAACTAAGCGAAGTTCATGAAGTAGTAATGGTAAATGAAACTAACGGCAGATTAATAATAAACGTCACGAATCGTGCTATGTTTAAGGAAACAGGCCGTGTATTCCTTTATAAAATTGAGGCGAATCCGTTTAAACCAAATATGAATATATCTTCTATACAATCTGGTCAAACGAGACAATTTGAATTGGAAATAAACGTAAATAAACAAGAAATTACAATTCCACAAACATCAGCAGAATATAAGATTCCATTCTATAAATTGTATTTTGTGTACGAAAACGAAGCTTCGATAACATACAGAATAACGTGTGATAATTGTTATTCTGAAGGTTTGTTAGGCAGAGTGCCAGAAGGTCAATCTGTACCTATACAATTAGAACTTAAAAATGGAACTTTGGAAGGTTTTATTAATGTTTATTCATGGGTCGAATTTAATTTACAAGATGTATTGAAGAAAGATTAGGTAGGTTAAACTTCTTTTTTAAGCTTTGTGTTTAACTATTTAGAAGGCTTTGATGATGAAACAAAAAAACTTTGCCATAATCTGCTTCGTATCTATATTATCGATTCTTATTGCTAATCCAGTATTTGCTATAACATATACGGCTTCAATTTCACCAACAACTCTA
>DATDTP010000055.1:0-11467 GCA_035290775.1 archaeon | reverse complement strand
CTGACCAACTTAATATTCGCTATATAGCCTAAGTTGGTCACATACAAGGAGAATTGAAGATTCTCCTGTACAGGTAAAGCTTTGCTTTACCTTGTATAGCGAACCAAATTATAATACCTGATTCTTTATTTGGTTTGTTATAAGAAGATATTTACAACTAGCAAGGAATGCAGAAATTTCCGTTTACAGATGTTTTTAACAAGAAGGATCTTTCAGAAGATATGGCAGCTGTGACGCTTGAATACGAGCGAAAAATGTTGCGCGAAATGCCGAAAAATACGCAGAGTAATTATTTTGAGTTAAGCCTTTTTAGCCTGCCTGTGAGCCGTGCTATTGTTCATGGCGTGTTTGACGAATTCGCGGATGACAGGACGGAAATTGCAGAGTTTGGCAGCGGAATATACGGAAGGCTTTATAATTTATACGCCCGCAGAAAGCACCGCCGCAAATGGCAGCAGTTTGACATAAATCCGGATTTTGTGGAGGAAAATAAAAAATTCACCCATAGGTATTTTTTAAGATGGCCAAAAGTCAGGGTCGGTGATATCTATGACATGCCGCTTGCTGACGAGTCTGTTGATGTCATTGTAGGCCTGTCGTCGTGGGACAGCGTTTTCTTTTTTGATTTGGCTTTGAAAGAAGTTAGTAGATGTTTAAAGCCAAATGGCCTGTTTATGCATTTTCAGGACATGCTGCCTGCTGAATTCCCGATTCGTGCAGCCGAATGCAGGAAACGCGAAGCAAAAAATCTGCCTGCTGAATTTTCATGCACATACGTAATTGGCAATGATTATCCGCAGCCCTGGTTAGTAGCGCCGCGCAGATTTCTTGTTGGTCTTGAGTCTACAGATGACGGTGATAAAATGCTAACGTCAAGCAGGTACCTGACGCAGCACCTAGCGCGCACAGCAGAGCGTTACGGGTTTGGAATTCTTAAAAATGAAACAGTTGAGAGAACAGTAGAACAAAGCCGCCGTGCTCTTTATCATCCTTTCACTTGGCTGACTTTACGTGATCTTGAAAATAATAACTTGTATGTTACATCGCCAGATGCTGCAAATGATGCATCATACGACCGATCTGTTCCAAAAGGGAAGGTGCGTGTTGTCTCATCCATGGATGTTCTTGTAGCTCAAAAGCATTAAAGAATTAGCATTAAGGATAATGATGAAGAAAATAGTTCTTGCAGTGATTATCCTGGCTGTTGCGCTGTCCGGATGCGTGGAAAACAAGAAGGCAAATGAGGTCACGTTTTTAGCGCCGGATGGCGTGCAAATTAATGCGTCGTATTTTGCAAAATCAAACATGACTGTTATATTAATTCACGAGTATAACGGAAACCGCCGCCAATGGGACAATTTTGTGCCGGTTCTGCTTGCAAATAATTATTCTGTTCTCACCTATGACATGAGGGCACTTGATGAAAGCAATTATGAAGATTCTCTTCAGGACTTGGCAGGCGCTGTTTATTGGGTTAAGAATAATACAAATTCGGCAAGAATCTTTGTAATAGGCGCCTCTTTTGGCGGAAATGTTGCATTTGTGTCATCGTCGTTTTCAGAAATTTCTGCATCCGTTGCCATTTCGCCAATAGATAACAAGAAGCTCGGCAGCAGTCTTAGTTATTTCAGGCCGCATAATGTTTTATTCATGTCTGATATAGAAGAGAGGCAGAATGCAGAGTTTCTTTACGGCTTTACAATACCGCCAAAAGACCTGAAAATATATGGCGGCACTGCCCATGGCATAGAAATGCTTCAAAACAGGCTGGCTGTTGATGATATTCTAAGTTGGCTGAAGAAATATTGATATTGCGAAGCCTTATTTTCTTTATTCCCCGATGGCTTTCTTAATATTGTTTTCTTTGATACCTTACAAACCAAAGGTTTGTGGGGTCTTAGAGAACGAAGTTCTCTCAAGACGGTAACTTTCTTAACAGACCGACGCCAAAGGCGTCTTATCGTTTAAAAGAAAGCTAGCAAAGGGCTCACTAAATTATTTTTTCGCCGTTCTGCTTGTTTATCATGTGTATGACATTGACGGGGCACGAATCTGCAGCTTCTTTATTTTTTGCATATTGAGCTTCTGTTATGTCCAGGGTTTCCCTGACAATTTCAGAGCCTTCTTCGTGCCTTTGTGAGCCTATTACATCTGATTTGCCGTCAGCTTCTTTTATTTCCCAGAATTCAGGCGCCACGGCAACGCATGCGCCGCATCCGATGCAATTTGGCCTGTCATGGTCTATTGTATATTTCGCGTCTGACATCAGCTTTAGTTATTTCTAAAAGGTTTAAAGGTTATGGTATTTAGGTCAAACTAGAAAGCTGTTAAAACAGCACGCAAGATATATCACTTCCTTACCCAGCCTTTGCTTGACTTTTTGTATTCGTGCTTTACAGCGCTCCAAGCAACTTTGCTGGCTATTGCATCCAATGACCCGGAAGTCCTTCTTTTTTTCAGATTCCTGTATTGCTTTTCAGCATTGTTGAAAGCTTTTCTGTAAATTGTCTGGGCATGCTGGGGCAGATTATTTTTTACTCGTTTAGGTAATTCATTGTTTGCTTTGTACGGCATTTTTTTTCACACCCTACGTATCACAACATAGATTCTTTTGGATACGGTAACCTTTTCTTCTAAAGAAAAGGCTAGCATTTGCATGCTGGCTTACGCATGCCGCAGATTTTGCACAGTCCATAATCCAAGTCTGCACCGCATTTGCACTTCATGATAAATCACACCCATTTAAATTAACCTACGTTTTGTTATAAAGCATGCAGAATATGAAAAATTTTCAGGTTTTAAAGCATTCTATAAGAATATTGACAGTTATGACCGATTATAATAAATTGCCAGATGGATTTGACGACTTTGTTAATAGATCGGGGCGGACGCATGAAGAAGTTTTAGCTATATATGCAAGACATTTTGATGCATTATCCAGAGAAGCTTCGGCAGCAGTCAAAAATGCGCAGCAAAATTCAATTGGAGCCCTTGCGTACAGGGCAACCATGGATGAGGTATTGAAAAGAGCATAGTGATTTTCTCTTTATAGTTAACCAACAAAATAATCCCGACATGTTTGTTGGTTAACTATATGAGGGGCAAATAAATTATACAACAATGAGTTGTAAACTCATTGTGTACACAAAGACTTTTGGAAAAAGTCTTTGTTGTATCTTTGTTATTTATTTGCCTCGCTATAAATAAATTTGCGCTATTTCTATTGCATGCACATTCCGCACGCAGAGGCGTTTTCACAGGAGCTCAGAAAAAGGGCATATAGCAATTTAAGATGCGTATTGCTAGCCAAGAAACAGAGCAATGGAAGCCTTACAGAAAAATACGCTATATGGGAAGGCAATGAAATGCTCGGCGTTTATACGGCAAAGAGAAATTCAGGAAAGCTGGAAGCTATGTCATATGAAGGGTACATTAACGAGCTGGGGCATGTGTTTCTTGATGCGCGCTCATGCGAATGTGAAAACAGAACAGGAATGCATAGGCATGATTCGCATAGGATAAAATTTGCAGAAGAAGAGCATTTTCCTGGTGACGTTGTTCCAGCGAGCAGATACTTATGATTAACAAACGCCGCCATGCTTTTGAATAGTATAGTTCAGGATCTTTGACAGGCAGGTATAAATAATTTTTGTACATAAAATAATTCATGCAGTATTCTGACTTGTCTCCTAACGAGCAATCTAACCTTGAAACTGGTGTAAGGCTTTATTTTGGGAAAAGCAAAGTGAATTACAAAAGAGAGCTTCTTGTCCCAGACCGTTCGATGGCGCAGCATGTTTCATATTTCATGGATAGCATTAATGCCGAAGATAGAACTTGGGGAGCTACACCTCTTCTAGGTGGAAATGTTGACCCTAACTTAATTGAAGATTTGCTGCCTGAAATACTTGACAAATTAGTTGCCAGTGGTCACTTGGAAAAAGAGGGTGATAAGTACAGATTATTGAAACTGGAAGCTGTTGATGCTATGGCCAGGTCACACATGAATTTATAGATTTTGATTACGAACGCTTAGCAGACTTTTCCGTGCGTAAGGTAGTATTTCTGGTGATACTCTTCTGCTTCGTAGAATACAGGCGCAGGAAGTACTGCTGTCGCAATCATCCTGAATTTGCTGCCCTGCAATTGCTTTGATTTATCTGCTGCTTTCTTCTGCTCAGCTGTTGTAAAAAATATTGCAGACCTGTATTGCGTGCCTATGTCAGGGCCCTGCCTGTTCATTTGCGTGGGGTCGTGTATTTTCCAGAATAATTCAAGGAGCTTTTCAAAGCTTATCTGTTTCGGGTCAAATACAACTTCGACTGCTTCTGCATGATTTGTTCTGCCGGTGCATACTTCTTCGTAGGTTGGATTTTTAGTTTCTCCGCCCATATAGCCTGCTCTTGTAGAAATAACCCCTTTTACGCCGTCAAAAGCAGCCTGCACTCCCCAGAAACATCCTGCTGCAAAATAAGCTTTTTCAGTGAGAGTTTTCATTTCAATAATTTGTATTTAAGATTTTAAATTATAGATGAAAGCATGCAAAGAATACGCCCGTACAATGTGCCGCATAAGGGATTAAGAAATGCACTGTCTCAATTTTCTTTTCTGGTAGGCAACACTTCTTACACTGATCCGGCCAATGTGAAAAAGTTGAATAATGTAGGAAATGACATGTTTATTTTTCTGAAGCAGCATGCCAACGACGAAAACACTGTTGTACTGCCAGAGTTTGAAAAAAAAGAACCGGCGGTTGGAGAGCATATCAGGACAGAACACCACAAAATTGATCAAGCGCAGCAAAAATTAGAGGGGTTGCTGCATGATATCCATAATAAATCACAAAATAATGAAGATTTAGCTGCCCTAGGACAAAGGCTTTATGACAGCTATCACAGTTTTCATACTCAATATCTTGCACATATGATTGATGAGGAACAAAACATCCAGCCCTTGCTATGGAAGCACTTTACGGATGATGAATTGTTGGCATTCAGTAAAAGAATAATAGGCGGCACTAAGCCCGATGTTTTGCTCATAATGTTTAAGTATATTGCTCCTGCACAAAGCCATTCTGAGCGCTTAATGGTGCTTAATGGAATAAAAATGGGCGCCCCTCCGCAGGTCTTTGAAAAAATAATGGAAAATGTAAAGAGTGTTTTGCCTGAAGAAGACTATAAAAAGTTAGAAAAAGATTTGCATATTTAAGTTTTTGCAGATAAATTTGTTGATGGATTATACAGTACGCTTTATCGTAGGCAAGTATAGTAATCGTAAACGCACTGGCTATGGACAATTTTTAGTAGCAGCAACAGATGACCAAAAAGCAGTAGTTCTTGCCAATGACACACTTCAATTTTTTAACGAACGAATAAGACCTGCATTAGTCTTGGAGCAAGAAATTATGTTACCTGACGGATGGCATTATTTTAGCGCGAACAATGTAAAAAATGAATCAAGACCTGCACCCAGTTTAAGCCCACAAAGTGCAGATAAAGTGTATACGTTTAATTAAAGTTATCGCTTTTTTATAAACATGTTATCGTCAAGCTCTTGAAATGCCTGCGTTAGCTGCTCTTGCGTGTTCATCACAATAGGCCCATACCATGCAACTGTTTCGTTTAGCGGCTTCCCAGACACAAAAATAAAGTGTGAATTGCTTTCCTTTGTTTCTATCGTTATGCTGTCACCGTCTGTAAATATTGCAAGATGCCTTTCGTCAATATGCTTGTTATCTGTAATTATTTTTCCTTCAATCAGGTAAACAAACGTGCTGTAGCCATTCTTTGTTTTTAAGATTAATTTGGAATTTGGATTCATTTTTACATCAAAATATTCAACATCAACATTTAGGTCCTTTACAGGACCTTCTTCTTTGCCAATCTTTCCTGCAATAATTTTTGCTGTAACGCCTTTATTGATTTCAATTTCGGGTATTTCTTTGCTCTTGATGTCCCTGTATTTTGGGTCTGTCATTTTCTTGCTTGCAGGAAGGTTTACCCAGAGCTGGAAGCCCTGCATTAATTTGCTGGCCAAAGGCATTTCATGGTGTATAATACCGCTGCCTGCTGTCATCCACTGCACGTCGCCAGATTTTATCACGCCTTTGTTTCCCAAACTATCCTGGTGCTCAACTGCTCCGCTCAATACATATGTGACAGTTTCTATGCCCCTGTGTGGGTGCCATGGAAAGCCTGCCATATAATCTTCCGGGTTATCAGAATGAAAATCATCAAGAAGCAGGAACGGGTCCAGATTCACTTCACCATGGCTGAATGCCCTGTTCAGGCGCACGCCTGCGCCTTCTGTGGTTGGCTTGCTTTTTATAATCTTGGAAACTTTCCTTTCTGGCATCATTAAAATTAATGCTGTATCTTAAATTCATATCAAGTGCGAATCACTTGCCTTTCTTGTATTCAAAATACGAGTAGGCAAATGTGTAAATTACAGTTAACATAAGCGGGACAAGCAGTAAATATATTGCGTAGTCGGGAATTATAATTCCTAAGAGCATTATCAGCCCGCATGCCATAAAAAGTTTTCCGCCGCGCTTGTGCGTTTTCTCCCACACTCTATCGCTGCTCATTGTCCATGGTGTCCTTATCCCAATAAACCAGTTTCTGCGCGCATTTTTTATGAGAATTCCAGCGTCAAAGAATATGGCTGCAAATGCGGGCATGAGAGCCTGGATCATGTTAAACTGGTATCCAATACCCCATGCAATTATAATTATATGCAGGTACACGAAAAATGCAACAATGACTGCTATGAAATTTTCATATGTGGTTCTGAAACCCTCTGCATTCTTTCTTATCGGGTCAAACTTTGGCATGAACAACATGAGTGCAAAAATTATCACGCACAGAACAGGCAATAGAAGCAATACGGTTGTCTTGTCCATGTAACCGTCTGCTTCACCTTGCGCGTTCCAGTGCGAAGCCATATTGTCTGGAAGCTGGTTGTAAAGCAATCCGCTAAGAGCAAAGGCAAATATGATAAGCACAATAGAGCCGATAAGCACTGCGCGCATAATAGTTACATGTAAAGGAAAAGATTAAAATGTAATGAAGCCTTACCTGCAGGCTATAAATAATTCTAGAATTTTGATGCAATTCTCTTCCGCTTCTCTCTTACATTCTGCTAAAGTAAGCAAACTCTTTTTTTGCTCCATTTTTTGGATTACTTTTTTAAGCGATTCATCAAATGGAACTTGTCTAACTCCTAATTCATGCAGAAAAATCAAGCAGCCTTCAGCAGTTACAAACTTGAAGCATTCTGCATTTTTAACAACTTCTGCAACTTTTGAATTGGTTGGAACTTCATTATGGTGCGCTTCAATAGCATTCAAAATTATTTTTTGCTCATTTTTACCAACTTTCCATTCATCCAAGTATTTTTTTGCAAATTCATAGCTCAATTTCGTATGATTTTTTTGAATATCGTCCTCCAAAATCGGGCTAAATATAGTGTGAGCAAGATACAACGAAGTTAAAACTAATCTTTCATTGACGTTATATTTTTTAGAAAACTCCTTTCCTTTTTCAATTGCAAGTTCCGTTAGTAGCCAAGCAGGAGCTTTGTTTTTTTTAGTCTGCTTACGCATTAACTCCCGTGATAAATTTACAATATCCATTTGATTTATGTTGCATATGTCTTTTAAAACGTAGTTATTGAGATTTAATTATGCAAAAGAAAAAGATCCGTGTATTGGCATCAAGCTGCATGCACTCTGTCCGCGGCACTGCAAAGCAGCTGGCGGAAAAAGCAGGCAAGTATGACGTAGATTTAGTCGTACTGGCAGGCGACATAACGTTTTTTGACGAGTCAATAAATGGCATGGTAGGGCCTTTTTTGGAAAAAGGCAAGAAAGTTGTTTTTGTAAATGGCAATCATGACAGCCTTGCAACTTCACAGCTTATGTCAAAAAAATATGGTATTCAGAATTTGCAGTTCTACCCGTATAAAGCCGGTGACATAGGGTTTTTCGGATGCGGCGGTTCGCAGATGCTTGGATGCCCTACAGTGCTTTCAGAAGAAGATATATTTGACTACATTTCGAAAAGCTACGAAAAAATAAAGGACGCAAAAGTAAAGGTCATGGTTACGCATGCGCATGCAGAAGGAAGCTTTTCAGAAAAGGTGGCCCAGTTTCCTGGAAGCGAAGGCGTAAGAAAGGCATTGGAAAAATTTCATCCTGATTTGCACATACACGGACATGTTCATCAAACAGAAAATATGGAAGAGCGAATGGGCTTAACAAATGTAGTGTGCGTAGGCCCTAGAGGGAAAATATTGGAAATCTAACCTATAAGCTGTTTCTTCTTTCTTACCCTGTCAGAAACCATTCCAATAGACCTCATGTACTCTATCAGAGCTATGCGCGACAATTCGCTTTCCCTGAGTCCTGTTTTTCTGCTCATTCGTTTAAGCATGTCATGTGTTTTCTCGGGAAGCTTGTACCTTACATACGCCATATGGACATCTCTAGTACATTATAATGTATAATTAATGTATCTATGCATGCATGGAAAAGGATATAAATACCCTAGTACAATGTAAGAGATAGTAAATTTCATGGGAATCCATGACGCGTGCGATGCAAAGCATTGCAATGCCGTAAAATATTACATGCTGCTAAAGTGCAGTGCATGACGGAAGGGCAATAACAAACCCAGCATATTCCAAATGCTCTGCAAAGCTTGGTGCTATTATGAAGTTGTACACAAAAAAAGAGAGTAGAAAACTGTATAGTCATCAAGCTGTTGCTTCTGTTAATTCTGATCTTAGTTCTGATTGCTTGGTAATAGGCAATTCTATGCAAAACCTTAGTTCTAAAATTAATATGATTTTCTTTGATACGGTAACTTTCTTTTCTAAAAAGAAAGCTAGCAGTGGAGGTAGATGTTAGATGGTAGATGAATATAGGACAGGAGAAACTGAAATACGACACGCGTATAAAACAGCTGGGCATGCTGGAGCCATAGAATACGTAGGTGGAGAAGGCGGCATAACAGTAAAAGAATTTCAAAGACAGGTGCCAAGTTTTGAAGAAGCAGCAGGGCGAGAATATCTTGGAACGCCATAAATTTTATTTTATGTTTTATAATATGATTTTCTTTGATACCTTGTAAACCAAAGGTTTGTGGGGTCTTAGAGAACGAAGTTCTCTCAAGACGGTAGCTTTCTTTGAACAGACCGACGCGATCCAACGACGCACTTCGTGCGTCCATACATCGGCGTCATATCGTTTAAGAAAGCTAGCTTAAAAATGTGATATAATGGAAGTTGTTAACAATTTTTCATGGAAAGTTGCAGGCGAAGCTGGTTTTGGCATCCTAAATGCAGGCCTCATGTTTGCAAAAATGTGTATTCGCGGAGGTCTTCATTCGTTCGCAACAGCAGAGTATCCATCCCTCATAAGGGGCGGCCATAACAACTTGGATGTTCGAGTTTCTGAAACAGAAATACAATCGCACACAAAATTCACAGACTTGCTTGTGGCGCTTGACAGGAAATCTATAGGAATTCACGAATATAAAATTTCAAAAAATGGCGGGATAATTTATGACAGCGCTTCGGATAAAATTGAGCCATCAGATTTCAAGCGCAAAGACATAATGCATTTTGGCGTTCCTCTGATGAAAATTGCAGGCGAAAAGATAATGCGTAACGTTGTTGCAATGGGAGCGACCATTGCGCTTATTGATTTTGATATTGAGATTTTCTACGGGGTATTGAGAGATAATTTTGGAGCCAAGAAAGGTATGGGAGTGGCAGAAGCCAACATAAAAGCTGCAAAAGCCGGCTATGATTATATCAAGCAAAACTTTCCTGAAGCATCAGCATCTAATGGCATTAGATCGTTTAAATACAGGCTTGTAAAAAAGCCTTATGATAATAAAAAATTATTCTTGTCTGGAAACGAGGCAATATCTGCAGGCGCAATAAAAGCAGGATGCAAATTCACGGCTGCATATCCTATGACGCCTGCAACTTCTGTTTTTACAAATATAGCGGCTCAGGAAAAAAATTACAACATAATAGTCAAGCATACGGAAGATGAAATATCTGCAATAAACATGGCCATAGGAGCAGGCTATGCAGGCCTGCGGTCAATAACAGCAACATCAGGCGGCGGCTTTGCGCTTATGTGCGAAGGTTTTGGCCTTGCTGGACAGACAGAGACGCCGGTGGTTATTGTGGAAGCAATGCGTCCGGGGCCTGCAACAGGCATGGCAACACACACAGGCCAGGGAGACTTGCGTTACATGCTTCATGCCTCAACGGACGAATTTCCACGGCTAATAATTGCGCCTGGTGATGTGGAGGAGTGCTACTACTTGACGCAGCATGCATTCAACTTTTCTGAAAAATACCAAATGCCTGTAATAGTTCTTACAGACAAGTACCTTGGAGAAAGCTACAGGTCTGTGCATGAATTTGATAAAGAAGTAAAAATTGAAAGAGGCAAATTAATTACTCAAATTGACGCACAAGATTACAAGAGATATGAGCTTACAGAAGATGCAATATCGCCAAGATCAATACCCGGCGTGAAGAATGGCATGCACGTTGCATCTAGCTACGAGCATGATGAGTACGGGCACGAAAGGGAAGAAGAGGAAATAAGGATTGCAATGCACAAAAAGCGGTATAAAAAATTTGCACTTGCAGAAAATGAAATAAAAGCGAAATTCATTCCAAAATTGGTGGACAGCAAAGGAGAAAGCATTGCTGCCTCCGTTGCTGATTTCACAATAATTTCATGGGGATCGACAAAAGGCCCTGTCCTTGAGGCCATGAAACTGCTTGAGGAAGAAGGCATCGAGACAAATTTCTTGCACATAACTTTTGTGAATCCCATACATGATGAAATAATTTCTTCGGTGATGAGGAATGCAAAACAAACTGTAATAGTTGAAAACAATATGACAGCCCAATTTGCAGGCATAATAAGGGAAAAAACAGGGCTTGAATTCAACCATAAAATATTGAAATACGACGGCAGGCCTTTTGCGCCCGAGCATATAGCAGATGCAATACGAGAGCTTCAGATTGACAATTCTCTCAGGGAAATAATCGTGAGCACGTCAGGAATTATTTCAAAAACAAATGGCGTTGTTCACAATTTGGCAGAAGAGGAAATAACAGTAACAACAGGTGAATAGAGAATAGACGCGTAAGCGTCAGGAGACTTTATGTCAACGATATCAGAAATGACAACAAAGCAAGCGCCAACATGGTGTCCGGGCTGCGGCGATTTCACTATACTAGCCAGTGTAAAAAATGCGCTTGTGGAAATAGGTGTCGAAAGGGAAAACACGCTTATCGTATCAGGGATTGGTTGTGGCAGCAAGCTTCCGCATTTTGTAAATGTTTATGGTTTTGAAGGCCTGCACGGCCGGGCATTGCCAGTGGCAATGGGCGCAAAGCTTGCAAATCCAGACCTGAATGTTATAGTTATTGC
>DATDTP010000054.1:0-10479 GCA_035290775.1 archaeon | reverse complement strand
GAGGCACTATTGAGAATGGCAGAAGCGTCTGCAAAGATAAGGCTTGATACTCATGTAAGAAAAGAGGATGCAGAAAGGGCTATAAGGCTTATGATGTTTTCTTTGCGCCAGCTTGGATTTGACACAGAATCAGGCATGATAGATATAGATAAGATGGAGGGCGGGATTACAACAAGCAAAAGAAAAAGAATAACGCGCCTTATTGAAGTCATAGAGCGCATGCAGAAAGAAATGAAAGAAGTTGCAATATCAGACGTATTTGCCGAAGCGCAGACCCTTGGCATATCTGAGAAAGACGCGGAAGAAACCATGGAAGAACTTGTCAGAAAGGGCGAGCTGTTTCATCCAAAGCCCGGATTTGTGAAGAAGGTTTAGTGTTAAATAATTTTACAACATTATATTTGCATGACTGAAAAGAAAAGGCTGACTGCATTAAAGACAAGCATAGGCCCGATAATAAAAGGCAAGTACATTGCACAGGAGGGCTTTGAGCCAAATTTTGTGCAGACAGAGCACGGCAGGCTTTCACGCGTGAGAGTGCTGGGCACTGTTGTTGATAAATTTGTTTCTGAAAGCGGCAAGCTTGCAGCGCTTACACTAGATGACGGCACTGCAACTATTCGCGCAAAAGCATTTGGAGGCACTGCTGTATTTTCTAATATAGAGACGGGATCTATAGTTGATGTTATTGGAAGAATAAAGGAATATCAGGGGGAGATTTATCTATCGCCTGAACTTACTACAATAGTCGACATTAACTTTGAAATGATGAGGCAGCTTGAGCTGAGAAAGAACGGAAAACAGTCTGAACAAAAAATGCAAATAGTCAACCAGTACAAGGGCCAGATTTCTGACATGGACGAGCTAAAGCGCGTTTTAAGGGAAAGGCACGGGATAAGCGAGGACGAAACAGCCTCCATGGTTTCTGAAAAAAAAGACGGCTACAAGGAAAAGGTCCTGGAGTTTATAGAAAAGCTTGACAAAGGAGAAGGCTGTGAATATGCAGACCTTATCTCCGGCTCTGGCCTGTCAGAGGATGCCATAGATTCTGCTGTCAATGAATTACTGAACGAAGGCACGTGCTTTGAGCCAAGGCCAGGGAAGATAAAAAAGCTTTAGTGCCTGACACGCCTTTCATATTCTATTTGTTCTGGGTTTAATCCTAATTCCTTTTGTGCTCTTTCAAGAAGCGTTTCTAGTGTTTTTTTGTGACCCATGTCAGGGCCTTCACCTTCTAAAAATGGCGATGAGTATGATTTCCATCCTGATTTTTCACCAGCACCTTCCAAAGGGCCTTTAATTGTAAATGTTTTTGTATCATATGAAATACTGTACTTAAATTTCATTTTTTGATATTGTACACAACCTATTAAAGCATTTATTCTACATGTAATCTATGCCAACTGAAAGCGTATCAGAGACATCCAAGCCTTTTCGCCAATCCAAGCTGTCAGCTATTGCAGGTTTTTTAAAGACGTTCTTCTGGCTCTCCAGGGAGGAGTGGAGAGAAATGGACAACAAGATACCAAGGCTAGTTTTAGGCGGAGTCACGTTCATAGCAATGGCATTGTTCTGGCTATACTTCTTGAGAGGAATACTGCCTCAAGGGATATTTTAGTAGGATTTAAATAAGTTTCTGGTATCGTAAACCTATGGCATCATCAGTGCTAATACAGCCTTTCCAGCTTTCTAACGGACTCAGGTTTAGCGGAGGAAGGGTTTCTACAGAATTACTTTATCTTAATACAAACAAGCCTGCTTCAGAACTTGCGCCAATATCATTAACACATGGCGACCAGGCTGCGCTTTATTTTGCGGGGCTTTGCGATAGATATGGTATAAAAACCGGATTGGATACAAAGACGCAAATGTCATGTCGTGCGCATTATGAATCTGTTCATAATAATTTTGGAAATATAAATTGTAATAATGATGCTGTTTTGTATGACACAGAACTGAACGATGCAGGATTATATTTAGTTCCTGGCACGATTTTACAAGAAGGCAACATTACTGTGCCATGGATAGTAAGACCTGAGTGGGATCATGGAATGGTGCCTAAAATGGGCAAAAAATCAAGAGCTGTTATTGCAGTTTTGCCGCCGAACGGCTATGGACTTATTCACTTGCGTGATTCTAACACTGGATGGGTCTTGCAGACAAGAGAATCAAGAGAAGAGGCTGAAAAACTTGTGGCACTAGAATTTTCAAAATTTATGTCTGACAGCAAGGCAGCAGATTTGGCACGAGAGGAAGTCTCATATTCTCACAGAAAACAAAAAGGTGAAGGAAAACTTGTCGTGTGTCGCGAATCCAAAAGTGTTTATGACCCGTTCTATGAGAATGCTGGTTTGTACAGCGTCAGCAATGGTACGAACTTGGGCGCCTTTTCTTTTGCCTAGGATTTTATAATCTCAAGCTCTTCCAAGATTTCTAACCATGACCATGCCCATATTATTGCCTCAAAACTCCTTACAAGGTCGTTTTTTTCAAGAAAGTATTTTGAATCTTTTATGTATGCGTCTATGTTTTTTACCAGGCCTGCGTTCTTTGTATTTTTTGGGTCTATTGTCTTCCTTTTTTCCTTTGCCCGTTCTGTCCATTTTTCTATTTCATCTTTCAGACTAGAACAGACGCTTTCAGCGTCAAACGATTGCTTTTCTATAGATGTCTTATCTATTCCCATAAGCTTAGTGCCTCCTCTTCTGTGAAGTGAAGCTCTGCCGGGAAGATAAGACAGCACGGCGCTTCTACGCTTACGTCGTCGGGCTTTGCATAAAGTATCTGGTTTTTTTCGCCAAAATGCATGACAACAATTTTTTCACCAAGCACGTTGCACTTCTTTTTTTCCTCTATTTGCTTCAGTATGCCTACGGCTTCTGATGCCTGCATGTCTATTTCGAGCAGCATAAGCGTGTGCATCCCGTGTTTTTTGTTTTCTACTATTACATCGTATGGCGATTCTGGGTGGTAGTTTTCCAAAGGGCGCGCCAGCGTTGTTGTCCTGCCAAACTTGTACATATGCAGGCCGCACTCTGCAACGGCTGTGAATATTGACGGCGCATGAACAACTTCTGTCTCTATGCCAAGTTTTTTTGCTTCCATTATGAGCTCCATGTGAGTTGTAGCTGTCAGCGGGTCGCCAGGCACAAGTAGCGCTATCTTGCTTTGTTCCGCCTCTTTTATCAAAAAATCGCTTTCTACTTTTGTCCTGTCAAGCGGAGAAATTTTTTTGTTTGTCATGCTTTCCAGGTATGACGGGCTTGTCATGCCTGTATAGCTTTCAGAATATACCTTATCACATTCTTTCATTGCATCCAACGCTGCCAGCGTTACATCTTTTTCTCTTAGCCCGATGCCTATCAGGTAAAGCATAACCAAAATGGCCTGTTTGAATATTTAAAGACTGGGTTTATAATTTTGACATGGAGTTTGATAATATAAAAAGAGTAATAATTTCACGCAGGTGCGCTTTTGTGCAATATATAAATGGTGATCACACCGTATTTAAGTTTGGCGATCCAGATTTTGGAAAACTGAAAGAATACGCGTATAAGCAATTTTCTACTGAATTGTTTAGAGGCTATCGATATCTTTAATTTACATAAACTTTTTCTGATTTGATTTGCTAATCATCCAGTACGCTTTTTTCATACTTTCTTGACAGCAGCGCAAAGATGCGCTTTGCTGTTTCTTTTCCTATGCCATCAGCTTTTTGCAGTTCTGACTCAGATGCCGAGAAAATTTTTTTGCATGTCCCGAAATGGTTCAGAAGTTTTTTTGCCGTTACATTGCTTATTCCAGGAAAACCTTCTATCAGGAATTCCTGCTCCTGGTTTTTGCTAAGCAATCTGCGCTTTCCCCGAAGTCCTGTGTTTTTGCCGCCACCGATTTGCTCCCGATGAGCTATTCTATACAGCATTTTTGCTGTTTCAAGCTGGTTATGTGTCCATATTATAGGCATAGAATAATCTATTGCCACAGAAGCAAGAGCTCCTCTTATGGCATTTTCATTTATGTTAATGCCGCTTTCGAATAGCGAACCACCTTCTATTACCAGCAAAGGCCGCTCAAAGTTTTCTTTCATGTTTGCCAGCTGCTGAAACAACCGTTTGTCCATTATGCTGCTTATAAAATCAATGCTTGTTTTTCTTTCTGCGCATACCCTTTCGCTGAGCAGGTAATCGCCTACTTCCAGCTGGGCTTCTTCAACAGTACAATGCTTTTTCAGGATAGAAATAATCCTTGACGACGCTTCACGCTTGTCTGCATAAATCACCACGTTTTCTGAAGGCATATACATAGTATTATATGAGATTTTAAGAACACTGTGGATCTTTTTATAGGCTTTAGTACAATTAGTATAATGGCAAAAAAATCAAAAACGAACGGACGCCAAGGGCGTCAATCACTAAGGCCGTTAGGCGTGAGCATAATTTCTGTATTGGGTATGATAGTATCTGTTCTCATAGTACTTGCCGGAATATTATTTACTGCAGTGATGCCTGTTGCAGGCATGATAGGCTTGCTTGGAAATATCTTAGGGTTTTTTGCTGGCGTAATTGGCGTTGTATTCTTAATAATAGGCATAATAGGATTTTTTGCTTCTTACAAACTATGGAAAATGGAAAAAATAGGATGGACATTATTCATGGCACTTGAAATAATCAGCTTTATTACTAGTTTAGCATCGTTCAACATTGTAGGGTTGATAATTGCTATTGTAATCATATGGTACCTTTGGAAAAACAAGAGTTTATTTAAATAAAAATTTATCGGCTTTTTCCAGGACTTGTTTTGCGTTTTTGAATGTTGCCTGAGCCAGAGCTTCTTTATAGGGCAGCCACTTATAGCCGGCGTGTTCAGATGACAGAACGACTTCTTTTTGCATTGTTTCTGCTGCGAAAAACACGACTTTTTTGTTTATGACTTTGTTGCCTTTTTTAAAAAAATACGATACTTCTTCCTTGAAACCATTAAGCAGCTCAGCATCGCCTATTCCTGTTTCTTCCTTTAATTCGCGTATCGCAGTCTGCTGCAGGTGTTCGCCTTTCTCTACATGCCCTTTTGGAAAATCCCAGTGGCCAGACTGGTAATGCAGCAGCAAATAATAAACTTTATCCTGCTCTTTTCTGAACAATACTACGCCTGCAGATATTTCCACATTAACCACCATTGATTTCATTTACTATTCCTAGTATTTCTTCCGGACTTTTAACGATAAAATCAGGGTTTTCTTTCTCTAAGTTAGACTGCGATTCATAACCCCATGTGACTGCAATGCTTTTCATCCCAGCAGCTTTTGCAGCCATTACATCGACTCTTGAATCTCCTATATAGACAATGTTTTTTGGCTGTATTTCAATAATTTTAGATGCTTTGAGCAGCATTTCAGGAGAAGGTTTTATTTTTAGCGTATTGTCATAACCGATGATTGTTGAAAACCTGTTCAGCAGGCCGTTCATGACGAGAGATTTTTCGATAACATCCTTGAAATTGCTGGATACTATCCCCAACTTGAGGCCATTTGTTGCAGCCAGCGTTTCTTTCATACCGTAGCAAAGAGGCACGTTTTTATGCGGCGTAAAAATTTTGTGCTCAGCATATACTTCTTCTAGCTCTATATCACCGAAGCCCATTTGCATGAATGTCTCTGGAAAAGTTTTATGAATCCTTTGCCTGAAGTCCTCTAAATCTGAAAAGATAAAAGTTTTGCCAAATTTTTGGCAGCAGTGCCTGCAAAGCTCATAGTAATTCTGAAACGAATCTGAAATAACGCCATCCCAGTCAAACAATAATCCTTCTATCATTTTCTCACATCTTTGCTAGCCTTTTCTTTGAAAAGAAAAGGCTACCGTATCCAAAAGAAATATTTAAAATATATTATATAAGCTTTCGCCTATCTTTGAATTTATTAAATGCATTTGTGCTCTGTTGCTTAGACGCTTCGCGTTGTTCACCTTGCATATTATTTACCTTTTGCATTGCATATAGCGTTCGCGTCATTTTTTGTTCCCTGCGGGTGGATGCCCAGTGATAGGCTTCGTCTCTTGTGCCTTTTGTAAGTAGCATTATGACCCTGCCTGAATGGGTGCGCGCTGTACGGCCAGAGCGCTGGATTTTGCGGACGGCCGAAGGCGTAGGCTCGTAAAATATCACAGCATCTGTTTCTGCCACATCTATGCCTTCTTCTGCTACCTGAGATGCGCAAAGTACGTTGTAAAAACCCATCTTGAATTCATTGAGGATCTGCACCTGTTCTTTTTGCGACAAGCCTTTGCCTTTTTTCTTTGCCTGGCCTATGAATTCTATTGGGGCGGCACGACTCACTGATTTTATAGAATCATGTATTTTTGCGACCGTATCACGAAACTGCGCAAAAACAATTATACGCGCATATTTTTTTTCATTCAGTATACTGCCTACTATTTCTTTTAGCTTTTCCATTTTCGGGTGCTCTTTTCCTTCGTCGAGCAGCTCTTTGGTCAGCCTTTTTGCAGATATCCATAGTTCTTCTTTTGCAAGGTGTTGTGATGATTTTGTTTTTCCTGATTTTGCGTCTTCGTCTACCTTTATAAAAAACTCGTTCAACGACGAAAGGCACTGGGTTTCTAACAGCACCAATGCGTGGTCAATTTTTATGAGTTCTGTTACAATGCGCAGCGCTGCAAAACTCATGCCCGTCTTTGGATGATATGACGCACCTCGTGCGTCGGTTCGCCTCAGCAATTGCTCCTGTATTTTAAGCAGATAGGATTTTGAAATCATGTTTTGCTGCAGGATATGCCATGCCATTAATTTTGCAACTCTTGAATTTTTCATGTCGTCCAGATATTTTTTTACCGACTGCATAGGGACAGACATTTCCACTTCCACCCATTCCTGGTTTACTTTCTGCACATACGGCTTGACATCTGCATCGTCCCTTGTCTTTATGGCGACATTTTTTATAAACAAGTTGTCCTTTATCATGTTTATTTTTTGCAGTTCGCTCCCGGGCGAAGCTGTTAATGCCAATATGAGCGGGTCTGGGCACTGTGCCATGTAAGCTTTTGCTATGTACGTATATGCATAATTTCCTATACACCTATGGGCCTCATCAAATATGCACAAAGAAAAATCTTTTAATGTCAGAACATTTTTTTGCAGGTCGTTTTCAATCGTCTGCGGGGTAGAGAACACTATGTCAGCTTTTTTGTACATGCTGCTTCTCACTTCAGGCTTATCTTCCCCTGTTACAACTTTAAGTTCATCTTCACCTATCCTGATCATACGCAAAAAACTGCTACGGTGCTGTTCAACTAAAGGTTTAGTTGGCGCCATGAAGAGGATCTTATAGCGCATGTTTTGCTGCAGGCGCTCTGCTGCTACTAAAGCTGCTACAGGCGTTTTTCCTAATCCAGTAGGCAGCACGCATAGCGTATTGCCTGTCAGCGATGTTTTTGCCAAGGCTTCCTGATATTCTCTTTTTTCTACAGAATCTTTGTTTATCCAAGGATGAGAAATGAAGTCCATGACAATAGAATAACATTATAGTTTAAATCTTCTCGGCAAGCATGGCGTATGCTTTGTGGGACGCGAATTGGTTTGCTATAGTAGAGTCGTTGGCCTTGAATTCTGTTTCGTTTATCCAGAGGATTTTGAATCTGGCAAACGTTTCTTCCAGCTCAGGTTTTTTTATCCTGTGCGGCCCTCCCCAGTCTGGCTCGTTTTCTGAAAAGCATAGCAGCAAAAGCCTGCCGTGATTTTTCAACAGTTTATATATAATAGAAGCATACTTTTTCCTTTTTTCAGGCTCTATTACATGAAAACATCCGCTGTCATAAGCAAAATCAAATTTGCTTGCGTATGCAAGCTTTAACACGTCTTTTGTCATCAGCAATGGCCTGCGTTTTGTTCTGCCTGCTTTTATCTTAGCCTGCTTTATTGCATTTTTTGAAAGGTCGACGCCTGTTGTTTTGATCCCTTTATTTGCCATGTATATAGTAGAAGATCCTGTGCCGCATCCTATGTCTATTGCTACTTGCGGATGGTTTTCAGAAAGATAGTCAATAAGGAACTGCTGCGGTTTTCCTATGTCCCATGCAGGCTTTTCTTTGTTTTTGTATATTTCTTCCCAGTCCATTATAAATATATGTCAAGAATCCTTAATAAACAGGAATGGCAATTACTATTATGGAATTTACCATGAAGGCTTCGATTCGTTCCAAGGTTCTGAAGAAAATAACCCCTTCACAGGCAGAGCAAAAAAAAGTAGAAATATTTTCTGATAATCTTATGAAGAAGGCCAAGGAGATATCAATATTGCATATAGACGGCAAAGCTGTCAGCCTTTCTTGTCATTTTGCCGGTTCTCTAGGAAAGGGCACGTGGCTTAGCGGAGACCATGACATAGACTTGTTTATTGTTTTCCCGCATAGCGTGCAGAGAGAAGAGCTGGAAAAAAGAGGAATGGAGATAGGCACGAAACTCGCTTCTGCGATAAATGGCAAGGCACAGATAAAGTATGCAGAGCATCCGTATGTCAAAATCACTGCAAAAGGCTATTCTATTGACGCTGTTCCATGCTATGAAATGAAAATGGGCGACAGCATAAAGTCTGCTGTGGACAGAAGCCCGCTGCATCTTGAATTTGTAAAACAAAACATTGGCGGAAAGGAGGCTGATGCAAGGCTTTTAAAAAAATTCTGCAAGGCAGCCGGCGTATACGGCAGCGATGCAAAACATTTGGGCATAAGCGGCTATATTTGTGAGCTGTTGATAATAAAATACGGGTCTTTTGACAATGCGATAAAAGAAATTTCAAAGCTTCATCCAGGCCACATTATCGAATGGAAACACATAATAGACAAAAATAAATTTGACGGCCAGCCTTTTGTCGTTATAGACCCAGTCGACCATACGCGCAATGCAGCTTCTGTGATGTCGGGCGAGAATTTTATAAAGCTTGTTGAGACAGCAAAGGAGTTTTTGAAAAAGCCTTCACTGAGTTTTTTTGAAATGCCTAAAAAAATACCACTTGGCAGCAAAGAAATAAACATTATGATCAAAAGGAAAACATTTTTTGCAGTTGTTTGCTTTAAAAGGCCGGATGTAATCGATGACATTGCTTATCCCCAGGCAAGAAGGCTGAGAGACAGGCTGGAAAGCCTTTTGAGGCACAATGAATTCTTGCCGCTGCATGCATATGAGTATGTGGATGATAAAATTATTTGCATTATATTAGAGTTAGAGATATGGTCTTTGCCTGCAGTCAAAAGAATGCCGGGCCCTCCAATATTCTCACAAAAACATACAGGTGAGTTTATCAGCAAATACGGCAAAAACGCTTATGCCATGGATAATTTTTGGTATTCTGACGTTCAGAGAAAGTTTGAGCATGCAGGCGATGTGCTCAAGGATTTTTTCAAGAACGGGTCTGGTGAGCAAGGCGTGCCAAAATACCTTTTAGAAGAATCAAAAAAAGCAAAGATAATTTCTGGAAATGATTTCTGGAAATTTGTCAAGAGAAACAAATTGCTTTCTGCGCAACTGCGAGAGCATTATGTGAGGGGCTAAGCTGTTTGTTTAAAATGTTTGAGGTTCAACTATTCTTTATAGTGATGTGAATGGGATACAAACTCGCAAAAGATACAATTGCTATCTACAAATACAACGCTAATAAACTTGGCCGGTACGAAGGACTAAAAGAAGCTTCGTGGTGTTTTTGGGATGAAGTAAAGCTGTATATTGGTGAATTTTTTTCTCCTGGATATAGGCAGCGCCGTATAAAATCAGATGATGAGACAGAGAGACGTTTACGTACTTTGTTTTCATTGGATAGAACAGATTATAGAGGGCAAATGGCAAGGTCTGAAATAGCTTCTGTTTTGCAGGAAGCTGCTGCTAGGCGAAGGGAAAAAATTAAAAAGTATCTAGAAAGTATTTTAACAAAAGATGGTGAAGAGAAAAATGGCACTAATTCATATTAATCCTATAAATTTATTTTATTACCTTTATCTCTAACTCATGGTCAATTTTATTGTGTATTACAGTCTGATGTTTAACATTTACTCCTGGTACAAAATGAAATGAGTCTTAACTATATATATAGCTGGAAAATTTTCCATATTTTTTTGTTATATTAATTTATAGTCTGCTAACCTAAGTAATTATTGAAGATTATTCAAGCGATTTGCCAACCATCCAAAATTATGTTACTGACAAACATTCATACTGCCTAAATGGAGGTGGCAAATATGAAGTGGATAGCAGCATTAATAGCTCTTGTGTTGGCCGTACCTTTTTCAATGGCTATTGGGGCTGACACAAGCACTTATATAGCAGCTGATGCCGACGTTGATTATGACGTCGACTATGACCTAGATGCCAATGTAAACGCTGACTCAGACGATGGCGTAACAGCGGACATTGGTGCAGACGCTGATGCCGACGCAAGCGCTGATGCAACTATTGAGGGAGAAGCAAGTGGCGCTGCAG
>DATDTP010000053.1:0-22995 GCA_035290775.1 archaeon | reverse complement strand
TTGCAGCTACTTTAGGGCTTAGAAGCTGCCAGACGAAAGATGTTCCACAAGGCAGAATAAATGTCCCTTCATATGATACAGGCGAAGCGCCTGGAACTGTTTATCAAAAAGTAGAAACTGACAAGCCAGTCGAAGTAAATTATACTGGTTCTCATAAAGTCAGAAAAGGTGAAAGACTTGTTGATATTATTATTAATGAATACAACTTAGATCCATGCAAAGACGGCGCAAAAATTGCTGCAAAAGCAGGCGAAATAGTAAAAGCAAGTCCAAACGCTTTTGCTGAAGACTCTGATATTCTTGCTGCAGACGGCGTTAAGCCTTGTGATAAAAGCCACAAAGCACCCTATGGAGGCGTTTTAATTGATAATTCTGATGGAATAGTTGGCGACACAATGTATGCAGGCGCAAAGTTAACGCTTCCTGGATTGACAAGACCTGGAACTGAAAAAGAAGTAAATTATGTAAAGGTTGACGATGCGTCAAAATTGCCAGGCGGAACTGAATTATATAAGTTGACAAAAGGCGAAGCACATGTTTACACAGTTAAAGCAGGAAACACTGTATGGAATTTAGTGGCTGATTTATGCGGAATAGATCCATGCAATTCAAATAACACTGCATGGTATTCAAATGACATTGTAGGCGCTAATCCAAATGTTTTTGGCAATGATTCTGATACTTTAGGCTACACAGGCGTAGAGCCATGTGAAAATGGAAAAAGGCCGTCTGGAGCAGAAAAAGTTGAGGAAGCTGACGGAATAAAAGGTGATAATCTCCCTGTCGGCGCAGAAATAAAAATACCATGCAAATCAACTCAAGACACTTATGAAAAAGCTGGCGTTGTTGAAGAAAGAGATCTTTCAGCAGTCAAAAAATCAAACTGGCTATTATGGAAAGAAAGCGGCTATTCATGGCAAGGCTTCAAAGATACTTATCTCAAGTTTGGTTCAGATGCACCAAAAGTAGAGCAAGCACCAGAAGCACCATCAACTGACGATGCAAGTGACAACGAAAATCCAGATGCAGGATTTTTAAGCGGTGTAGAAGATCATGTTAAAAACAATAAAAATATATATGGTGGTGTAGGTTTGGGAGCTGCTGGATTAGCAGTTATTTATGCTGCTTATAGACTAGCAAGAAGAAGCAGTGGAAACCAGAATCCAAATCCTCCAGCATCAGGCGCAGGAGCTCCAAGAGATGCACGAAATAGTGCAGGGCCTAGAGGCAAGTCAGAAGGCATTAAGCACACTTATCGCGGAGGCAGCACAACCAGAGGCGCTTCAGCATATTTAGATGACGAGGGCGACTCAAGCGTGCTTGAATACATATCAAAAAAAGCGCCAAAAAACGGCAGGGATGTTTTTGATTCAAAATTATCAAAATCCACGGGCATGAATGCAAGAATAGCAGAAGCGTACAAGACAATGAATGCAAGAGAGGTCAAGGACTATTTTGCAGGCATGGGCGTAAAAATGAGCGAAACATCAATACGCAAGGTTGCAAGAGAACAGCTTGGCGCAGAATATGCTCAAATAGCATCTGCAAGAAGCAGGGCAAATTTAAAGCATGGTTATAACAGCGGCGCTCCAATAAACGACAACAGAATGCCAGCATATGCAGTTGCTTAGTTGCTAGCCTTTCTTTAGAAGAAAGGTTACCGTATCGAAAGAATCATATTATAAAAGCAGATACAATTTTCTTTTTAATAATTAACATAGAATTTCAATTAAGTATCAAAAGCTTACAAACTCAGTAGATGGAAAACTTAGGTAATGCTACTGCAAGGCTATGAGACCACCGAAATCTTTAATTCAAAATGTGCACATAGTGCACAATATGTCAAATAAAGCAAGCTTTGGTATAAGATTGGAGACTGAAATCGCTGAGAAATTAAATAAATTAGTGGATGAATTGAAAGAAATAAAGGCAAATAGGTCGGAAATTGTTGAAACTATTGTTTCAGCTTACCTTAAGGCGAATGTCAAGCACTTTGATAAGACAAAGGAATTAGTAATGCGCAAAAGAAAAGGCGAATTGTGGGTAGAAAAACTGTAGAAATGTGCACGCTGTGCACGAAAACTCAGCTGCTGACAGGAATAAAGAGCAAGCTTAAAAGCAAAATTGAAGTTTTCCAAGTACTGAAACTTACATTAACTTTAAATAGATATTTGTTATAAAATATATATAAATAAAAAAAGTGATATGTGTGGCAATTGTATTAGACGAATGGCTTATAGCTGACCAACTTAATATTTGTTATATAGCCTAAGTTGGTCACATATAGCGAACCAAATTATAATACAGGATTCTTTATTTGGTTTGCTATAACATACTAATAAACGGAAAGCCAACAAGCTTTACAATCCATATAAGGGATGAACTTGATGAGTATGGGAAGGACACGCTTTTCGCCTGCAAAGTTATTGATGAGGGCGAAAAGAAACTCGTATCGGAAAAGGAAAACAGATACGAAACACGGCTTGCGGCAGGAAATGACGTGTGGATAGTAGTCTGGTTTGATATGGATAGCTGCATATTGCTGAAACATTTTGGAAAAGATAAAAGGTGAAGTTATGCCGGTCAAAAAAATGACAAAGTGTGTGTGCGGAGGCCCACTGAAAGACGAATCGCTGGTAAAAAATGGCGTCAAGCTTTCAGTGCAGAAGTGCATAAAATGCGGCGAGATTTACATACCAGGCTCTGAAATGATGCGCTATGATATAATAAAAGGCACAAGCCCTATGGTCAGGAAAATACGAAAATCCGGCGATTCGCTTATAATTACAGTGCCAAAGCAGATAGTCGAGAAATTTAATGCCCATGACGGCGATTACATAACTTTTGAGCCGAACGAAAAAGAAGTCAGAATAAAGATAATTCATGCAGAATAGGATGAAAATACAATATTCCAGAAAACTGTTTTATGTTTTATTTCTTATATTGCAGCACGAATTCTTCTAACTTTTTATTGAGGCGCAGCTATTATTCTGTTGGTATTGACAATCAGCTTCATTCAAATCTCTTCCGGATTTCACCCTTTATTTTATGCCCTATTCGCTCTGCGTCTTCTTCTGCCATCTTGCTCTTTGATAAAACTTTTTCCATGAATTCCATTTTCTCCAATTTTGTTTCAAATGCTTGCCTTGCTACATCACTCCATTTTATTTCTGTATGGTGTTTCATCCTGTTTTGCAGCTCATCAGGCACAGACAATGTCATATTTCCCATAACTTATCACCTATTTGTATTATGTGTTAACACATATATATAACTATACTATTAATAACTTAATAGTAGTATCGATTTAAATACTTGCACCACTAAATTGCAGTATGAAAGAAAAACACATGGTCAGTTATATATACAAACCCATGAATTCTGAAGACATAGAGCGTTTGCTGCCCGATGGGTTGCATGAAATACCAAAAACAGAGCCTAGTGAACATTTCGGCAATACACTTGTAGTCCCAATTATTCCAAGAACTAAAGTTACTGTTACCATTGAATGTGAAGATCCACTAGTTTTTGAAAATGCACCCAGCGAGGAACATGGAATTGTTGAATCTTTTCCGCCTTCCAACCTTGTATTTGACCAGCCTGATAAAAAATTCGGTGAAAAGCATTTTTTTGAAATTGCTTACAGAAAGCATGATATACTACCAATAGCATGTTTTACAGGTAGAAGAAAGATGGCAAATAGTATGAAGTATGCTTCTAATGCTGAAAGAGACGCGCTTAGAATGCTACGCGAAGATTCCATCACGGGAGGTATTTATGCTTTGAATCAAGTTTATAGAAGCCTACGAGGTGAAAATACGGATAACGAATATTACGGGAAATCAAAACTTCTCACAGCTCTTGGCATAACATCTGAATGTAAAAGACCGGGAAACAAAACTCCAAACAATGAAGTTAGGGTAAGTGATGAAGTTAGTGTATTAGATTCTATGGACTATGATTTTTTACTTAAAAAATATGTTGAAAACCGGCGTCCCGTTGGTGACTGCAAGTCTATTTCAACACTTGCTGTCGGATTCTTAAGAGCTCTAGGAATAAAATCTAGGCTTGTTGCTGGAAGACTTCTTACATACGATAAAGATGAACGCGTTATTGATGGATACGGCCATGTATGGGCAGAAGTATATTCGCCTCCACGCAAATCGTGGGCATTATTCGACCCGGCTGGTGGTCATATAGGAGAATATCCCCGTGAAGAGGATGTATACTATGCATTTTGTAGTATGCCACGGTTTTCAGGAAAAGGATTTTTCAAGCTTGGAATAAATCACAGCAAAATTTAATCCTAATAAATAGAGTCTAAGAATGATTTCTTGACATGCCTCAGTAATCTCAAGCGTTCTAAGCCAGCTTTTTTAATTTATCTGATATTTACTATAGTTTTAATAAATTACTGATTATTTATTTTGATGAAAGGCCAGTTTTTTCCTTACAAGGATGAAAATCCTTCAAGCGGAATGCCTTATGTTACTTACGCGCTTATCGCAGTAAATGTCATTATTTTTATCATAAGCCTGTTTGACTATGAAAGAATAATATCAGCATACGGCTTCACGCCAGCGTATTTTTCAATAGCAACAATATTCACGAGCATGTTCTTGCACGGCGGCATCGACCATTTGTTCGGCAACATGTGGTACTTGTTCATCTTTGGCGACAATGTTGAGGACAAGCTTGGAAAGGTAAAATATGTCGTCTTTTACTTTCTTTCAGGGCTTGCAGCCACTTTGACGCATTTTCTTTCGGATATTAATTCTGTTATTCCTGCAATAGGCGCTTCTGGCGCTATTTCAGGAGTTCTTGGAGCATATCTTGCATATTTCCCGTCAGTAAAAGTTCACGTCGGCAGCGGAACAGTAGACGCCAGGTTTGTGATAGGCTTCTGGTTTGTGCTCCAGCTTATATTTGGCTTCGGGAGTTTCTTAGGCACATCAGGCAGTGGAATAGCATTTTTCGCCCACATAGGCGGATTTGTGTTCGGGTATGTCGCAGCCAAAATAATAAAGCAATTTTCCAAAGGTTCTTAAAATAGCAATGCTAATTCTGTGAATGGATTTATTCATAATAGCCATTGCATCAATACTGATCACTGCTGTTGCAGATTTGGTCACAATGAAGACTCCGATAGGCGGCATTGATTTCATGATGTACTCGCCATGGGTCGTTGCATTGACAAATGTCTACGCGGCTGTTGCGCTTGCGTTTGTCCTGCTTCTGGCGCATGCGCTTGTGCGCAACAGGATAGCCCACTATATTCTGCTTTTGTTTCCCGCGCAGGTTTCAGCAATAGCAATAGGCGCTGTTTTAGGCGTAAACGGCTTTTGGCTGGCGCTGATAGCGTATTTTACCATATGCACGATCATTGCAAAATCTGTCGGGGCCTTGGGCGGAAAGTACTTCGGGTTTGTAGCCCTGGCTGTTGTTTTCAACGTGGTTTTGTACAGTGCGCGCGTGTTTTTATAAAAAAATATGAAAAGTGAAGCCATTATATGAAGAATTATTACAACTATATAGTAGTCATATTTTAAGCATTTAAGTATTATTGCTTCCATATAAATTCATGGATTTTGCCGATGAAATTAAAATAATCACCAGAGAGCCAAACATGGTTGCTGCAAGGTTTGCGCTTGACAGCAATTACAGAAGAAGCCCTGAATTGATTGACAGGATAAAGGAAGGCATGGGCTATCCGTCAAAAGAATCTTTGAAGCATGATCACCCATACTTTAGTCAGTCTTCATTGAACGACTCTTTGCGCTTGGCCGTCGGGCCTTTGACAGAAGGAGACGAATATCAAGGTTATAGGATAAGACGCGATGAGCAAGGCACCCTCCGCAAAGTGGATTTAGGGATTCATACAGTTGTAGCATCCGGCATAAGCCTTGATCACTTTTTTGGAGGCAATAGGTCTGCAGAAAATGTTGCAGAAATTTTGTATGCGTTGAGAGATGGAAAAACAAAACGAATTCAGGATATATGCAATGAAACAGGAATAAGTGTTAGTGTCCCAGGTATGCACCTGGCGCGCTTGTCAGAGGTTGGGATAGTTTACTTTGCAGGTTATGAACCCCCAAGATACCGCTGGAATGCATCAATAGACTCGTTTAATGGTGTTTACAAAACCATAGAGAATGAATTGCCTGGTAAAACAAAACACAATATATTGCAAAGAGCGTTGGAAATAGCAAAACGTTTGTATGATAGTAAAGGAATTGATTTCAACCTGACAGAAGTGGAACATATGGTTTCAGACAGGTTTGCTTCTGGCGGGTCAAACAGGTGCCTTACAGCATGCGCATTAAGGAGTCTTGAGCGCATGGAATATGTAAAAGCCTCAAACAATTTTCGCGGGAATGATACTAATTCACAAGTCAGTGCTGTATTTGATGAAAGCGGCCGCAATCCATTAGTAGACTTTGTTGTCATGACAAAAGGCGAAATGGAAATACCGGACATGCAAGTGGGGTGGGAGCAAGCAAGGCAGGCGATAGATATTTTTGCCAGTTATTATACCAGAAAATCCACTCCAGAGCAAAGAAAATTGGAAATAATTGAATATCTAACTTCAAGAGGGAGGGCTACTAGAAAAGATATAACTAGCGCTCTAAAATTTTCAGGCGCTTTTGGGTATTTGAAGCAGCTGGAAGAAGAAGGAAGAGTAGTGCATGAAAACGTCAAGAATGTGCATCACTATTCGCTTGCAAGTGTTCCCGCACGTAACCTATAATTAGAATTAGTTTCCGAAGGTTTTCCCGAGGGTTTTTCTTATAAAATAATATTGTATCACACATCTTTCTTTTCCCGAGGGTTTTCTTTCTTTAGAAAGAAAAGGCTCTTTTAACCTTTTCTGCCCAGTAATTTTGATATAAAGCAATTCATTTGCTTTGACAAATAACCCGGCTTGGAATCAGTTCGCTGGTTCATACAAAACTGGGAATGAGGTGGTAGAAGTGTTCAAGTTTGTTGTTAGTAACGGCAAGAATAGCTGGCAGGTAGAAAAAGACGAAAAAGATGCGCCTATTCTAGGTAAAAAAATAGGGGATACAATTTCTGGTGACATCATAGGGCTTTCAGGATATGAGCTGCAGATCACGGGCGGCTCGGACAAAGACGGATTCCCAATGCGCTCTGACATAGAAGGCATCGTAAGAAAACAATTTCTTATAAAAAAGGGGATTGGATTTTCAGGCATAAAGCGCAGGCCAGGGAAAAAAGTCGGGAAAAAGAAGTCTTATGTAAAAATAGAAGGCCTTAAGAAAAAGAAGATGTTGCGCGGAAACACGATAGGAACAGACATAGCCCAGATAAACTGCAAAGTTTCAAAAGCAGGGCCTTCGTCGCTCGAAACTATCCTAGGCGCGCCAGGCAAAAAGAAAGAACCGACGCCAGAAGAAAAGAGATAAGAGTAAGAAAAAACGTATATAATATATTTGATTGTAATCTCTGTAAGAACACATGTTCTTTGGAGTATGGTAAAGACCTTTCTTACAAGAAAGGCATTTACAGGTGATGAAAAATTAAAAAATCAATTAACGGCGTGCCATTGCCAGAAGTAAATATAGGATTAGTAGGCCACGTTGACCACGGAAAAACCTCGCTTACTCAAAGCCTTACGGGAAAATGGACAGACACACATAGTGAGGAAATCAAAAGAGGAATTTCAATCCGTCTGGGCTACGCTGATGCAACATTTTACTTTTGCAAAAAATGCAATTCCTACGGCTCTTCAAAAAAATGCAACAGGTGTTTTGGCGATGCAGAGCCGTCAAGATCCGTGTCGTTTGTAGATGCGCCTGGGCATGAAACGCTCATGGCAACAATGTTGTCAGGCGCATACCTGATGGACGGCGCAGTGCTTGTAATAGCTGCAGATGAAAAATGCCCGCAGCCCCAGACATCAGAGCACATGAAAGCGCTGGATGTTGTAGGCATAAAAAATATCGTTATTGTGCAAAACAAGATAGACATTGTTTCAGAGCAACAGGCAGTGGAAAATTTCAAGCAGATAAAGGCGTTTGTAAAAGGAACAGTTGCTGAGAACGCGCCAATTATACCAACAAGCGCTGTTCACAATACAAATATCGATATTTTAATAGAAACAATAGAAAAAACCATTCCAACGCCAGTCCGTAAAGAAGGCTCTCCAAAGTTTTACATTGCCCGTTCTTTTGATATCAATAAGCCTGGAACCCTTATAGCAGAATTAAAAGGGGGAGTTATTGGAGGAAGCCTCACGCAAGGGTCAATAGAAGTCGGCGATGAGATAGAAATAAAGCCAGGAGTACACCAGGGCGAAGTCTGGAAACCAGTCAAAACAAAGGTAACTGAAATTATACAGTCAGGAGAGGTGTTAAAAAAAGCAGAGCCTGGAGGTTTGGTAGCCTTACAGACAAAGCTTGACCCGGCGCTTTCAAGGTCAGACAGCATGGCAGGAAGCATGGCAGGAAAGGACCTGCCTGAAACATCGGGAATAGTCAAGATGAATGTAGAAATGTTCAATTATGTTATAGGCACACAAGGAAAGCAGCAGATTCAAGGGCTGAAAGTGTCTGATGTACTATTGCTCACGGTGGCTATTGCAAAAACAATAGGCGTAGTTACTTCTGTAAAAAAGTCCAAAAAAGGCGAAAAGCAGGCAGACGCCAATTCGTTTTTGATAGAAACAAAGCTGAAGATGCCTGTTATAGCAGAAAAAGGCGAAAGAGTTGCCATATCAAAACAGGTCTCAGGCAGATGGCACTTGATTGGCCACGGAATCGTAGTCTAGGCTTTAATATAGATTTTTGCTTGCTTATACTTCACAATAACGTAAAAATCTATAAGGAGTTTGCGCTATACACCATGCTGCGCAAAGGACTATACTTTTTTGTCATCTGATAACTATGCAGTATTTGGGCAGGTTTGCAAGAAACGCTGTTTTCGGCTTGGGCATACTAGCAGGCTGCAAAACCACTACTGAATATAAAGGTTTTGACGAACGCCCAAATGGAGCCACGCTTTTTGTAAAACCACTTAGTGTTGAATATGCTGTAATTCCAAACGGTTGCACATTAGCCATTGTTGCAGACATCGGTAAAAAACGCGTTTCAGTTGTATACGACTCTGATGACCTTTCAAAATGCCAAAAAAATGTAACAGAGGCAGCCGCAATCATAAAAACTGCAATTAATGAAAACAAGCCTGTATATTTTTCAACAGATGAAAACGGGGTACTAACCAGCGTTAGCGCAAGCGGACTTACAGCACAACTTGATTAGAACAACAATCCCACAAGAAATACAAATATAAGCATGCTGCCTAAGTCTGCCACAGAAGTTGCTATTGGTATGAGAAAATTGTTAGGGTCTTCTTTTCTCTTGTAGATAAAAATGCCGCCGGTTACAGATATAAAAAATATCAGGATAACGATGATAAAAGTCGAAACTAATGAGAAAAACAGCACGTCAAGCGCAATAGTGCTTGACAATGCATAGCCGCTATACACGGAAATTCCCGTCGCAAGGATTGAAATATAAACTGACGATATCATTGCAACAGCAAGAACAGTAAAAAATAATTTGTGCAATTCAGGGGAAGTCCACCATTTTACGCTGACTTTCTTGAGATAAAGCATTGTAGTGAATTTCGATGAAACAATAGTTCCCATGGAGCCAATCATGTTGTTCATTGCAGGAAGAAGTATTATTAGCGGAAGTATTGTCAAAAGTTTTGCCTGCACGTTGTTGAGGCTGATGCCTCCGATAGAGCTTATCAATGATGTCAAAATGAGTATCTTAATGCTTTCTTTTATTATGTTTGCTGCGACATGGGAGTGGGGGCCGTATTCCTTCATGTAAAAAAGCGTTTTATATGATATGTTATGGCGCGCATGAAGCTTGTGAAGGATAGGATGATGCTTTTCTCGTTCAACTGCCTTTAGCCTGTTAAATGCGTGCTTGGTAATTTTATTCATCTTTTTTCTCATACTATCACCGTTATAGCAATCAGCAAAGCTACTATGCTTATCATATCGCCTTCGGCAGTAACAAAAGGCCCCATGATGTTATTAGGGTCGTGGCCTTCCTTAAAAATTCTGAATGTATGGTAGATTATAAGCGGTATTCCTATAAGATTTACAAAAACCCCTGCCGTTATTGATATGAGCACAATTGAAAAGTTGTTTATTCCTATGAGAAGCAATGCGCCATACACAGTAAGGCCAAGAATTGCGCTTACGCATAGCGCAAGAAACACGGCAGCTATGACATTTCCTTTTATGAGATGGCTCCATTTTATTTCAGGCTTTACAGCGCCTATAACAAGGCCCGAGCTAAGCCTTGCTGCCAAAGATCCGCTTATTGAGCCCTTCATCTCTAGAAAACCCGGTATAAGTATCAGCAGGCCGGGTATCAATTCTATCTTATTTGAAAAAAGTGCAAGCAAAGTGCCTGCAATAATGCCGCCTGTGTTGGATAGCAGTTCGCTGCCAAGCATTTCCTTGAAATCCCTTCTCAGCATAGGAAATTAATTGAATGCGTTTATATAATAAGTTTTTTCAACAGCATTACAAAGAAATTACAATCCCTTTATTGCCTTCTCAATCCTGTCCATTGCCGTCTTTATCTTACCCATGTCTGTAGCATAGCTGAACCTTACATATCCCTCTCCGTGCACGCCAAAGTCAATTCCCGGTACGCACGCAACCTTTGCTTTTTTCAGCAACATTTCAGCAAAGTCGCGTGACGCAGAATGCGTCTTTCTGCCTTTGTTATATGCCTGTATATTAGCAAACGCGTAGAAAGTGCCGTCAGGCATCTGCGTCTGCAAGCCAAGCTCATTCAGCCTCTTTACTGTAAAATTCCTGCGTTTTTTGTATTCGTCTACCATCTTTTTTGTATAAGCATTGCCGCTCTGGAGCGCTTTTAATGCAAGCATCTGTGAAACAGTCGGTGCAGATATTGTTGTGAACACCTGAGTTTTCTTCATGGCATTTGCCAGCTCCAGCGGTGCACAGCAGTAGCCAACCCTGAAGCCTGCCATTGCATGGCTTTTTGAAAAAGTTTGCAGGGTAATTACATAGTCATGCATGCCGTTGAAGCTTCCCATTGAAATGTGCTTTTTGCCGTAAATTATTTTTTCATATGCCTCGTCGCTGAAAACATAGAGGTCGTGCTCTACTGCAACGTCGGCTATTTCTTCCAGTATTTTTTTGGTGTAAACAGCTCCTGTAGGGTTGCATGGGCTGTTTATTATAAGCGCTTCTGTTTTTTCTGTAATTGATTTTTCTATTTCATCAGCGTCAATCTGCCAGCCATTGTCCTCGCAAGAAGAAACAGAGACAGGCACGGCATCAAAGAGCTCTGCTGTTGAGAGATATGCAAAAAAAGACGGCTCTGGTATCAAGATATTCTCTGTCGCGTCGCAAGTTGCAGCTATGCCTATTGTAAGCGCTTCCTGGGAGCCGCACGTCACGACAATGTTTTCAGGCGCGCATTTTATCTTGTTTTCCCTGAAAAGTTTTTTGGCAATAGCTTCTTTCAGCTCATGCCTGCCGCCGGGCGGCGAATAATGATTGTATTTTTTCAATGTGCCCAGGTGCTTTTGCAAGACAGGCGACATGGCAAAATCCGGTTCGCCCGGCCCAAGGGAAATTATGCTCTTATCTTCCACAGCAATTCGCAGCAATTTTGCTATTGAAATATCATGAAACTGCAGCTCGCGCTCAGAGACAGAATGACGCATTTGCGTGTTATCAGCATGGTGACGCTTATGCGTCTTATCGGCATAATCTTCATTGTGCATGAAATATTAATGGCAACAAGCAGGATAAATAGAGTAAGCTAGCGTGGCATAAAACAAGGTAAACATAGATATTTAAGCTTTTGTAACTACTTATAAGTATGAATCTAAGAACTCCGCTGGCCATTATTTCAGCAGCAGCATTAGCTGCGTCTATAGAATACACTTCTGCACAAAATAGGCCGGTAGAATTAGATTACGGCGTCTACCAGACAGAAGGCAAAGGCGCAGAAATAGAAGATAACATAAGAAGAGCCGCTAAAAGAGGGGAAATTATAGAATTAAAAGGCGGTCCTATCCGTATGGGCGACAGCAGCAAATATAGCTGGTGCGTCCCATGCAGAAAACTTGATGATTATATTAAAACGCAAGCAGATTGCACAACACGTTTCCCAGTGGGCTTGAAGCCAGAATACAGGGCAGAAAATGATGTACACGGAAGACCTGTATCGTATGAAGGTTATGAACAGGCAGATGCCGAAATGGCGCTTTCCCAGTTAGGTATTGCCGAAATCGGCGACCTGCCAGTGTTACTGGACTTTTCGTCAGAACAGCCTTTGGTCTATTCTGGATTTGACGCAAGCAAAAACACAACAAAAGACGCGCAAGGCGGGAAAGTAAGCGTCAAAGATGTTTTAAAATGCAAGTAAAATTCCATCATATTATTTACTTGTAGTTGAAACTGTAGTTTTATTATGGATGTCTTTTCAAACGCTTGTTTTCATCTGACGGTAATTTTCAGTGAATCTAATAGTAAAGAACATTAATTTTTGAAGCTCTTTAGAAATCCTCAAAGAAAAGCATACATGACGAAATAAATTTCGTCAGTACAGGTTAAGCAAAGCTTAACCATGTAGCCGTAGACATATGTAAATTATTATAAAAAATAAAAAAGATTTTAGCATTTGTTTAGTCGCAAATATCCCAGTACGTATTAACGCATACCCTCTGGTTCCGTACTCCGTCGCAATTTCTGTGCAAACAGTCGCGCACTGATGGTGCAATACCTCTGCCTATAGCAGCACCTGCCGCATTCATATCACTTTGTACTTGTTCTATAGCGGCATCAACACCGCTTGTGTCGCTAGTGCTTGCAACATTAGTGCTGAAGAATATAGTCGCCTGACTTTACGGCCTTGTCAGAAACAAGAAAAGTTCCTGCAAACAAGTTTGAGAGCGGTCCCTGCAAGGCAAGAGCAATAGCAATGCCGCCAACGCCCAAGCCAGCAAGCAGGGGCGTGACCTCCACACCAAAGCTGTGCAAGACAAGTATTAGCGCTATTGCATAGATAAAGGCCTTTATCAGTTTCCTGACTATTGGAACAGCTGTGTCGTCTATTTTGCTGTGCGTCTTCTTCGCAATATCCTCCCTATACCATTCAAGAAATGCGCTGATCATGCCTGCAACAGCATAAGCAACGAGAAGTATCCAAGCAATAGAGAAAGCTTGGCTTATGAGTGAAATATAGGCGTCCAAAAAATCAAGATAATCAACAGATATGTAGACGCCAAACAATACTATTGCAAAATAAACAGGCCACTTTATTGCGCGTATTATCATATCGTCAAGTTGCGTATGGGTCTTGGACGTCACGTGCAAAACAAATCTCTCAAACATCTTCATGAAAACTTTTGCTAGGACAAATGACGCTATGATTATTGCAATGCCTACAGCATAGCTTGCATAATTGCCAAATATTTCAAAAACCATTCGACATATAAGGCATGATTTTTTAAATATGTAACAAACCAAACAATAACTATGAAAATAAGGTTTGCAACAATTAAAGATAAGAAAAAATGCCTGATGCTGTTAGATGAACTGGGAGCAGAAGTAAGCAGGAAAAACGGTATGCAAAAAATAAGTGAAGATACAAAACAAAGCGGAAAAATCTTTAATGAAGTAACTAGGCGAAAAGATACAAAAATATTTGTCGCTGAAGAAAAAGGCGAAATAATAGGCCTTGTAACTTTCTATATGCTGCCAAACATAAGGCACGGGTGGCATAGGGGACACATAGAAGATTTTGTTGTCAGTAAAAAAATGCGAGGTAAAGGCATTGGTTCATCTCTTATGAAAGCTGTTACTGATTACTGCAAGAAAAATAAAATAAAGGTCATGAAGCTGGACAGCGGGCTTGAGCTTAAAGAAGCGCACAAATTTTATGAAAAGCACGGCGGAAAACATACAGAAAAAATGTACAGGTTTGATATTTGATGTTTCATCAAGCTATTCCGCTAGGAAGATAAATAATGTCGTCCCTGTCAGGGCCTGTTGAAACCATTGTTATTGGCCTCTCATGCACGCCTTGCATAAGTTTAAGATAGTACTGCGCTTTTGGCGGTAGTTTTTCAAAGTCCCGTATGCCTGCTGTCGGGGAAAGCCATCCATCTACAAATATATACCTTGGTTCGCAGCGTGCAAAGTCATTTGGACTGTCAGGTAAAGCATAATCAGGCAATTTTCTTCCGTCTAGTTTGTATCCAACGCAAAAAGGTATTTCAGTTTGCGTGTCTAAAACATCTATTTTCATAACGCCAATTTCATCAAAACCACTAACATTAGTGGCATGTCTGTTCATTGCACCATCAAACCAGGCGCATCTTCTCGGCCTGCCGGTTGATGCTCCATATTCTCCGCCCCTTTCCCTTATAACCCCTGCAAACCCTTCATTCATTTCTGTTAAAAGCGGTCCGCCGCCAACTCTTGTTGAATAAGCCTTTGTTATGCCTAAAACCTTTTCAATCCTTTTTCCATATCCGGTTCCTGTATGCGCGCCGCCAATAGTTGCGCTTGATGAAGTAGCAAATGGATAAGTGCCGTGGTCAACATCCAGCCAGCAAGCCTGAGCACCCTCAAAAAGTATGCTCTGTGTTTTGCCTAATTCATTGATCAAAGAAACAGTGTCCTGAAAACGCATGCCTTTTTCTTTTAATTTGCCATAAATTTCAACAAGCCTTGCTGCTTCTTTTTCACTGCTGCCAAAAGCGCCTTCAATTCCTGCTCTAGGAAACCCGCGCACAGCATAAAGCTCTTCAAGCTTTTCTGTTAAAAACTGCTCGCCACTTTCTATGTCACAAAATCGTATTCCTGTTCTTTCTGCCTTTGTTGTATACGCAGGGCCTATGCCTCGCATAGTAGTTCCAACTTTATGTTCGCCCTTTGCTTTTTCCGCAAGCCTTTCCATGTATATATGATGAGGAAGTATGACATGTGCCCTGTTAGAAACATATAATTTATCGTTTAATGCTATTCCGCCGCGCTCTAGATCGGAAACTTCAGACATAAGCGCGTCAGGGTCAACAACACATCCATTTCCGATAATATAAGTTTTTCCTCTTACAACGCCGCATGGCACATTATGCAAAACCTGTTTTCTTCCTTCTACAACAACAGTATGGCCTGCATTATGGCCGCCCTGATAACGGGCAACAACATCAAATCTTTGAGAAAGAATATCTACAATCTTGCCTTTTCCTTCATCGCCAAATTGAGCGCCTATAACAGCCAAATCGTTCATTTATTATTACCATGTAAATTAGAACTAGAAATTATATATATCTATTTTATTAGCAATGTCATAAGTGCCGTGTGCAAAAATTTGACAAGTTATTAATATTTTCTTCTGTTAGATAACAGATGGCAAAACAAATAATTGATAAGCCTGGCCGGGCACTTTCTGAGCTTGAACTTGATGATTTCCTAGTGCGCCCTGGCTACATGCCGTTGAGCTCCAGCGAAGAAGTTGATTTATCTGCACCTCTTGTAAGGTTCAGAAAAGGCGAAAAGCCTGCAGTCAAATTACATATAGGCATCGTAAGCGCACCTATGCAAGCAGTTTTTAGCCCTGATCTTAATGTTGCTCTTGCAAAAATGGGCGGCTTTGCAATGTCCCATTGCAGCCAGCCTATAAAAAATCAGGCCGAGCAAAGAAGTGCGGTAAGAAACAAAAAGGCGGGCTTTGTAACGCCAACTGTCGTTGGCCCAGAAATGTTAATAGAAGATTTGTACAGGCTATCAGAAGTCAAGGGCTACTCAACATTTCCCGTTACGCGCGATGGCACACTAGATACAGATGTAGTCGGATTCATAACAGCAAATGATTATGATAGGGAACTGCACCGTGGAATGCGTATCGATGAAAGAATGATACCAAGGAGTAGAATGGTTGTAGCTAATTATAGGGAAATAAGAGAAGACCTGAAAAGCGCTGATGCTTTCTTAAGAACTAGTCATCACGGCAGCGTGCCTGTTTTGCTGGACGACGGCAGGATAAAATATATGGTGTTCAGAAAGGACATAGAAGGCCACAAAAGAAACCCGCATGCGCTTGTAGACAAAGAAAAAAGATACGTTGGCGGTGATGCAATAAACACATCCGACTACAAAGAGCGTGTTCCAGCGCTTGTAGACGCAGGATCTTCTTTTCTATACATAACAACATCCCAGGCATTTTCTCCATATGTCAAAGAAACTCTGGAATGGGTGCGTAAAAATTTCCAAAGCATACCTGTCGGGGCAGGAAATATTGTCACACGGGAAGGATTTTTGTTTTTAGCAAAGCTAGGTGCATCTTGTGTTGGTATTGGAATGGGGCCTGGTAGCATATGTAAAACTCAGGATGTGATAGGCGTAGGAGAACCTCAGGGAAGTGCAATCGATGAAGTTGCACATGCAAGGGATGAATTTTTTAATGAATATGGTTATTATGTTCCAATATTGGGCGATGGTGGCTTTTCAAGGCCTAAGCATCTGGTTGTAGGTTATGCATTAGGCGCTGATGCTATAATGAGCGGGCGCATATTTGCAGGTACAAAAGAAAGCCCCGCAGATGTTGATTATAAAAAAAATCCGCCTAGAAAGCCATATTGGGGAGAAGGTTCAGAAAAGGCAAGGCAATGGATGGAAAATCGCTATGGCCACATGAGATTTGAGGAAGGAGTAGATGATTTTGTTGAATTTGTAGGGCCTGTAGAGCCTTATTTGCAAAATTTCTTGTTTGCAGCCAGGGACGGCTTAAGAAAAGGCGGCTGCAGGAGTATAAAGGATGCTTATGAAAATGCAGTTGTTCGTGTAGTGTCAGAAGCTGCAAAAAGAGAAGGCATGCCTCACGATTTAATGTCTTACAAAGATGCGATAAAAAATCCAATAGAATACGTTAGATCTTGGGTAGATTATTTTTCTGGGCTAATGAAAAGAGTTGCTTAATACGCTTTGTTGAAATCCTATGGTAAAACATCAGCGGGAGAGGCATTGCCAGAATGCAATGCCTCTACTTGATGCATACGCAACATGCGTATACGTCTCCGCTGATGTTTTTTTATTGAGGATTTCAACAAAGTTGCTTAATAGTAAATTCAGTTGATAAGTAAACTTTTATTGAATTTACTATTAAGGAGATTCAGTAAGTTAAAGTCCACTGACTTACTGAATTGACTATAAATTTTAAAATATAAAAATTATTTCACGGGCACTGTCATTGCTTTCAATTCAGGGAACTTCTTGAGAAAAGTGTCTTCAATGTAAGGGCATGTGGGCTTTATTTTCATGTTGTGCTTCTTTGCATAGTCAAAAGCCGTTCTGGTAAGCTTTTCTGCAAGACCCCTGCCCCTTAGCTGTTCGGGAACAAATGTGTGGTGAATGTTCATGATACTTCCCTGTTTTATGTAGCGCAGCTCAGCCTGTAAAATTTCAGGCTTGCCGGAAACGCCAATGTCTATATCTGCAAAAAATCTGCCGTCATTAAGCGTTGAAAAGTGCTGGACTTCCATAATATCTATTGAATTCTCAAGTTAAAAAATGAAATGCCCTTTATAACATGCGGTTTACTATAGCATGTCTTTTCGAATTCTTTACTTTCACAAAAGAATTCAAAAATCATACCCTCGTGCCTTTTGGCTTGCATGTTTGATAATAAACATGATATGTTATGCCGTCAGCTTCAGAATCTATCACTACGCGGTCATACCCGAAATTCACGCTGCGTGCATAACCGGGAAATTGAACGCACTTATAGTTTGAGCATACAATGCTGTTTTCAGAAAGTCCGCTTGTTGCAACAAAAACTTCATCGGGCTTTCCGTCGCAGTCAATATCACTGTAACCAGAAAATGCCATGTCAGGCTTGTACTTGTGAGCATTGTAAGGCCTGTGTCCAGCGCATCCTACAAAAAGCATCGCAGTCAGTGCAAATCCAACCAGTCTCATTTAAATTTTGCTCCTCAAAGCGTTTTCAGTGCATGCAGGAAAATCCCAGGCAATATCTGGTTCACCGTCAAAATCAACGTCGAAAATTATATAAGGAGTTTTTTGCGCAGCAGGATCGTATCGAAGCTCTGTAGGATATCCTTTCACAAAAAGTCCCTCGATTAGGTTTCCTGTTTCTCCGTTAAAAACTCCAACATACGTAGTTGTGTTAAAGCCGTCTAGAGTTACGTCGTATGCAAATACTTGCCTGCAGCAGCCTGCATGAAAAGATATTTCATCAGAGAAATGTTTTTTTGGAAAAGGTACAATATTGCCAGCTAAATAATCTTGCCTGCCTGCGTCAGCGCATCCTGCAAAAAGCATTGCAGTCAGTGCAAACTCGTGTAGCCTCATCTATCAGCTGCCTCTCCATTCGTCTTCTGTTATGTCATGGCTCAGGTTGTAATCCCTTGCAATCAGGAAGAAAAAATAAGAAAGCCTGTTCAAATATTTCACTATGTTTTCAGTGCCTTTTTTCTTTGTGGACAGGACTCTGCGTTCAGCCCTGCGCGCAACAGACCTGCAAACATGAAAAAAAGACGATTCCCTGGATGCGCCTGCCAGGATAAAATTATGCAGCTCAGGCAATTCCTTGTCCAGATCAAGAGTGGTTTTTTCGATCCACCCAATGCGCTCTTCTTCCAGCCTTGGGCCTTTTTTCATCGCCTCTCTTGGATTCGCAAGGTCAGCACCAGTTACAAACAAGTCTTTTTGTATTGTAAGCAGTATTTTATTGACTTCATTGTTTTCTATAAAGCTTCTTGCAAGGCCTACGAAAGAATTCAGCTCGTCTATGGTGCCTATAGCTTCTATAATAGGGTCGTCCTTGTCTACCTTGTATCCTGCATAAAGCGCCGTCCTGCCGTCGTCCCCGCACCACTTTGTGTGGACAACACCATAATCATCAACTTCATCTGGTTTCATAATACTACTATTACAAAAAAGCTAATAAAGGGTTTACCAAGGATAAGGCTGAGCCGCATAGCAATAATAATTCATCCAGTTTTTAACGTGCTCTTTCGCTGTTTTTTCGTCCTTGAGCCAGTCGTATTGCGCAACAAATTTTTTCAATTCAGTGCAATTGGAATAATCAGTCCTGTAAAGTATCAGTCTATTCATAGAATCAAGCACTTCTTGAGGTACATAAGGCAATAAATCTTTTGTCATCAAATCCTCTTGGCCTTGAGCCTCGTAAACTTTTATGGGGGTTCTGCCAAAAACTAATGCAGTAACACTCCTGTTGTTTCCGTCAATAATACGGCCTTGCGGCCTGACAGCAGGCGGTGCAAGATTGCCTTCCTTGCCTGCAAAATAAAACCCAAATATATTTGCAAGAGAACTGTAGCGTATACGATCTGTTGCCATTAAACCGTCTGTATGCATTTCTACAATCTTTCCCATGAATTTGCTATGATAGAATAGTTTTTATACCGTATCTCCGAAAGTCGGATTATTGCCCTCTTGGCAGTAATCCTCCACCGAGGTGTATGCAGTATGGCATACACCTCACTTTCGGAGATACTATTATACTACTGGTTCGAATTGCACGAAGGATATCTGTAATGGCCATCAGCCTTCATGTCGCCGTCTGTGTCAATATCAAAAGAAACTTCATGCCCTTCTATCTTTATCTTGCCAACAGGATATCCATTGATATTCTTCATCGTGGATGTTGAACCTTGCTTCCTTATTATTATAGCTGTGCTGCACCCTCTTGAACTTCTGCGCCCGTAAACTTCAACATCTTCAGCCATGCCATCGCAATCAACATCTGCATACCCTTTAAACTCAACTGTTCTTTCATGTCCTCTCATCACATATTTCGGGACGCCAGAAAGCCCAATCGCAAGCAAAATAGGATATAACTTCATGCATCTGCCTTGTCAAAAAAGTATAAAAGTCGATCTCAGCAAGTAGACTTATGCTTGAACTGGGCGTAATATTTGCAGTCGCAGCGCTGTTTTCTTGGGGCATTGGAGATTTTCTGATACAGCGCACAACCAGGAAAATCGGCGATTGGGAAGCGCTGTTTGTAATAGTCTTCTTTGGCGCTATAATCTTGTCGCCTTTTGTGTATGCTGACTTGTTTGCGAGCTTTACAGACAGCACATTTATCATTATGATAACAATGTCCGTCGTGATGCTTTTTGCAGCAATCCTTGATTTTGAAGCGCTGAAAAAGGGCAAGCTGGCAATTGCCGAGCCTTTCCTCGCTTTGGAAGTGCCTGTTACAACAGTACTCGCTTTTGCTGTGGTGAACGAGGGGCTGCAAGCAACAGAGATTTTTCTAGTTACAACACTGATTATAGGGCTTGTTTTGGTCTCAGTAAAATCCCATCACTTCAAGCGGAAAATATGGCTTGAGAAAGGCGTGCTGCTCATGGCAATAGGTGCAACCCTGATGGGAATTGCAAATTTCCTTATGGGCTTTGCATCGCGCATCACAAACCCTTTGCTGGCAAACTGGTTCCTGGATGTCGGAATATCCGCTATATGCATATTTTACATAATCCTCAACCATAGGACAGGAAAGCTTGTCAATGATTTCAAGAAAAACAAAAAGCTCATCCTTGCTGTCAGTATTTTTGACAACGCTGCATGGATCTCTTTTGCCATAGCAACAACAATGATTCCAATAGCCATAGCAATCGCCTTGTCAGAAAGCTACATAGCTTTGGCCGTTCTTTTAGGAATTTTCATAAACAAGGAAATAATCGAACGCCACCAGAAGATAGGCCTCATAACAGCCACAGCAAGCACAGTCCTCTTGGCTGTTATTGTTGCTTAAGCATCATCAACAATACCGCCAGATCTTTCAATAAATGGCGGAGGCAATTCTGCAGTCCTTAATGAAGTAAAATCATAGTGGCTTGCCGCGTCAGCTAAGTTTTGCAGTTTCGGGTACTGCATTCTAAGCTCATTTACAGTTCTAATGCCATCTCTTGCAGCAGCTTCTACGTTTACATTAAGGCGTCGAGATCGGTATGCGATATTTAAGTTCATTGATGTTAAAGCGCCGCGATGCAAAAAAGAAAACATCTCTGGTAAAATAAAGTCTGCCTCGTTATCCGGAAGGTAAAATTCAGCATCTGGCATCCCGAGTAAGTCTGCTACAATCAATTTATGGTGGCCGTCAATTACATGAACTTCGTCGCCGCTAACTTTTCCGACAGAAGGGCCAAGCTGCTGAACTCTGTCATGAAGATGAAACCATAGTACGTATCTAATTGTATCATCGCTGATATCATCGCCATAGCGCCTTGTAACCTCTGCAAAGCTTGGAAAGTATTCTGTAGGCCTCACAACATCAAATTTAACACGTTCTATTCGTCCCATAGTGGAACTATAAAGAAAAAGGATTAAAGTACATTACAAACATAGACCAGGTTCTGTTTATAATTAAGACAGATGTCTTAATTTTCAATATATTAGTTATTTAAAGACATATGTCTTAATATTAAGATGCAGAATGAAAAACATGAAGAGGCGCTAAAGGAAGTTGATAGCACAATAAAGGAAGCATTAGAGGGCAATCTGCTAGACCATCAAAGAAGAATAGCAGCAATGACGTCGCTTGGCATTCAGCATGCAATAGAGCTATATTTTCATAAATTTCATGTCATGAAGCCTGGTGCATCGCTGAAGCATGAGTGGTTCAAGCTCAATGATAAAAATATAAGTCTAAGGATTTCTGCGGTTGTTACAAAAAATCTTGATGAAATACCGCACATATTTGAGCTGCTGTCAATCGCTCGTGAAATAGAAAAAGACAGGAATGATCTTGTTTATGGCGCCCCGTTGAAAGACGACAAAATTCTCAGGGATAAGATAGACAATTTTCTGGAAATCAAGAAAATTATATCAGAAGGCGATTAAAATGAATGATTATAAAAATTATGCTATAGCTGCGGCTTATTTCATTATAAGCAGGCTTGACGACAAAACCATGGAAAAAATAAACACAGTTGTTTTATTCGGCAGCATAGCACAGAACAGGGCAGCAAAAGAATCAGATGTTGATTTGTTTTTTGATGTCAATATAAAAAAGACGCAGGAGACAAAGCTAAGGAGCTCAGTAAATAAAATTGTGGAAGAATTTTATACATCAACGACAGCGCTGCAATTCAAGCTCAAAGGAATAGACAACAAAATAAATTGCATAGTAGGCAAATTAGCCGAATGGAAAGACCTGAAAAGGAGCATGATAAGCACAGGAATAGTATTGTACGGGAATTATAAGTCAGGAATAGAAAAGAAAGAGTTGGAGCAGCATTTCATAATGTCATGGGAAGCGCCAAAAGCGCGGGGCGCTTTTCTCAATAAGCTTTACGGCTATTCTGTAGGCAAGAAGCGCTATGCAGGCATGATTAAAAAATTTGATTCTGAAAAAATAGGCAAAAGCGCTATAATGCTGCCATCGCAACACAAGGACAAGTTCATGCAGCTCATGGAAAAATACAATGCAAACTATCAGATGATTGAAGTGTATAGATGATTATTTTGTTCCCTAAATAAATTTTTAACAAAAAAAATGCGTTTTGCTTATGTTGTATTCAATTTTAGTACTAAATTAGTCCGCTTAAAACTTTTGTTTATTGCATAGTAGCCAGTCTGGACGCCTGTTATCGATTCTTTTTTTGGAAGCTCCATTTTTTTGCCTCTTTCAGAATGAGCTTTTTGGCTTCGTTGAATTCCGGGATGTTTCTTAGAAGCGGTTTCAGGTCTTTTTCCCACGCAGCTTCTTTATTGCCCAATATTTTTGAGAATTCATCATAATCAAATTTTATGCCGTAATACTCTAGTTTTTTTGATATAGTGATTTTGTCCACTTCAACGCCTTTCGCAATCATTGACCACAGGTAATATAGGTCTCTGGCTTTGTCCCTTGTTATAATAGCCCTTATCTTTTCCGCCGCAATCTCTTTTTCCTGCATAACTAGCAAGGAGAA
>DATDTP010000052.1:0-13302 GCA_035290775.1 archaeon | reverse complement strand
AAAGGCTAGCTCCACTTTCCAAGCGAGTTATTCTTAGGCTTGTTTTCTTTGAGCTTTTGCATGGCAGAATCCATGCGCTCTTCTGAGAATTCGTGCTGGTCGCACATTATTTGCTTTATTTTCTTTGCATCCGGTTCCTTCCAGCCAAGCTTATACTCACATACAGGCGGGTTTTTGAAAAAATCAATTATCTCATCCGGCTGCACTTCAAAGTCCCACACAACGTCCTCAAAAATTTTTTTTGTTGTCTTTTTGTCTTTTACCCTTTGCAGCGCTTTCATAGGCCCAAGACCGCGCACACCGCTGGGATTGTAGTCTGTACCTATTAATATTGCTAGAGATATCAGCTGTTCCCTGTTTAATTCTAATTTTTTTAAAGATTCATCCAAAAGCACCATTTCAGGCTCGCTTGTTTTTTGTGACAATGAAAGGTTTCTGACAATTCTTGGCGCTCCGAACAATAAAGAATCATAGTCCTGCGTGGCAACAGCATAAGCGTCCTTTTTTGCGCATATGTAGGAACACATAGCCTCGCCCTCGCTCGGCGCCTGTATGCACGGCAAACCCATGGCTTCTATAAGTCTCTTGGCGCTTTCTATTATCTCTTTGTTCAGCGTAGTGCTTCTCATTGCGTATTTTTTTGCCTTTTCATAATCCTCTTCTTCCAAGGCCTTTTCCCACTCTTTTTTTGCCTCCTCTCTGGTATTTCTCCTCTTTTCGCCAACAGCCTTTATCTTTGGCGGCTCTCCGTCAAAAACATACGCAAGCTGAATGCCAGCTTCCATTAGTTTTAATGACCTGTAGAAAAGCCCAGACAGATGAGAAGTTACCCTGCCTTGAGAATCCTGCAAAGGAGAGCCGTCAGGCTGGCGTATTATTGACAAGAACTGGTAAAGCCAGTTAAAGGTGTCAACTGCAATTTTTTTATTCTCCAAATCCTTCAGCTCTATCTTCTGCCCCTGTATAAGTTTTGTAAATTGTACTCCCATGCTACCTTTTTCTTTTTAGAAAAGAAAAAGCTACCGTACCAAAAAGAAAAGCTGAAAATAAGCTATATTTGCTGAAAGTCTTTACCGTTTTGGTACTGGAACGTCAGCCAGTTTGTTTACATATTCTTCCAGCCTCTTGATTTCTCTTTCAAGTTTTACAACAGCATTTTTGGCTTTTGAGCTATCTTTATAAGAATCCAGCTCTATCAGCGTTCCCTTTATCTCTTTCTGAAGCTTGAAAAGCAGGGCTGTTCTCAATCCCTCTATTAGATCTCCATCTAATTTTACATATAATTTCCTGTCGCCCCTGTGCTTCATTTTTTTGATTATGCCTATCAATTCAAGCAAATCCAGCGATAATGAAACAGACGCAGGCGAGTAACCCGTAGCATTGCACAAGTCCTGCAGCGACATCTGGCCTTCTGAAACAAGCAGGGAAGATATTATCCTCCCGTGCACCTCATTGTATCCCAATGATGTTGCGACAGCAGAAAAAGTGCTGTGTATTTTTTCAAAGATGTCATTTCCCATAGGATTATTTGAAAAGCCGCCTTTTAAAAAGCATCATATGCGTGCCGATCAGGAACTTGATTGAATTTGCTATAAAGCTTGCCTGTTCCTGTCTTGTTATTTTTTGCGGGTGAGTCTTGTAGTACAATGCCCTTGATAGATGGTCTGAAAACTGTTTGTCGTTAACAAATTTTTTCCAGTCTTTTATGTTTTCTTTCCTGCTTCCAATGCGCCTTTGCATTTCAGCAAGCTCGTGCTCTGATTCAAAAATGCATGCCTTTGAGGCGTTTCTTATGGACTCTTTTACGTCTAAAAAATTCGAAATAGACATGAACCAGAACAAAAGCGCGTTGGAAAAAAGCTTTGCTGCGTCGTAAAAATCCAGTTGTCGCGTCTTTATCAGCGGTCTGATATCTTTTCCATAGACGTTGAAACTTGAGTACTTCATTTCACGCAAAAACAAGTTAAAACTTGTGGCTATGGTAAGAAAAAACATTAGCTTAGCGTCGTTTATTTTCTGGTTTATGAAATCAATGTCATCGAGGGAAACAATCATGACGTGCGTCCTGTAATACCTTATTGTGCCGCCAAAAATAGTGCCCCAGATGCCGTCCATAAAATCCATTTTTTCCTTTCTCTTCAAGTTCAGCCCATATTTTTTGTCAATTTTTCCAATAAGATTAGTAAAATATTTATCAACAGTTTTCTTGTCTTTCCGCGTTTTTACAACAACGCCCATGTCAAGGTCGCTTCTGCCTTTTATGAACTCTCCTGTAACGGCAGAGCCTATGGCAATTACAGAAACTATCTTGTTTTTGTAAGGCGATTTTTCTATATCGTTTTTCATGTCAGAAAAAAACTGCTTTGTAAGTTTTTGCATAAATTAATTATAAAGGCAGTATAAAAATAGGCTATTTTCAACAGGTTATTATATGAGCGTTGCATCGCCTGATTCTATGCTTGCTATTCCTTCTATCGCTGCTAATTCTTCCTCAATGTTGCCAATGCCCTTTTTGTCGTCAAAAATTATCATTACTTCAAGCATCTTTATTCCAAAGCCAACAGGCACTTCTTTCATGTCCTGCACCTGGAAATTTGCCTTAATTTGTTCCTTTATCTGCCCTAAATCGCCTGCAGATTCAGGCATCAATTTGAAAACAGCTGCAACCAAACCCATACAAATCACCAATTTTATTAATAATATTTATTTCTTTCCGCAAGCGCTTTCTTTGTCCTAAGTTTTTCTTTGGATACGGTAACCTTTCTTTTTACAAAAAGAAAGGCTAGCTACGGCCCTTCAAACCCGCAGTCGCAATTATACATATTGCTCTTTTTCCTGCATGTCTTGCATCTTGTTATTATCTTGCTCATGCAAGAAGGGCAGTTAAACTGCGTAAATTCCTCTTCAGACAGCAAGTTTATGTGGCAAGATGAGCACTTTATCGACATTACTATTACCTCTAACGACACGACGCCTGTGTATGGACGCACGAAGTGCGTCGTTGGCAGGCGTCTCATCAGTGTTTATTTACAGTAACCTTTTAAAACCATTTGTAGAGGTTTACCTAATCTACATGCAACGCCAAAAACCCTCTAGTCTGCCTGAAGAATTCCTTTAGCGTAAAGTCTGCAAGTTTTTTCGGTGCATCTTTTTCAACCGAGTCGATTAAAGATTGAAAATACGGCTCTTTTTTTGCCGAAATGTTAAGTAACGGAAAGCCTTCGTCCAGCAAAGTCTTATTTAGTATTAGCCTGCATATTCTCTTATTCCCATCAAGGAACGGGTGAATTTTATAAAGCTTATAGTGCGCTAAAGCCGCCTTTTCAATGGGATTCAATTTTGTTAATATATACCACTCAACAAACTCATCGATAAATTTATCCAATTTATTATAATGCGGCGGTCTGTAGGCGATTTCTTTTCCAAGAGGATTTTTTGTATCCTGCATGCGTAAATAGACTTGCTGTCTCCTCATTTTGCCGGGGTTTTTTCCTTCAAAGCTCGCCATTATCGTCCTGTGCAGTTCAAACAAATATTTTTTGTCAAGAATGTGATTTTCTTTTATCATTTCTACAGCCTTAAGCATGTTTTCGCTTATCTGCTCGCGCATGCTTAATTGTCTCTTTTTTTCAAAAGCATTCTGCACATCGCTCAGGCTGACACTAACATCTTCTGTCGTAAGCGTTGTCAACGTAAAAAGAATTGTGCTGTCAACTTCATATTTTCGCTTCTGTATGCCAGAAAGTGAAGAAAATTTATTGTTAAAAGCATCACGAAAAAGCAGGGCTTTTATCAGGTCGTCTTTTGATATCAATTTATTATCATAATGTTTTCCAGCTAGTTTTGATATTATCTCTGACTTGAATGAATCTTCTATTTTTGCTGCCTCATTTTGTAATGGTTTTTTTGCACCTACATACTTGCTGAAAGTTTTAGACTTATTCGAAACAAAATAACTTAAGTCAATGTAATAGTATATTTTACCGCTGATGATTTTTGTTCTCAATGTCATGTTATATTTAGGCTGATAAAAATATTTAAAACCATCAGCCTAACTTGTTCTGTCATTTAGGCTGATAAAAGCTGCTAAAATTATCAGCATAAACATATCTATTATAGATTTTTATTGCTTATACCTCATAATAATGCATAAATCTATAAGGAGTTTGCACTATACATCATGCTACGCAAAGGACTATAAATTAATCATTAAGCTTGCCACGAATTTCTAGCCGGAATTTGTAGTCTTCTTCTTTATGAGTTCTACGATTTCTGGAAACTCCGTTTTCTTGACATCTGCTCCAAAATGGCCTTGGTCGGTATATTCGTGATAATCGGATTTTATTTTATCTCTGATAAATCGCGCCTCTTCTATTGATATAAAAGGATCATCCGTAGATGCAAATTGAATAATCCATTTTGCGTTTTGCCGTATTTTATCCCATTGCCATTTATCATCGAAATATCCGCTTAATTTCTCCTTTTCATCCCCAAGGTCTGTATGACAAGCTCCAACTATAACCGCTCCTAATGCGCTGTGATTCTCCAAATACCTTAGAATAGCAACAGCGCCAGATGAATGTCCTATTAGGATTGCATTCCTATCATCTTTTAGTTCCTTTTCAATAAATGGAATCCAATACATTCTGCGCGCTAAATCTGCATCAGGCATATTTTTTGCTATTACTTCTATTCCCATATACTCCAGTTTTTTCTTTACATATGAAAACCAGTTCTCAGAAATATCAGTATTTCCGTTGCCTGGAATTATAATGGCTTTCATAAAGTTTGAATATACTTACTAGCCTTTTTAAAATAGAGCTGGTAATTTACTTACTGTAGGACTCGTAGTTTAGCTTGGATGTCTTGAAAATCAAGGTTTTTGGGAGCATAAAGAATTTGAGCTTGCGGTCATCTGGCATTTCATTGCCAGTGGCAATCAGCTTAAGACCCGGGTTCAAATCCCGGCGGGTCCGTTTTGAACCCTTGGATTCACGTGCAGAGAGCAAAGCTCTCTGACGGTCCAACAAGCTCTGATTGTTTGCAGCCATACATGCAAATCCGTTTTTATTGCTTTGCGCAGCAATAAGATTATGGAAGTTAAATTCTCGTTCATAATACCTACTCTGAACGAAGGCAAATACATAGAAGACTGCATAAAATCCATAAAACTGCAGTCTGTGCGAAACTATGAAATCATTGTTGTAGACTCTGACAGCAGCGACAACACAAAAGAACTGGCCCAAAAGATGGGCGCCTGCGTGCTGAATGAAAAAAGAAAAGGCCCTGCTGCAGCACGAAACGCAGGAGCTGCCATGGCAAAAGGCAGCGTATTTATATTTGCAGACGCTGACGTAAGGTTTGGGAAAAATTTTTTGAAAGACATGGAAAAAATCAGTGATTTTGGCGGCTGCATATTTCATCTGCACGCCCATGACGCAAATTCGTTTGGCGAGTCGCTTTCTTACGAAATAACAAACTATATAGTAAGGCTTATGATAGCACTGGGAAAGCCCATGACAGCAGGCAGCTGTTTTGCGTATAGAGCAGATATTTTCAGGGAATCTGGGGGTTTTGACCCAAGATTTGTAACAAACGAAGACCACGAGCTGGCAAAAAGAGTTTCCAAGCATTCAAGATTTGTATTTGCAGATATACACGTATACACATCAGCGCGCAGGGCAAAAAAAGTCGGCTTATTTCATCTTGTAAAGACCTATGCAAAATCAACTTTCATGTTTTTGCTGAACAACAAGCCGATACATGATTACTGGGAAACAAGTCCTGAAAGATAATTAAATGGGGCTCTTTAGAAACCCTCAAAGAAAAGCATAGCCGTAGACCTGTACACATGTTTGTGTACAGGCCAGCTAGACGTATTGCAAAAGGCAATACGTCTCACGGCTATGCTTTAGCATAGGATTTCTAAAGAGCCTTAAATGGCTCTGTTGAAACAAGATGAAAAACATAGCAATAGACGCATAGCCTATCTTCTAACGCTCTCGTACACTTTCAGCAATTGCCTGGCACATCTTTGTATTTCATATTTTTTTGCTGCCGCAATGCATTTTTTCTCTATATTTCTAGGCTTTTGCTTTATCATCGCATCAACTGCAGTTGCAAAATCCGCTTCTTTTGCTGCTATTCCGGTGCCGTTTTCCTTGACAAAATCCCCTATTACAGGAGCGTCAAGAACAACAGAAGGGAGCATGGCCATTGCAGCTTCAACCAGGACTAAACCCTGAGTCTCGCTGCGCGAAGCCATCAAAAAAACATCCGCTAAAGAATAATAATCTTCCAGTTTTTTGTCGTCAAGATACCCTGTAAAAATTACATTTCCTTTTAGATTAAGTTTTTCCGCAAGCTCTTCAATGCTTTTTCTATAGGGTCCGTCAGAAGCTATGATAAGCTTGTAATTAGCATTGTTTTTCAGCGATTCTGACAATGTTTTTATTATAAAATCTATGTTTTTTTCCTTTGTTATCCTGCCTACATGAAGCATGATCTTATCATCATTTGCAAAGCCGTAAGATTTCCTGATAGATTTTTTGCTGCCGTAGATTTTCCTTTGTTTCACCCCGTTAGGAACAGTAAATATGTTTTTTATTCCGTGCAATGTTATCTCTTTTGTCATGGTTTCTGAAGGGGATATGACAGCAGAGCATTGGTTATAAAACCTGGAAAGATATGTCCATGTAACTCTCCTAAAGGCGTGCCTTATTTCCTTAAGCCTGCTAAGCCGCCCTACAGCATAGTGTGGATATTCTGGAAATAACGTATGAAAGCTTCCAACAGAAGGTATTCCATAATGTTTTGCAAACCTGAGGCCTAAAAAGCCAAGAGAAAAAGGGCTGTGAACGTGCACAATATCGAAATCTTTTGGAATTTTCGTGTCTGTGACAATCTGGTACGGTACAGCTATTCTATATTCTTTATACGCCCTGAAAGGCACAGAGCTGAACCTGTAAGTGTACAAGTCGTCCTTTGTGTTTTGAACAGATTTTGGGGCAAATATGACAACATCATGGCCCATTTTTCTGAGTTCTGTTGAAAAATTTTCTATGGACGTTACAACGCCATTTATTTGCGGCCTGTAAGCGTCTGTAAACATTGCTATTTTCATAATTATCATTTAATACATTTCTTTTCTCTTGACTTTTTAATATTGTTTTCTTTTCCCGAGGGTTTTCTTTGTAGCATAAGTTCTATAGCTACGAAAGAAAAGGCTCTTTTATCCTTTAAGCAAGAATTATTAAAATGCTTATCGGATCGAAATATCAGAGGTATTTCAATGCTTGAGGTGCTTTTAGCACAGGCATTTTGGCTTGTAGGCTCGGCCTATGCTGCCAATGCATTTCCGCCGCTAATTGCAGGCCATAGGCCGCTTGACAAAGGGAAAATGTTTCATAATCGCAGGTTGCTTGGTGATGGAAAAACAATTGAAGGCACGGTAGCCGGAATCCTTTTCGGCTTGTTCTATGGCGCTGTTCAGATATTAGTACAGCCTTACATCCCGTTATCTGTAGGCGGAAAAGATCTCGGCCTTCTTACAATAACGCCGGCTATTGTAATTTTATTGGTTGCAGGAACAATGATCGGAGACATAGCAGGCTCGTTCATAAAAAGAAGGGTAAGATTAGAACGCGGCGCATCAGCACCGATAATGGACCAGCTCGGTTTTGTAATTGTAGCATTATTGCTCGTTTCTTTGGTAGCGCCAATAAGCATAGAAATATGGATAATTCTTGTTGTGCTAACGCCTGTCATACACTGGCTGGCAAACCTAATAGGATACTATGCAATGCACGTCAAAAAAACTCCTTGGTAGCTATTAATACCGGAGAAAAAGAAATATTTTATGCGAGTTGTAATAGGGATGGTTGTTGCTATCTTAATAGCATTCGTTCTCTCATTCAACAATTTCAGGGTCCTTTCCATAGGCGAGATGGGTGTTTTTCTCACAGTAGTAGGCCTGATATACGGCATAATGGCAGCATTCGCAATAAGCAATGCATGGGAAAGGTTTAGCAAGATAAGGGATGCTGTATCAGAAGAAACAAACAGCATGACAACAATGTACATATATGCAAAGCACATGTCAGATAAATTTTCTGTTAAAAAATTAAGGCAAAAAGCAATAGAATACTGCAAAGAAGTGCCAAAAATTGACTGGCCGGACTATTGGAACAGTGAAAAAACGCACCAAAAATTTCGTGATATGATAGAAATAGTAGCAGGCATGAAGTTGAAGGGCGCAAAAGACGTGGAGCTTTTCGACGATGTTAGTGAAGAGCTAAGAATAGCATCAACAGCAAGAAATATGCAATTAATCCTCTCAAGAACACGCCTGTCTAAATTCCAGTGGGCGCTTAACATTTTTCTTTCAATAATTCTAATAATAGGCCTGACATTTTTAAACGTACCGGATTATATTACTGCAATAGCATCCAGCATGCTAATGACGATTGCAATAATCTTTATACTGTTTGTTATATACGAGCTTGACACGCTGCGCACGTCTGACAATGAAGTTTCAATAGACCCGTGGATAAAGGTAGCAAAATTCATAGAAAAAAGCTGAATTATAGCTACTATAGATGTAAAACATTGAAATAAAAGTAGATGCATGCCGGTTGTAGTGAGCCAAATAAATAACAACTATACAATAAAGATTTCTTCGAAGTCTTTGTGTACACAATGAGTTGTAAACTCATTGTTGTATAATTTATTTGCCTCCCGCATAGCAAACTAGAAAACATTTTATGATTCTTTTCTTGGTTGACTATAAGGCAGACGCTGAAAGCGTCATTGGCTAGCGTCGTGAAGATTCACTTTTTATATGTAGTTTTCCAATTATATAAAATATGAAATCTATTATGATCATTTTAGCTTTAGTTGCAGCTATAATTATATTTTTATCGAGTTTCATTGGTTTTAATGCCACAGGAAATGCAATAAAAATGCCTGAAAACCGTGATGATTTTGCCAAATGTTTGTCAGACAATGGAGCAAGATTATGGGGGACTTATTGGTGTTCATTCACCAACAGCCAGAAACAAATGTTCGGCAGCAGTTGGCAATATGTTAATTATACAGAGTGTTCTTTGTCAAATAAAGCCGGGCAAACATTAGTCTGCAACCAGACTGGTATAGAAGCTTATCCAACATGGGAGTTCAAAAATGGCGAAAGAATTGAAGGCGTATTATCTTTTGAAGAATTAAGCAATTACACCAATTGCCAATTAGAATAATCAGTAATTTCTCTTGTATCTGCTTAACTTTCGAAAGGCCTTGCCGCCAGTTTTACGTATTGTAAGATGAAGGCGCGAGGGCATTTTATCTGGCAGGACAAGGCGCCCTTTTTTAATATTGCTAATTATTTCGTCTGTTGTAGACCCTTCTATCTGAAATGCAAATTTTCCAATATCTATTGCCAGATGCGCATCACTGCCCGATGTAGCAGGCATTTTCAGCTGAAAAGCAAGTTCTTTTGCTTTTCTATTGCCTTCATGAAACGTATTGCCATTTATTACTTCCAAAGCATCAAACATCTTTGCATCATCCACATTTATGCTCTGCCTCTGGCGAAACGGATGAGCTGCTACTGCTATGCCACTCTGTCCGTGAATATAATCAATGACTTCTTCAACAGGTGACATCGCAATTCCTTTTTCCAGTTCACTTATGCCCAATGCAAGAACATGGCAAGTATGATGTGTTGACATTTTTGTATTGTCTAATTTTCTCGAAGCAGTTATTTCTGCTCCAGGGATCAGTATTAAATTCGATTTGCTGCTTAAAATTTTCCTTGCGTATTCATAGCCTGCAAGCGTGTTGTGGTCTGTTATTGCAAGAGCCCCGACTTTACGAGATGCTTTTTTTATCATCGTCTCTACTGTGGGCATGCCGTCCGAATGGCGGGAATGGCAGTGAATTTCACATAGCATAAGAATAGATAATAAGAGCGTTTATTAATACTATAGTAAACGACATAAATATTGCAACAAATTGCATCTTATTTCCACATACTAAATAACTGATGTTTGAAAATTTATGTCACTAGGTGTATCTATTGTTTGAAAGCCATAGCATTTGTAGTAAAAATAAATTTTCTTATCGACTTGTACAATATAAAAAGCTAGCTCTGTTGAAATCTTCAACAAAAAACATAGCCGTGAGCAGTATTGCCTGTAGGCATACTGCTAGCTGACACATACACTGATAAGTGTATGCGTCTACGGCTATGTTTTACCATAGGATTGCAACAGAGCAGTAGATGGAAAACTTCGGTAGGCTAATTCTAAGGCAAGAAAAAGATAAAATATGGGACCAACCTGTATGTTTATTGAGACATAAACAACCAGGAGGTTACCCACATGAAGAATTATGCTAAACGAAAACTTAAAAAACAGTTTCTTAACAGCACTGGCAGAAAGTTTGCCAAACTTGTCAGCAAGTGCATAGAGCCCTATCTTGCAATGAAGACGGGCAAAACGTCACAGTACAGGCCAGAAGACTACACTTCTTTGCTGCTCTTCGCAGCATGCGAAGAGTTGTCTGTAGAAGTTTGCTCTGAAAAACTTGCCATGAACGGAATTCGTGTTCCTGTTGGCAAGGCTATGCTCAATCATATAAAACAATTTTCTTTGGAACAGCTTTACACTATGCAGGCCAATATGCTTTACGGAAGCTACCGAGCAGCAAAGCTGCTCGGATTGTTCAGAAGGCCTGTTTGTGTTGCAATAGACGTCAAGGCGATAATGTTTTATGGCGACAAAAATTCCTCAATGATAAGAGGAACAAAACCAAAGAATGGAACTTGCTGGGCTTACGAATACATATGCCTGGATATTGTTGAATGTGGCCAGCGTTTCACGCTGGCATTCTTTCCTGTTGGAAAGTTTGATGACCAAAATATACTTGTTATGGAATTGCTCAAAACAGCGTTAAAACTCGTTAAAATCGACATTCTGGATATGGACAGGGAATTTTTCAGCGTAGAGATTGTGAACATGCTGAAACGTCTCAACATACGCTTCGATATTCCTGCAAGGAACACGGATACTGTGCAGAAACTGAAGAAGGAAAACAGGCACAAAGTGCCTGTTGTTGTGCCTTATCGTATGGAATCTGGAAAAGAATTTGCTGATGTCAATCTTGCGCTGATAAAAGAAGGCGATGAGATATACGGCTTCATAACAAACACAGAATTTCATGCAGAAACTATAGCGGAGTATTATAGCAAGCGTTGGGGAATAGAAACTGACAATCGTGTTATGGAGCAGTTTCGTGCAATGACAACAAGCACAGACTACAAGATCCGCTTTATGTATGTGCTCATGGCTATAGCCATGAGAAACTTCTGGGTTCTTGCAAATCTTATATTGTCGATAGAGGTTTACAAAAAACCAACAAAGCCTTTGTTCAAGGCTGAGCTTATGAAAGAAGCTTTGCGAATACAGACGATGCAAAAACTGTGCAAATTTGCATGCTAAAATCGCTTAGCGTTAGCTCTGTAAAAAATCAGTAAAAATCAGTGTTTAGGGTGTGAATTATGGTAAAACAAAGGAAAAATTTCTTTATGATAATTTTTTTGCTTGCTTTTGTTCAGCTAAAGCCTTGCAAGCTTAAAAACTCAAGTCAAGTTTTCCAAGTACTGCAGAGCCAAAAAGCTTTATATATAAGGCGCATACAAATAAAACTATGAATAAAAAAGCAAATGCGCGAAATGGGCTTTTGTATGTAGCTATTGTCGCTATTGTAGCACTTTTCGCATTAACAATATTTTTCAGCAGCAATTCAAAAACAAACGTGGCAGGAAATGCATTTGATGCAACATTAGACGAAAATCCATTTCTAATTTCCGCAATCCTAAATGGTCAACCTCTAGCAGTCTATGAAACAACGAGTGGTCTGATAAGGGTAGGTGGAGGTAGTTGCATTGAAGGCTCAGGTCCTGATGGAGAATCTACATGTAGTGGTAGCTGTGAATATGGGTCATGCCAAACGGGTAACGTAGGCAAATGTGTCTGCAAATATCCATAACTATTCTAATTGCCGTCATATACAAATAACTGACCAGTAGAACCTAGAATTTTTCCTTTAGCCATGTCAGTTAGGTACGCCTTTTTACCAAAACAAAGTATATTTACACCACACACGTGTCGCTGTGTCAAATCTAATTCACCATTATCGTCCAACGGAACCAATGATTCACCTGGTCTGTAAATGCCAACTATGTGTTCTCTTGGCTTTTCGCCTGGTCTTTTGACCCCATATTGAGTTACAACGACCTCCAAGTCTTTAACGTCCAAGGTGTTGTCTGGAAGTTCTACCTTCAAGCGCTTAAGTCCAAAATTTATTTGATGATCAGCTTCTGTATAAGAATCAAAGGGCTTTCTCGTTTGCCCTGTATAAGATGATAAATCGTCGACCAAAATATAGTGATTACCTTCGCTATCAAACTGCAGGTTCAATCGTGTGTACGGAAGATCGTTTATAGAATGATTTTGTGAAAATGATATAGAAGGACCAGGGCTCATCATGATAGTACAAAGCGGAACTGGAAAATCTCCTGGAATAAAGCTCATTATATTTTTTATCGAAGAATACCCATACCCGAAGCCAGCCATGGCGCCGTAAAAAACGCCGTAAAAAGGAAGACCCACATTGTCGTCTGTCGGATAGATATCAAATTTTTCTCCCATTTCTTTTATAACAGATTTGCGAACTTGCTCATCGCTTACATCAATTCGGGCAGTTGCCCATCCATTGCTTTCAGGCTCTAATGCCACCCAGTCCGCCTCAAGTTGTTTACAAGGGATGCACCAGTCTGCCCCTAGACTGACAAACACCTTGTCATTTTTAGAAATTAGACTTTCCAGCTCTTGCACAGACTTGACATTTAAATCACTACACGAACCATTATAAGCATTCATTGTTGCAGTAAGTCCTAATGTTGTTAATAATGCAACAGTTCTTCGATTCATCATAATAATTGTTTTGCGCGCTTTTAAAGCTATCTATATGTGTAACTTATAAGTAGTATTTAAACATAACTCGCCAGAAATTCAAGCCCCAGAACGCTTGCATACGCAATAGCAGTGTACAAGACAAGTTTGCCAAGAAATACCACGACCAGAAACTTCTTTTTATTATACTTCAGTACGCCACATACTATGCCAACTATGTCAACAGCCAAAGGCAATACTGTGAAGACGAATATAGCTACAGACCCTTTGTTGCTTCTGAACAGTTTTTCTATCGTAAAGTACCATTTGTTTTTCCTCAGCTTTTTCTCAA
>DATDTP010000051.1:0-11199 GCA_035290775.1 archaeon | reverse complement strand
AAGACCTTGCATCATTAAGCAAGCTTTCAAAAAGCAGAAATGATGACATTAGCCGTCAATCCATAGTCGGCATAAAAATCTACACAGGCTATGAGCATATTTTTGCCAATGACAAGCTTTGCTACAAAATAGCAGAAATGTGTGAAACGGCGAAAATTCCGCTGCTGTTCCATTCAGGCGATTGCTGGTCTGGAGCAAGCCAAGCCGACGCACACGGTGCGTCTACTCTCCAACCAAAAGTTCGCTTTGCCCATCCGTTATATATAGATGATGTGGCCGTTGATTTTCCAGACATTAATATTATAATCTGCCATTTTGGCAACCCTTGGCTTATGGACACTGCAGAAGTGTTATACAAAAACAAGAACGTGTATGCAGACCTGTCAGCTTTGGATGTAAATAAGCCATGGGACAGCATTAGGGAACGCCTTATGGAAGCAATAGAATTTTCACAGGCATCAGACCGCCTTTTATTTGGCACAGATTTTCCATTATTCCAAGCTGCGGATCAGATAAAAAAGATAAGGTCGCTTGGATTGTCAAAACAAGACATTGAAAATACGTTTCATGTAAATGCTGAAAAGATTTTTAAAATCTAAGATTTTATTGCATACGCCAGAATTTTTCCAACAGGGTCTTCACCAAGCGATTCTATTGCCAAATTGGGATTTTCAGGTCTTTGCAGTGCAAACATATGTCGTCCCTTTGCATCATATACGTCCACTCTATTGCCTAGGCCACAATATCCTCTGCAATTTGTGCTTCTTACGTCAAGGCCTTCGGCAGTAAGTAATTGAGCATATAAGTCAGAATTTTTGCAGCATTCTACCATACATACAAAAACAACAGGTTTTTCAGCCATCAAAATACATTGAACAAAACCTTTATAACCGCTTTTCAATAACTAACCTACATGAGAAAAGCATTCCTGATAGCAGCGTTAATTGCTGTGGCATTAGTAGCAGGGTGTACAGCTCCAACAACAGACGACAAAAAACAAGAGCAATATGTAACCCAGCCGGACAAAGTCATAGCAAACCTTTCTGCATACAAAGGCTGCTCTACAATAGTATCTGAAAAAGAACTAAGCGATGCAACAACATGGTCTGAACAGGACACATCGTTCTTCACAGGAAACTACGGCGCGATACAAATGGATTGCGATTACTACGAAACCACAAGCGCAGGTAAATACCACGTAGCATTTGCAATTTATCCTGGAGGAACAGAAAAATTCCAGACGATAATAGATTCATGGAAAAATCTAAACAAGAACACTACATTTTCCAGCGATCTTCTGGTAGGCTTGCACACGTTCTCATCAAAGCCTGGAGTCCTTGCATTTATTGACAAGCAGACAGGAATCGTTGTGTGGATGCGGTTAAGCACCACAGGAACTGAATTAACAGATTCTGACTGGAGCAACGCAGTAGCCATAGGGCAGCTAGTGGAAAGAAAACTAAATTAATTTTTTTTATTTTTCATTTCCAATAATAATTTTATTAAAATTTTCTGCTATGAAATAACAATTTCTTAAGCCGGCAGTACACATTTGTTTGCGCCGAATTCAAGCTCTGCTATCTCGTCGCTTGTCCATTCTGTTTCCCCTTTGTTTGCAGCTATTACATCTTCGTAATTATGCGGTTTTGGCGGAATGTTTGAAATTACATATTTGATGAATTCAGCCTTTGACAGTTCCAAAACCCTGTTGTTTTTCTTGATATGATGAAGCGTGCTTGAAACGCTTTCGCCAATGACAGAAGCATTTCTAGAATGCGCCGGAATTACAATTATACTTTCACTCAGGTTCAATATCTTGTTTTGATACGTATCATAAAGCTGCGCAGCATATTCCTCAGCTTTATCCTTTAGATCGGGTCGTGCAACGCCGTCTATGAACAATATGTCGCCTGTAATAAGGAAATTGCCAACAAGCAGGGAAGTGCTTCCCATTGTGTGGCCAGGAGTGTGCAAGACTTCAATGTTCAAGCCGTTTACATTCATCTTCCATTTGTCCTTCAGCTCTGTAAAGCCTGAGAAATTATATCCGTCGGCAGGATTAATAAAAAGCTGTGCTCCTGTAGCTGCACGCAGCAATCTTGCGCCTGAAACATGGTCCGCGTGCTGGTGTGTATCAATTATGCCCTTTATTGTACAGCTCAGGTTTTTTGCAATATTAAGATATTCGTCTGTGTGCGAAGAAGGGTCAACAACAATGCCAGAACCATTCACATTTATGAAATAACTCAAACACCCCTTGCCTATTCTTTTTACCTGATAAAGAGAAAATTGTGCGTCGCTAAGCTTTACAAAGTCGTAAACAGAATTCCACGCAGACATACCGCCAAAAACAGAAATAGCATTAAAGCCATTAGAACGCAGTATGTTTGCAGCATATTGTGATCTCATGCCATGAGCACACAAGCACACAACTTCTTTGTCCTTCGGAAGCTTGTTCATGTCAAGCATCTGGGCAGGCATGTTGACGCTGCCAGGGATGTTCCACTGATTATATTCGCCTGCTGTCCTTACATCAAGCAGTAAAAAATCGTCTTTTCTCTCTAATTTTTCCTTTAGCTGTTGCACGGTTATTTGCATTATAAAAATCAGGTTGAAAGTTTAAGAAGGCTCTACGCTGCATAATTCATTCGCGGGTTGTTGTGTCTATTTTTCTTTGCAAGAGTTTCCTTTTCCCGCTAGTGTCATAAAAGTGAGCAACCAGGCGCGATGCTACAGTAGTATAAACCAATGTTGCAATCATAACGACGAATATTACGCTTGGAAAAAACATCAGGTTTGTAAGTCCGTATGTTAAAGGCATTGTTGATAAAAGAGCGGCAGATAGTCCCAATGGCACCATGAATCGCGATACGTCCTTGTCAGCCTTGGACATCGGCATTTTCAATGTTATGCCGCTGACGATGAAAAATCTTAGTATAATAACAATAAATGCAAGCATGATGCCATAGACAACATGCTGAATGCTAACATCAGCTATCAAGCCGATGAATACGAAAAAGAATGACCGTATAAAAAAAGTCATCTCTGCCTGGAATGACCTCATTGTACCGTGGTCAAAGTGCTTTTTGTTTTCTTCCTGCTTCTCTCGGTGGATTTTATATATTATTTTGTTGTTTCCAAGCACCGCTCCAAAAACTATTGCAGCAATTGCGCCGCCTGAAAAAAATATTTCTGAAAGTGCATAAAGCAAAAATAGCAGTGCTATTGTAAGTATGTGGTAAAGCCTCTTGGAATTTTTAATTTTTAGCCAGAAAATGCCGCCCATCAAGCCTACAGCTATTCCGCCAAGCAAAGAACTTATAAAGGTATTCTGCAAAGACGTGGAAGGAACAATAAGTCCGACCAAAATAATCGCAACAATTATGCTCATAGGGTCCTTGATTATGGATTCAAAATCCAGGATGTCCCTGACACTCTGTCGTATTTTCATTGACTTCAGCAATGTTATTATGGTTTCTGAGCTTGTGACTACAAGAGCTGTAGACAACAGCAGTCCTTCTATCAGTGCAATGCCAAGAAATTTGCTTGAAATAAAGCCCAAAAATATTATTGACACAAAAAAAGTTATAAGGGCGAACGCTGCGCCGGTTTTCGCATTTGTTATTTTGCTCTTTGGCCTTATATTTAGGCCTGCATCAAACATTATGAACATTATGGCCAAAGCAGAGAGCAGTGGAAATGCTGTTATAAAAATATTTTTATCTATGAAAAACGAAGATACAAAGCCAAAAACAAGCAGCCAAAGTATGTCTGGTATCTGGGTTTTCCTGAAAATGACAGAACCTGCATAGCCAATCAGAACTGTTGCTCCAAGCAATACCAGTATAGATAACGGGTATATCGGCATATTATTTCTTCAACAGGCGCAATATAATAGCTTTCTGCATGTGCAGCCTGTTCTCTGCCTGGTCAAAAACAATGCTCTGCTTGCTGTCCATGACTTCGTCTGTAACTTCTTTTCCGCGCGTTGCAGGCAGGTCGTGCATGAATAAAGCGCGGCTTTTCGCTTTTTCCATGAGGTGTTTGTTGACCTGATATGGCATAAACAGTCTTGTAAGCTCCTCGTCATCCTTAGTAGCAGTAAAATAGCTCATCCATGTGTCAGCATAAACAACATCAGCATCCTTTACCGCATCGTTTTCATCTCTTTTTATCTCGAATTTTCCTTTGTACCTCATAGAAAGCATGTCACCGACATGCTTGGCGTCCTTGGGTACGTCAGCCTCCTCAGGGCAAGCAACAGAAATATCCATGCCCATTGTAAGGCACCCGAATATCAAAGAAACAGGAATATTGTTGTTGCAATCGCCGACAAATGCAAGCTTTAACCCTTTTAGCTTTTTGAATTTTTCCTGTATTGTCATAAGGTCTGACGCTATCTGGCACGGATGCTCTTGCCTGGTCAGTGCATTTATCACAGGCACGCTGCTCACATCAGCCATCTTTTCCAGCATTTCATGGCTTGACAGCCTAGCAGTAATAATATCAACATAGCGGCTTGCTGTGCGGGAAAAGTCTTCTATGGATTCTTTCTTTCCAAGGGTGCTCTCTGCCGTGCTGTAAGCAATAGCATGACCGCCCATCTGTGTCATGCCTGTCTCAAAGCTTAATCGTGTACGCACGGACGATGTCTCAAAAACCATGAGCAATGTTTTTTGCTTTGCGGCATTTGCATAATGCTTGGGATTTTTTTTAATTGCAATGGCATCTTTTATAAGTATTGCGATGTCTTTCTGCGTAAAATCCTTCAAAGACAAAAAATGCTTCGGGCCCCTCATTTTAAAATCCTCCTATAATATGATTCTTTTGGATACTTCTGGAGACAATAGTCTCCGAATTCTCAGAAAGATTTGCTTTCTGCAGACGGTAAACTTTTCTTCTAAAGAAAAGGCTAGCTCTCATAAAAATTCCTTCTCGAATTTCTTGAGCATGTTTTTCAGCTGTGGCGCAGCAAGCCTGTAGTTAACCCTTATTATTGGCTTGTTAGACTTCACAAGTTTTCCCAGATCAACAGGCGAGCCGTCTATTACAATGTCGCACTTCACAGCGTTTATTGTGGCTTCCAGGTCTCTTATCTGCGCCTTGCTGTAGCCCATTGCAGGAAGTATTGACGCCTTTGGCGTCTGTCCAGGTATTGCTTTTAGGTGTGGATATTTTTTATAAACGCCCTTTATGCTGCCCTTTGCATAAGGCATCGCATTAACTATTTTTGCTTTGCCGCGCTTCGCAGCCACATAGCCTGCGCCATAAGTCATGCCGCCATGGGTAAGTGTCGGCCCGTCTTCAACAACAAGGGTTCTTTTTCCAGCAACAGTACCTTCAACATCAAGTTTTATTGGGCCTTTGATCACCCTTGCCTTTGGGTTATTGGCTTTTATGTTTTTCATGACTGTTTCTATCTGTTCGCGCGTGGCTGAGTTTACCTTGCTTATTATAAGGACATCAGCCAGCCTTAGGTTTGTTTCTCCCGGATGATATTTGACTTCATGCCCTGCCCTTAGCGGATCAACTATTGTTATGTACAAATCTGGCTTGTAAAAAGAAAAATCATTGTTGCCGCCGTCCCACAAAATAATGTCGGCTTCTTTTTCAGCAGCCCTTAATATCTTCTCATAATCAACGCCTGCATAAACTATTACGCCTTTTCTGAGATGGGGTTCGTATTCCTCACGTTCTTCTATCGTGCAATGGTTTTTTTCAAGGTCTTCATATGTTGCAAATCTCTGGACTTCCTGCTTTTCCAGGTCGCCATAGGGCATGGGATGTCGTATGACGACTATCCTGTATTTTTTATGGAAATAATCGACAATAGCCTGCGACGTCGGGCTTTTTCCTGCCCCTGTCCTTACAGCACAAACGGCAATAACAGGCTTGGTCGACTTTATCATTGTATCGTCAGGCCCGAGCAAAACAAACGTGGCGCCGGCAGCCATTGACCTTGATGCAAGATGCATCACCTGTTCATGAGAAAGGTCTGAATAAGAAAAAAATACCTGATGTATTTTGAACTTTTTAATTAGATATTCTATTTTTTCTTCCTGATATATTGGTATTCCATTTCTGTAGAATTTGCCGGCAAGTTTTCTTGGATATTTACGGCCTGCAATGTCAGGTATTTGTGCAGCAGTAAAAGCCTTTACATCATACAAAGAGTTGTTCCTGAAAAACGTATTGAAATTATGAAAGTCCCTGCCAGCTGCGCCCAAAATTAGGGCATTAATTTTTTTCATTTACAATCACCGTTCCATCCTCTCCACGAAGCGCTTTTTCTAATTTTTCGGGCAATGTTATGATTACCCTGCCATTCTTATTATGCTTCAAATAATATATAGCAGCTTCTATCTTGGGTCCCATGCTGCCTTCTGCAAAATGTCCTTCAGAAAGGTATTTTTTTGCGTCTTTTGCAGTAATTTTATCGAGCTTTTTTTCATTTGATTTGCCATAATTCAGCGCCACCATGTCAACACCCGTGAGCATTATTAGCATATCGGATTTTATGTCAGATGCCAGCAATGCAGAAGCCCTGTCTTTGTCTATAACAGCATCTATTCCTTGAAGATGCCAGTGTCCTTTGTGCTTAGATTTTTCTTTTACAACAGGTATTCCGCCTCCGCCTGCTGCTATTACAATTGTATTATTTTTTGCTAATTTTTTAATTGTCTCGGCTTCTATTATTTTTTTAGGCATTGGCGAGGCAACAACCCTTCTCCACCCGCGGCCGGCATCATTTATAACATGCATCCCTTTTTTCCTTAGCGCTAAAGCCTGTTCTTTTGTATAGAAAGGGCCGATAGGCTTTGTAGGCTTATGAAAAGCAGGATCGTTCTTGTCAACAATAACCTGCGTGAGCAGGCTAACGACCGGCTTCTTTTTTGCCAGCTCGTTGTAGAGCGCCTGTTGTATTATATATCCAAGCTCGCCCTCGCTCTCAGCTACAGCAGTAGAAAGATTTATTTCATACGCTTTTTTTGCTGCTAATTCTGATCTGATTACAATAGCGCCGACTTGCGGGCCATTGCCATGAGTGATAACAATATTGTATTTGCTAGAAATTTTAGAAATTTCTTCCATCGCAGTCTGCGCATTTTTGAACTGCTTTTCAAGTGTAGCATTTTCCCCGCTACGCAGCAGCGCATTCCCCCCAAGAGCAATGACAATTGTTTTACGTTTGGCCATAGAATTAAATATAATTATATAAGAATATATAGAAAATTTTTGAGTTTAATAGCTTATGCATATTACTTTCAATATGATAAGTTACAAAAAACTTGTATACGGGCTTCTAGAGGAACATGCAATAGAAACGTGCAAATTCGATGTTCTTTTAGGTGCCTTAAGTTCTGCAGATTATATTGATACAAAAAGTATCGGGTTAAAGTATGTAGACGAATGTACGTCTCTTGTATTAACAGCAAGATATACGGGATCCATGCAAATAGGAAAGGCATACCAAGAACCAACCGGTACTAAAAAAAGATGTACAGACCCTAGAATAAAATCCAACGTAAAGCGTATATACAGGGATATTTCTGCAAAAACTGGAATAAAGTTTAAACGCGTCTATCCAGATTTTGATGAAAATGAATGCCGTGGAGATGCTATGATAGGCAAAGACGAAAGCACGTATTTAACGCTTGTTTTAACTGGTGAATGAACCTCCTGCTAGATAAGTAATATTTCTTTATTACAAAGGACTTTTTTCAGATAATAATATAAAAAGTGAAACCAAATAGTTTCTTCCTCTGAAAAGCTTATTTTAAAGATAATATTTTGACTACAGACTCATAAAATCAAATGTTCTTTGTTACCCGAGGGCTTTTCAAGCGAACCGACGCCAAAGGCGTCATATCATTAAAGAAAAAGGGCTCAATGTTCCACCCTGCAAACCAATGGCGGGTTTTTCAGCATTTCATACAGGAGTTTTATTGTTTCATCGACGTCTTTCATGCTTGCAATCCCGACAGTGCTGTGTATGTTCTTTATTGCAACACCTATAACTGTTGAAGGCACGCCTCCTTTTGAAAGCGAGATGCTCAAGGCGTCTGTCGTACCGTTGTCACTGACATCCCACTGTACAGGTATCTTGTGTTTTTTAGAAACGCGTTCAACAAGGCTGTTTATGCACTTGTTTCCAAGAAAAGCTGCGTCCTTTATTGTCACGCAAGGCCCTTTCCCAACCTCTCTTGAGCCGGAAGCTTCATCCGTGTTTATTACGTCAACAGCTATTGCCCATTCAGGGCTTATTTCATACGTGGAGGTCTTTGCTCCGTAAAGCCCAACCTCTTCCTGTACAGTAAACACAAAATACAGGTCGCTTTTTGACTTTTTAAGCATCTTCATGAGCTTTAGAAGTATGTAACATCCAACCCTGTCATCAACGGCTTTGCCAAAAATCAGGTTTGTATTGCCAAGTGTTTTTGTATCCTGCTCAAGAGCCATCAGTGTGCCAATCCTTATTCCAAGCTTTGTAAGCTGTTTTTTTGAAAGTCCTGTGTCAACAAACAGGTCTTCAAATTTTGGAATTTTGTCAACATAATTGCCGTCAACTATCTCTGCAGTTGATATTACGCCGTGTATTCTCTCGCCTTTCCTTCTGCCAACCTTTACATGCACCCTTTGGCCTATCAGGCTCAATGGTTCTATTCCTCCAATTTCAGAAAGGCTCAAACGGCCTCTTTCATCCACGCTTTTTACAATAAGCCCTATTTCGTCCATGTGAGCAGCAAGCATTATTTTTGGTCCTTTGCCTTTCTTGCGCGCAATAACATTTCCAAGCTTGTCTACGCTGACCTCATCAGCATATTTTTTTACTTCTTCCAAAACAATCTGCCTTATTTCATCCTCAGAGCCGCTTATTCCATAATACTCCATTAATTTCTTTAGAAGTGGGTCAAGGGGCTTTGGCGTCCTGAGAAGCGGATCAAACACTTTTTCCTTTTTCATAGTTGATTTATGCACAGAAGTTGTATATAAAATTCATCAAAGTAATTTCTTGACGTTCTCAAGCAGGCGCGGAAATTTTGTATAGCCTGCAGCTGCATTAAAATGCCCGGCATTTTTTATTTTAACTAACTTTACGCCTAGATTCTTAGCGATGTCCTTGCCCATAGAGACAGGCACAAGCGGGTCGTTGTCAGACTGGTAAACTTCAAAGTGTTTTGAATTATCTCTTATATGATGCCAATCAAATGGCTGTTCAAAAAAAGTATCGATTATGCTGCTATATTTACCGTTCCACAAATCTTTTGTGAAACCGCCAATCAAAAAAACGGCTTTTACAGGATTTTTTAATAGTTCTAATTTTCTAAGCAGTAGAGCGCACCCCATACTGTGCCCAATCAATATTGTATTTTCATCAAAATAATTATCATATTCTTTGAGCTTATCAAGCCACATATTTAATTTCTGGCCTTCAGGTGTGGGAAAAGCAGGTATTGCAACAAAATACCCTTCATTTTCTAGTTCTCTTTTCATCCAAGGAAACCAATTCTCCTCGGGATTTCCATAAGACCCGTGAATAATAAAAACATTTATCATAAAGCAAACATGCATTTAATGTTTTAATAACAATGCGTTATAATGCAAAATCTTCATGAAAAATATGTTGAAAAAAAACATTCCATAGAACAGCGCCTGCAGGAATTCAGGGAAGTTTTCAGCAGAGATGACAATGAAATATTCGCAGAGCTTGCCTTTTGCATATGCACACCCCAGAGCCGTGCACGAAATGCATGGAATGCTGTTGAAAAAATGAAAGCTAATGGTATTCTCTATAATGGTTCAGCAGAAGGCATGCTAAAATGGATGGCTGGCGTGCGGTTTAACAACAACAAAAGCAGGCATATTTATGAGGTAAGGGAAAAACTAAAAGAAAACAGCAAGATAAGAATAAAAGACAAAATAAACGCCTCTGATATTTTAGCCACAAGGGAATGGCTCGTGCAGAACATCAAAGGTTACGGCTACAAAGAAGCGTCGCATTTTCTCCGCAACATAGGGTTTGGAGAAAACATAGCAATCCTTGACCGACATATACTAAAGCATCTTGTTGACCACGGCGTCATAAATGAAGTGCCAAAATCCATTACGCCTAAGATGTATAAAGAAATAGAGCAAAAGCTCATTGGATTCTCAAAGCAAGTAAACATACCGCCAGCTCACCTGGATCTTCTATGGTGGTCTGAAGAAGCAGGAGAAATTTTTAAATGACTTCGTCGTTTGATGCGCGTATGTCAACTTCAAAGAGCCTGAGGTTCAGCAGCCTTCGGGGCATTTTTCCTGAATTTTACGTAAATCTTCCATGATATTATAATGATGACAATAATAACAACAGCAGTTTTTGTGGTGTTGTTATTCAGAACAAGCAAGCCTAAGTTGAATGAATGAATTATTACGACAACCAATGCAACGTATACAAGGTAATGAAGCCTTTTCCAGTTTCTGCCCATTTTTCTCATTGCTGTGTTGGTGGAAGTAGCTGTCATGGCAGCAAGTATCAGCAAAGCTATAAGTCCCAAAAACCTGTACGTGTTGTTTAACGCACTAGAAAAATCCCAGCTGAAAAAGAAATGCATGACAACAACAAAATGTATAATGGCAAATACAAATGTGTATATCCCTATCCAGCGCCTGTTGCCAAGCAAATATAGCGTAAATTTGCTCCTTACTTTTGCAAGGATTGGTATTGATACTACAAATATAACAGAAACAAGGGCAAGAAAACCGTATGCACTGGCGTAGAAAATTGCTGCATCTTCTTGACCGACACCTGCAAGCGCAATAATTATTATTATCAATATTCCGGCAAAGTGAAGTTTTGCTTTTCCCATAAGACCCAACAGTTGAATTTTGTACTTAAATACTTATCTTAAATTATAAAATTAAAGGTTAGCGCATGGCGTTATGGGAAGGACAGATACAGAAAAACAACATAAAATCTACTTCTTCAGAGGCTTAAGGATTTGAAAAAATTCAGGTCTAAAACTAACCAATATAGCAAACCTCAGAGAATAAAATTTTTGAGCTGCTATAGAAAAGATGCTGTTGGCAATTAGTGATCAGCAGCATCAACTATACACAACGAGGTGTTAAGGAATGTACGGAGATAGAAGAGGTAGCGGAGATCGCAGAGGCGGTTTCGGTGGAGACAGAAGAAGCGGCGGAGGCGGTGGCTTCCGA
>DATDTP010000050.1:0-12085 GCA_035290775.1 archaeon | reverse complement strand
TACCTTGTCCGGCGTTGTCGTGTACCCAAGAATTATGCCGTCCATGAATACTACTGTGTCAGAAGGCGTTCCTGTAAGCTCTTTTTTTATTACTTCCAGTGCAGCTTCCTTTTCTTTTACTGTGGCTGTCCTTGATATGACTGCAAATACCGCCAAGTATTTTCTCAAGCCTATGTTAATACCTTCAGGCGTTTCTTCGCAGCATAGCCTGCCCCAGTGCGTGGCGTGCAATGCACGCGCTTCAAAGTGTTCCTGGGCTGCTGACAACGGCGAAATAACATTTCTCAGATGGGCAACTGTTCTTACATAGTTTGTTCTCTCAAGACGCTGGCATACTCCTGTCCTGCCGCCAATCCACTGGCCTGTTGCCATGTGCGATACTATGCGCTTGCTCAGGTAATCAGACTCTACTATTGATTTTATAGAAGGCATTTTTCCTCGCTTAACGAGCTTTTGATATGAATATACTATTCTTGAGACGAGGCCGTATTTTCCAAGCAGAACTGAACGGAACAGTATTTCCATGAAATCGCCTACAAGGCGAAGGCGCTTGTTTGCATAGTGGTCTATGTCCTGCTGTTCAATATTGTGCAGGCCAAGCTTCAGAAGTTTTCTTATTACTTTTGTCAGGTATATTGCCTTATCCTGCCTGTTTTTCTTTGTCTGGCCAAGATGCGGAAGCAGGTACTTGTCCATTATGTCCACGATTCTTTTATCCCTGTACTCTTTTTGCGGGATTCGCAGCTTTCCGCCTATGAATTCCCTTGCCTCCTCTGAATTTTTGACATCATGCTCATACAAATTAAAATATATTTCCTGCATCTCATCCTTGTCTGTTGCTATTGCCTCCACTATTTCCTTGTCCGTCTCCATTCCAAGCGCTCTCAATAACACAACTACAGGCAGTTTTTTCAGGTTTGCAAACGAGATCGTGACGATGCCGTTTTTCCTTTCAAGCAAGTGGCGCTGCACAAAGCCTGATGCCTCGCTGTTGATCCTTGCTGTTTCCAGCTCATTCTTTCTTTCTATTATAGGCCTGTTTGAAAGCACTTCTTCAACCATTACTATAACCCTTTCAGTGCCGTTTATTATGAAATATCCTCCAGGGTCTGTCTTGTCCTCGCCTACTTCTTCCAGCTGATCCTGAGTCATTCCATTAAGCGCGCACAATTTTGACTTCAACATTATCGGCAAGTCGCCTAATTTTACGTCTTGTGGCTCCTGCTCTACGCCGTTTATTATAGGTATCATTTCTACTATTATCGGTGAAGAATAAGTCAGGTCCCTCATTCGCGCTTCCATGGGCGTTATTTCGCGCACAGCGCCGTCTGCTTCCTTGATCTGCGGCTTTGGAATGTTAACCCTTCCAAGCTTTATCTTGAATTCTGCAAGCTCCGGAGTTTCCAGCTGGATTTCCCCTATCTCGTCAATAATTTTCTGGATGCGAAAATCCAAGAATTCGTTGAAAGATTTTATCTGGTGGTCTACAAAACCTACTGAATTTTTAAAAGACTGTAAAAGAACTGGATAACTCACTATATAAACACCTATATTTATGCCAATGACAGAATTTTATATGAATATTTCTGCCACTTGCTATACGATGAGCAGCGCATTCTGTCGCCTAGATGATAAATATGATAAGTCAGACTAGAGCACTGCACATCAGCTTAGATTTTTCTATGGAAAAGTATTTATAGCTAGCTTTTTCTTTTGGAAAGAAAAAGTTACCGTATCAAAAAGAAAGTTAAAGGTTTAAATACTACTAAAAAGTTATTATTTTATGGCAGAAAGTGTGAAGCCCTATACAATGGATGAGCTTAGGGAAGCTGTTGAGCAAAACAGAATTTATAATTCACTTGAAGGCATTTATTTGGTCAATTGTAATGTGATAGCGAAATCGCGCCGTGACAGATTTTCTCCGTACCACACAAGGCGCGAATTTGAAATTGGCCGTCGTATCTTTGGCATAGCAAAGGTCCCGGAAATGTACAGTGCCGAAGAATTTAACAACCGAAACTTTTTAGCAATGCAGCTGATAGAAGGGCGTACAATGCATGAACTTTCTGGACATGAGCTGTGCCATGCGTTGCACATGAGGGACATTGAAATAGAAAAAGTTCTTGATTTTGAAATATACCCATTTGATGCATTCAATCCTGAAAATTCAATATTAACGCAAAGAGGAGACGTGGTGCTCCTGGACCTGGAATTTTGGACAGACGCTATTGATTGTAGAGAAATGGGTGAATTTAGGAGAAGGCTTGGAAAAAGATGCCTAGACTAGAAAAAGTGAACTTACGAAACAACCCGATAGTATAAAGATTCGCCTGCTGTGTGCGAGCGCCTTGTTATTCTTACAACATCGCCGTGCTTACCATCTAGAAGCTTTATGACCGCGTCCTCTTTCTTGATGCGCGGCAAGTGCTTCAGCTTGATGTTGAATTTCTGCATCAGGTCTGCTATTTCTGACTCTGACATGATTTCGTGCTTTGGCACAAGGTTGCTCTTAAAAATATCAACCTGCTCTTCCTTGTCCTTTAAAGATTTTTTTTCAGAAGCCTTTGACATCTTGATTTATTGATGCAGCAAGCTTTTAAACTTGTTCAAGCATTTCTGCGACTGCGTTAACAGCATTGTGCGCATATAATTTTAGTCTGGATTCTATCTGGTGCGGCTCTATTTCAGGCCCTAATATTCCAACGCCGACAGGTTTCATGAATTCAAGCTCCAGCTCTATTATTGATTTTATTACAGCATGCGCCATTACAAGGCCGTGTTTTGTCTCGCCCTTTTCTATTATGCCCAGAACAACTGCGCCGTCTATACCCTTGCTTTGCAAAAGTTTTTTCAGCGCGAGAGGCTTTTCCATGGAGCCCGGCACCCACTGGATTTTTTCTACATCCAATCCGTGTTTGTCTGCTGTTTTTTCAGCTTCCTTTAGCATGACTTCGACTTCTTTTGCATGAAACGAACCGCAGAGAATTGCTATTGATGGCATTTATATTCAGTTTATCGTAAGGTTAAAAAGTTACTTATTATAAATTTTTTATGGCCTACTCTTTTGCAGATTTTGTGAATTCTCTTACACATCAAGAAACATGGAAAATATATGCTGCATCTAAAGGCCTTAGAAGCCGCAGGAATTGCATTGATGATGACAGGCTGATATATTTTGCCACTGGCAATGCTGGTTTGAACAGCACTGAATTTTCACATTTGCAGGGGTGTGCTTATTGCTCAAGAACTTCTTTTTACACAGATTTTGCAATTACTTTAGTTAGCGATACGCCTGTACCCGGCGTTACAAACCGTGCATATAACGCTATGAACCGAAAATTTTCTACTGGAGTTTATAAGTCTATGGAAGAAATGCTGAAAGCTTTAGATGCAGTGGAATCTGAAAGATCAGGAGGCCTACCACGGAAAAAATCCAAGAAGAGAAAATAGATGTCGTCAAAGCGGACCCTGACGATAATAAAATAATAGAATGTGCTTTAGCATCTGCTTCCAGCTATGTAGTAACCTATGACAATCATTTGCTGAAATTAAAAGAATTCAGAGGAATAAAAATTATTATACCTGAGAAAATGATAGACATCCTAGACTCTTCATATGAGATCTAGAAGATTTTTGATGGGCCCGACGAGATTCGAACTCGCGACTCTCGGCTTACTTCTTCACCGAAACAAACATGATTTGTTCCTTAGGTCTTTCAACGCGTGCGTTAAAAGGCCGATGCTCTACCAGGCTGAGCTACAGGCCCGTGCGAAAAGAAAACCATTGCGAACTGACGCCTCTGGCTTCAATCCACAAGCTTCTCTTACGCCTAACTTTTTTCCTATCAGGCACAAGTGCAATATTATTTGCGAGCAGTTCTATATTAAGCGCCTCGATCGGGAATTGCGGACAGAAGCGCTACACACTTCAATCATTCGAACCCGAGTCAGCGCCGATCAGCAGCCTTATGCTTTTCCGCAAGCGCTTTTTGCGAAGCGAAAAAGGGCTTTGACAGGGCACTATGCTGGACCAATCTGTACCAATCTTAGTGATTGGTTCTACACCATCGAGGCATTTGCGAATAAAAGCACAAAGATGCTTTATTCTTTTCAATACTTGAGAACTAATAATTTAAATACATAAAACTGTGATAATTAAAAAAAGTGGTTAGCAACGTCCTGAATTTCCCGTAATATTCTTACAGTACTTTCCAGATCGCTGGAGAGATTCACTTTCCCGCTGAGGAAACATCCTGTGAATTGCTTGCTTCCAGAGTTCCGGGTTCGGAATGAGACCGGGTCTACCCTCTCCGCTTTGGTCGCCAACCAACATTTAGTTGAGAAATAATGTATTTAAAGTTGACATGAAAGGCGATTTTTTGTTTTTTTGCATGGATGAATCATTCGTACATTAGCTCTTCCAAATGCATGTAAAAATACATCTCCATTGCGTCTGCCAGGTCTCTTGGTTTTCTTGGCAGGCTTATCGGGCTGCTTTGCTGCAAAAGCACTATTGTGAAACCCATAAAATATTGTTGCCATTCTCTTTCATATTCCACTGCCCGTAAAGGGTATCTTCTTTTTGTGTAACTTGGCGCTGATAATAATTGTTCCAGGTGAAGGCTTCCTTTTGACGTTAGCTTATACGCTGTTCTGCTACCGATTTTTGTTTTTTCCAAATAGCCCTTTGCATGCAGCCTATAAGCACATTTTTTGGCTGATTTATCGCTTGCCACATATCCGCAATTTTTAGCCCTGGCTAAAATTTCAAGCTGAAGACGTCTTTTCGCCATAGCAAAAGTATGTCAAATAAGTATATAGCTGACCAACTTAATATTAGCTATACAGCCTAAGTTGGTCACATACAAGGAGAATTGAAGATTCTCCTGTACAGGTAAAGCTTTGCTTTACCTTGTATAGCGAACCAAATTATAATACCGAATTCTTTATCCGGTTTGCTATAAAATCACAGCCAGTCCTTTACCTTGAAATAAACGAGAACAGCAGCAATTGATATAAGCATGAAGACGAGCGCCATGTAATAACCTGACGAGCCAAACTGGAATTCAGGTATGTCAAAGTTCATGCCGTAGATGCCTGCAATCAGGGTCGGGATCATCAGTATTACTGTCATTGCAGTGAGCCTCTTGACTATTTTATTCAAGTTATTTGAAGCCGTAGCAAGCCTGTTTGATATGTTTGTCGTGTATATTGTAAGTGCATCTGTAATCAGTTCCCTATATGCGCGGAGAATGTCTATCTGGTGCATATAGGTGTCATAAACATCGTCCAGCAGGCTCATTGTTTCCTTGTCTATTTCCAGCGGCGTCAGACCTTTTTTAACCAGCGAAATGATGCGTGCCGTTCCCCAGAACCTTCTTGACATCTTGTGGAGTATTCGCTTCATTTTTACGATTTCTTTCAGCAGAGTTCCGTTCTTTGCCTTAAGGACATCCTCTTCCAGCAATATAATTTTTTCATGCACCTCTTCCAGCACGTCATAGTTCTCGTTTGCGTCGTCCAGAAGAAACTGGTACATCAGCATTGCAAGGCTCTTGTCCTTGCTTTTCTCAAATGTCTCGCTAAGGCTGTTGAATAGTTCTGTATGGAATTTTGATAGCTGCGGAACCGTAATTATAAGCGCATTTCTGGTCAAAATCATCATTACGTGCAGCGCCTTTATTGCATGATGCAAAGCGTTCCTTTCGCTTTTGCTGCTCTCAACAAAATAGTCCACGTATACGAATATGAGGGGGTCTGTGGAATACCTTCTCGACCTATGCTCCTTATGGTAGGTGGAAAAATATTTTTTTGGAATAGAAAAATCCTTTGTAATCTTTGAAATTTCCTCGCCAGAAGGCGTTTCAACAAACATCCATATGAAGTCCTTGTTTGCCGGCACCTTGTAGCCAAGGCCTATGCCGCTCTTCATTTTTTCCCGTTTCCCATAATACCCGTAAGTTATCATTGCACATATTTGGTGAAAAGCCCCATATATAGATTTTTATGAGTTTCTATCAGCCCTGAAAAATGTACTTGTATTGTTGAAAATTATAGTGAGGCAAATAAATAGCAACTATATAATTAATTTGTCTCCCATCTATCTAATTAAGAAATATGTCATGTTTCTTTTCTTAGTTATATATAAATTACTTTTTTCCTATTTTGTCAATCTTTTTTTCTATCTTATCTAGGCGTTTTTTCATGTCGTCCCACATTTCCAGGACTATTTCATGAGGCGGCTTTGGCCGAAATTCTTCTGGAACAGCTTTTCCTTTCTTAAGAAAATCCAGTATGCGCTTTTCTTTCAACGTGTAGTACTTTTTCCCTTCACGCCACTCGCCTTTCACAAGGCCTATTTCTTCCAGCAGGTTCAGATGAAAGTCTATTGTCTGCGGCTTTTTCTTGATTTCCAGGGCTATTTCTGTAAGATATTTGTCTTTTTTCTCCAGGCACAGCAGTATTTCTCTCCTCACGTCATTTGACAGGGCTCTGTGAACTATTTCATCGAACAATGGCATGCTCATAATTATTCCGCTTTACTATAAAAGTCTTATATTTCTACTTTAATATGATACTCGAAAGCTTTAAATATATTTCTATTCTATTATAATTTGAAAGTCGAAATTGGAGGTCGATGAAAATGAACAAATATATAACCTGGAAAAATATAAGGAACAGCGCGCTGGCAGCTTGGGGCGCTGGCGCAATAGGGCTTGCCTTTGTTTACAAAGCGGGCCTGGAAGACAGGCGCAGCATGCAGATGTTAGAACACCCTTATACGATTGGAGTGGATGACAGGTTTGGATACCTAAAGGCGCTGGCCGATGAGGACAGGAACGGCAGTGTGGATAAAGAAGAAGGCGCAAAAATGCACAAAAGAATGAATGTTGAAGGGATGCATCTTATTGCAATGGATATGGGCGCGGTTCCGGAAAATCTCAGGCCATACGAAGAAGCAATAGAAAGAGCTATAGATGCATACTAAGCGGAAAGAAATTAATTTTGTTTTTTTATCTTGTTTATAGCTCTACAAGGAAACAAAAAAATATTTCCTTGTGAGCTATATGTGAACCAAATAATTTATATGCGGTTTATTTATTTGGTTCACTATAACGTCTTGTTTTTATTTTACGCCATTTATATAGTCCATTGGGTAATCGTAACCTTTATAAGGTTTTGTTACTATAAAATGATAAACAAAATGATATAATTGGTGTGGAAATGTCTGTACTAACAAAATTCAGGAAATTGGCACGAAAAAGAGATGCCAGCAAACGTGTGCATGCTCATGGCTCTAGCAATGGCATACCTGAGCACGATATAAACTATAACAGGCGTTCTACAGGCTATTTGACACATGAGGATGTTGAAAAATTAGAAGAGGCAAGCAAACGCGTGTTGAAATACAAGAAACAATTTGCCCAAAAATTCAAGTGCAATGCATGCCACTATGAGTGGCTTTATTCTGCTGTTCGATGCCCTGTCTGCAGCACAACAGAGATCAAGAAAATAGCTTAGCTAGCTTTTAAGGTCTATAGAACTTCGTTCTACAAGGTATCAAAGAAAAACCTTAAGTAAAACTATTTTATAATTAGAAAACATGATTTATTCTTTTGGCTGTATTGTGTCCCATTCACGGGTTACGAGCGTATAATTTTGTCCTCTTCTAACAAACATTCCGTGATTCTCTGCTTGTTCGAATTCCCCATCCTTTAATCCTGCCATTCTTACTATGTCGGGTTTGCCTAATGCTTCGCCTCGTTCTCTTCGCATGAAAACACCTCTTACTGCATCTATGTAAGATACTGGCCTTTGTGCTGCTCCGTATGCATCTGTGTCAGCACTGTAAATTGTTTGTTCAACGCCAAGATATGAAGTGCCTGCTTCAGATATTCTTAATGTGCCGTCTGGGGCTGCTTTTATGTACCCGCTTGTTTTCAGTGCCTCAGCTCTTCTTACTAGCTCTTGCGCAGCAATTCCAAATTGCGATGCGTGAGTTGTCAACACTCTTCTTCCAATGCCATTGGCGCCGGCTTCTGCATATGCCTGAAGCATAGAGCGGTCTGTTTCGTCGGGCGTATAAACTTTTTCTGCTGTAACAGGCTGGGCAGCTGCTGGCTTTGCAACGGCAGCTGGTTTTTCTGCAATAGCTGATGGAATTGTAATTTTTACTGCCAAATTATTGAAGTATGGCTTGCTAGCTACATCGCCATGCATTGGCCTTACTGGCTCTTTTAAAATATCTTTGGATCTTGGACGCCTTTGATTTTGTACCTTTTCTTCTGGCATTGAATAGCCACCTGACATCGATCTTTCCAAATACCCTGATTGCGCAAGTTCTCCTAGTAATCCGGTCACGACGCTTTCATCTATCCTTAATTTAAATGATAATTGCTTTGGCGTTAGCGATGCTCCTTCTGCATCAATTCTTCGTAAAACACGCTCTATACGAGCATATCTTGCATCATCCTTATACCTACGAAGCGCGTCTTCGATCAGCATATTTCTTGGACTAGTTTGCGTATCAATTGTTAATGGTGTTGATGTGTCCGGAACAACTGCTGGTGCAGAATCTGGTTCAGGCCTTACAACTTGTGCAGGCCTTTCACGTCTTTGTAGCCTGCCGCTTGTGTTTAAACTATAAGACCCTTTTTCCAGATTTGCAAAACCTGCATAATAAAGATCTTTCATTAACTCCTTTACATCTTCTGTTCTTTCTTCTCGTCCCATGAGCCTTGCCATTTGTGTTGCTGTGCGTTTTGTTCCAGGCCTTTCTATTGTCCTTAGCGCACTTCCCAGCAACTCTATTTGTGGATCTTTTTCATATAGCCTTCCTATCAACCCTAATAATTCATCAGTAGAAGTTGGCAGTGCATCTGGCATTATTGGTGCTGTGTCTACGGCTGGAATATCGGGTGCTTTTGTTAAATTTTTATCATCTGTTATATCTGGTTGCCTAATTGATGTTTTATGTCTTCTTTCCCTCTCTTTCATTTCATTTCTTAATCTTTCTAATTCTGCTTCCTGTATTTCATACCCTGACCTTGTGTAAATCCCTTCTTCTAGATGAACTGCTTTCCCTTTTTTGACTGCAGCAGAAAGAAGTGCACTGGCGTGACTTGTATCTCGTTCTAAAAAAACACCTGCTTCATATGATGATACAGCTCGGTGCTCACCTAAATATGATAATAGTCTATCCATTTGTGATTGCTTCTTTGCTGGTGCGGCTGGATCAGGAGAAGTATCTTGAGCAGCCGAACTAGCAAATAAGCTTGCATATTGCCTGCTTGTTCTGGCTTTTTCTGATGCATTATACGGTGCGCCTCTTTTTTCATGAATTAAATATCCGCCTTTTCCCAGAGCATAGAGCCCAAATCTTATCGACTTTTCACTATGATCTCCTGCTAGCATTTCTAATGCGATTGCTGCATCTAAACTCCCTTTTCTTTCAGCAACAATGCGCATTAATTTATAATTGACTGTTTCTCTATGTGGTGCATTTGATACGCTAACATAAGGCTTTACCTGTTTATGTGGCTTTGGCGCAGATGACTTATTTTTATTACGATTAAAATTGTCTCCTTTTTCAAAGATGCCCATTGATTTTCCGATTAGTATATTACGTTTTTTCATGCCAGATAGCATGGCTGATACTTTATTATTAGGTAATTCTGTGAGTTTTTTTGCTACTGATGACGATATGCCTCCGCGTTTTGAAACGTAAAGTAAAACTTTTTGCCTTGGTCCAAGTTTTTCATACTCTGGCAATTCGGGGCTTGTTGGCAAGGCGTATATTGACTTAACTGGATATGCATCTTGCAATTTGCCGTCATTGCCTGATGCAACTTCATCCATGCTTTTCTGCCCGACATCTTTTGCATGATCAGGCACTACATTGTCTGCATGATCAACTATGAGATAAACTTCCATTCCTGCTTTTGACAATGATGCAGGCGGTTTTTTGAGCGCTTCTATTGCCCTTCTTGCATCACCGTCTTCTATCGTTGTGTGAAGAGAAAGAAAGCCTTGATGTTCTCCTTGTGCAGGTCTTCTGTCGCCAGAAGTCAAGGCTCTTAATCCATAATCAAAAAGCTCTGTCATAGGACTATTTTGCGCACCAACTGGGACAGGAAGCGTTAGGTCCATTTCGTTGCCTGAAAGCGTTAAAACTACCGGCAATCTCAATTTTTTTTCTCCTTGCACATAACCTTTTTTGTATTCATCTAAAACTGTATCGCGTATTGTCATTTATATCCTTCCAAGTATTTTTCTTCCCAGCGGCGTTATGCTTGCTTTGCATTGCTGTGGATTGCTTTTGTCGCCTTCTATTTTTATAGTGCCTTCTTTTCCATATTGTGCTGCCATTTCTGGCGTAATGCCGTAACTTGACAGGCTTCCAACTTTTACATCAGTGCCAGATAAATATCTGAGTGCTTTTCTCCTAACTTTGCTTGCTGGAGTATTGCTTCCATATAATGCAACCAAACCTGCTTCAGAAAGTTTGCCATGTTCTGGTGTTGTGCCTGACAGCAAGCCAGCATCTTTTAGGAATTCTATTTTATCTGCAGCCTCTAAGATTGGTATACCTTTCCTGTATTGCGATACGTACGCCGGAGTTAATTCGCCTGCGCAGGCTGCAAGTTCAAGATATGTTGCGTCTGAAGGCTTTAGCTCATATTTTACTGTTGAGGGCGGCCTTTCTGGATTATGTATCCTTAGTGTCTTGGCTGATGTCAGCGGGTCTTCTACTCTTTTTATTGTTGTGGGAGACACATCTGACACAGGCTTGTATACAAGCCCTTCTTTTGTTGCCTCGCCTGTTAAAACTAAATAATCAAGAACTTCTGCTGCAATCGATCTTGTATAGCCAAGAATAGCGCTTGCACCTTCGGGCGTTAGTAATTGCCTTTCACCCAGAACATTTATCATTCTTTGCGCTAGTTTTGATGCATATCCTGAATCCAATGCTTCTGAAGCAGGCGTTGGACGAGCTGGTTTTTCCAATGCTTTCGGTTGAATGTCAGGGACAGCGGGCTTTTCAATAGGTTTTGGCGGCACAGGCGGTTTGCTATCCGGCTCTTTTGCATGCGGACTTTTTTCTTTCAAATTTGCGCCCGGTTTTTCAGCAGGCGGTTTTTCATGATGCGATACTTTAGGGACTTCATGCGTTTCAGATACGACAATACCTTTTTTATGCCTTCTTGGCTTGTATGCATCAAACTTTGGGCCTTTTACATGCCTTCCGTCTTCTGTTTTTATTAGTACGCCTCTGTCTTTCATAATATACAGCGTAGTGTTTACGCTGTCTGGTGAACTGTTTGGGGAGAGTTTACGGGCTTCAGCTGGTGAAATTGATCCATACGCCGTTACATGATCCATGTACAGTTCTGGCATGCTTTTTGTTGGGTCACGGGCTGATTTAACAGCGGAAACTTCAGCACTTTGTACATATGATACTTCTGCAATCCTTGCTGTTCCGTTTGTTGAATAACCCACAACCCATCGCAGCCTTACGCCTGCGTTTCTAAGCGGTTCAGAATCCTGCCGTAGCGCGTCGAGAAATTTTTCAGCATCATGATTCATATTTACTTCTACAAAAGAATCGTGCAGCCCTCTTTGGGTATTGCTTCCAATCATTGTTTGGCAATGCTCCAGCACTGCAATTTCTGTGTCTGTTATATTTTGGGCTGCTCTAACTGGAAGCACAACTTTTAGTTCATCGCCGCGTATTTCTGCGCCTACAGTCAGTTCTATGGGTGGCAGCTTTCTGCGTTCAAGCTCTAAAACTGCATTTACGTCTTTAGAATTAAGAAGCTCACCTGCTTTTGTTAAATAGCTTATCCCATCCATCTGCTTCTGCCGCTTATCCAAAGCATTTTTACGTTCTTCATACTGCACTAAAACATACTTGAAAACATCCATAAGAAATCTAACCCTAAAACTTATTTAAATAAAAATTAGCTCTTTGGAGGAGCTTATTTAACGGAATAAGTTTTTAAAAGTTGCCTGCCGTTTTCTGTCAAGGATGTTGTCCAGCGACCAAGATCCGGGTTTGTTGGTTTTGTTGCAAGGCCTTTTTTTAC
>DATDTP010000049.1:0-8787 GCA_035290775.1 archaeon | reverse complement strand
TCTCCGGGAAAATATTATGCTCTCGAATGCCCTGCTTTGTATAAAATCAAAAATGTTTGGTATCTGCTTTATGGAGATGATAAAAAAACAGTTTTCTGCTATGCAATAGCTAAAAACCCGTTTGGTCCATACAAAGAGCCTAAGAATAACGTGTTGCTGCCCAAATTTAATTACACATTAAGAATAATAAAGTTCAAAGGAAAATATCTTATGTACTGGTGGATCAGAGACTTTCCAAATGGCATCGTTAGAGAGAGACTTGCCGGACCAAGACAAATAGAAACTACGGAGAACGGAGAAATAAAGTTATTGTGATTTTTAATCAAATTCTTTTAAGTTTATGAATTTAATCTCTGGCCTTGTTTCTTTCAAGTCCTTGAACGTGAAATCCTGAACTTCTTTGCTGTACGTAATACAGCAGTCTTTTACGACAGTTATTTTGAAGTCACGGTCATAAGCGTCTTGGATTAAGCTCCTTACGCACATGTTTGTCAGGATTCCGGCTACAACTATCTCCTTTACATTTTTCAGTTGTTTTTCCAAGTTGTTTTTGTAAAATGGGCTGACTTTGTGTTTTACCACTATCTTGTCTGGCTTTTCTTTGTGTAATTCTGAAATCAATTGCACTCCTTGTGAATTTTTTGAGAATGGGCCATCTTCTAGCTCCACATGCTGCGTGAATATTATTTTGTAATTTTTACTTCTGCACGCATCAATGAGCTTGTTTGTTTTTTCTACAAGCTTAGAGAGGCCGCCGATGTAATCATCTGCATTTTTATCTGCCCATTCTTTTTGAAAATCAACAAGCACCAGAGCTTTCATGTAATCAACCTGTGTACCGCATTTCTTCTTTTTCTTCCATGGCACGAGTCCGCTTTTTGCGCATTGTCTGCTCGTAGAACTCATTCATTTCTTTTGTTACAGATGGTTTCACATCTTTCATTGCTTTTGCAAAATGAGTTGCCGTGACTTCTGACGCATCTATGTTTTCGCGCATGGCAGCAAGACCTGCTTCACGTATCAATGCTTCTATGTCTGCACCACTATAACCTTCTGTCTTCTTTGAAAGATCTTCCAAAGAAACACCCTTTGTCGGCATGTCCTTTGTATGAACTCTGAATATTTCCAGGCGTGCACGTTCGTCTGGCGTAGGCACAAGTATCTGCCTATCGAAACGGCCAGGGCGCAACAGGGCTGGATCAACTATGTCTGGACGGTTTGTAGCTGCTATAACTATAACGTCATGCAATTCTTCAAGACCAGATATTTCTGCCAGCAATTGCGATACAACACGCTCTGTTACATGGCCATCTGTACCACTACCGCCTCTTCTTGGGACAAGCGCGTCTATCTCGTCAAAAAATATTATTGATGGCGCAACCTGCTTAGCGCGGCGGAATACTTCCCTGATGTGCTTTTCGCTTTCACCAACATACATACTCAGAAGCTCTGGCCCTTTTACTGAAATGAAATTTGCGCCAGACTCGTTTGCCACTGCTTTTGCAAGCAGTGTTTTGCCTGTACCAGGAGGCCCATAGAGCAATACTCCTGTTGGCGGACGGATGCCAAGCTTCTCGAATGCAGGACCAAACTTCAAAGGCCACTCTACGCTTTCTTTTAACAAACCTTTTACGGTTTCCAATCCACCCACATCACTCCACTTAACTTTCGGAATTTCAATAAGCACTTCTCTCATGGCAGACGGCTCAACCATTTTCAGCGCATAATCAAAATCTTCTTTTGTCACAACTAGTTTCTTCAGAATTTCCTGCGGTATTGGCGTGTCTTCTTTTATTGCATTTATATCAGGCAATATTCTTCGCAGAGCTCCCATAGCAGCCTCTTTACACAGGGCTGCAATGTCTGCGCCAACATATCCATAAGTTATCTCTGCAATATGATCTACATCAACTTCTTTTTCCATGGGCATGCCACGCGTATGAATCTGCAAAATTTCTTTTCTTCCCACTTTGTTCGGAACGCCAAGTTCTATTTCCCTGTCAAATCTTCCAGGTCTTCTCAATGCCGGGTCTATTGCATTTGGTATGTTTGTTGCGCCTATTACTATGACTTTGCCTCTTCCTTTTAGCCCGTCTAAAATTGTCAATAGTTGAGATACAACTCTTTTTTCAACCTCTCCCCTTACTTCCTCACGCTTAGGCGCTATAGAATCTATCTCGTCTATAAACACAATGGATGGAGCAGACTTTTCTGCCTGCTCGAAAACTTTCCTCAAATTTTCCTCGCTTTCGCCGTAAAACTTTGACATCACTTCAGGACCGTTTATGACAAAAAATTTAGCTCCAGACTCATTTGCAACTGCTTTTGCAAGCAATGTTTTGCCTGTTCCTGGCGGCCCGTGAAGCAATATACCTTTTGGCGGCTCTATGCCTAGTCTTTCGAATAATTCAGGATGCTTTAGTGGCAGTTCAATCATTTCCCTGACTTTCTTTATTTCTTCGTGCAACCCTCCAAGGTCTTCATAAGTAACTTCTGGTATTTTTTCTTCCTCCAGAGGCTTTGTTGCCTGCGGCAATAATTCTACTTCTGTTGCCCGTGTTATGCGCACGATGCCTTTTGGCTCTGTGTTAACCACAACAAATTTTTCTTCACCAAAAGGCGTAAACAAGAAATCGCCAAAATCCATGCCAAAAAATTGCTCAAACAATGTAGTCTGGCTTCGCCTGTCCTGCACAACAGGGTTTGGTATTATAACGTCGCCTGTTGCAACAGGCCTCATAAGCAAATTCTGCTTCATCAAATTATTTCCCATATGTATAATTATTCCCTTCCGAGCCGGCGCAATTGTTACAGACTTTGCTTCTTTTGCATCTGCAGCATGAAGCTTTACAACCTCGCCTATGCCTGCCCCGCAGTTTCTTCTTTCCAAGCCGTCCATGCGGATTACGTCCAGACCAACATCAACGGGATAAGCGCGAACAGCTATAGCACCTGTCTTGCGCTTGCCTTCTAATTCCAAAACATCACCCTCAACAACACCAAGCCGCTTCATGTCTTTTGCAGATATGCGCACGATGCCGCGGCCAAAGTCTCCTCTTTCTGTAAGTTCGCCGACTTTAAGCTTCATTTCTTCTTTTTCTACCATAGCAAATCCCTTTCTTGAAAGTAAGGATTTGCAAACCCCAAAGAACATGGGCTTTGCAAAGACCTACTTTATTACTATCGTTCTTTTATTGTTTACTTAATTATAAATATTATACGTTGTTATCTGTTCTGCGCTTCATCATTTTTTCAACCAAGCTCTTGTCCATCATAGCCTGCATCATTTCAACCTCTACTTTTTTATGCCACTCGTCAAAAAATTTTTCCACGCGTTCCATGTTGTCAAGCACAGTCATGAACACGCTGTCTGCTATTTTTGCATGCGGCATTTCGTCCAAAAGACCTGCGCGATGATATACATAGCGGCGATCATTCTTGCTGACGCTTTGCTGCCATCCATGAAGCTCCCTGAAAAATTTGCTTCTTTCATAATCTGAAGCAAATGCTTGCGGATTTGTGTGAAACGTGATTATTATTACAGGCTCCATGTTATCGTTTTTTCTTATTTCTACACGCATGCAATCACCAGAACGCCCAAAAAGACGAATTTTTTTCGTCAGTCATTTGCGCCTAACTTTTAGTGTAATGTAATACAAAACTATTTAAATGTTATGTAACTACGTTACACTAATGAGCCCTTTTTCTTGGAAGAAAAAGCCCTCGGGGAAATAAGAACAATTGTTATTCAAAGCCCTCTATCCTTGCTATGCAGCAGACACTAATCTCCTGAATTCAGCGGGCAGAAATAATCTTTTCTCGTCATCAAACACATAGCCCAATCCTTCAGTTTTAGGCAGTTTTTGTTTTAATGATCTGTATATTCCATTAGTTGTATTGTAAATCGTGCGAGCGGCATCTCTTTCACTGTTTTCTATATGAGCAAAAAACAAAGAGTTTTCATCCGGCCATTCAATATCAGGATTATAATCAAATAGGTCCATGGGTTGATCAAAGACGTGAATAAAAGGCTTGTGTGGTTTTCCGTGCATGTCTGTCCAGGCGTAGCGAGTTTCTTGAGCACCCATATCATAATCAGCCCTGTAATCTCCGTGTGTTGCAATCATAAAATTTGTGACAAGCAAGTTAGTCAAACTCCTGTTATATCTAAATTTCCTATGAGAAAAAATGTTTCCGCTTAAACGAGCCATAATAATTTATTGATACATACTAATAAATCGTTAATAATTATAATTGTTCGCTTATTAATTTATTCTATACAAAAAGTATTATGCGACTTTCTACACAAAGCCCACTCGATAAGCTTCTTGGCGGAGGGATAGAAAATGGGGCTATAACAAACATCTACGGCCCTGCAGGATGCGGCAAGAGCAATATCGTGCTTAGCTGCATATTGTCGTGCATAAACAGCGGCAAAAAAGCTTTATTCATAGACACAGAAGGCTCTTTTTCCTTGGAACGTTACAAGCAAATGGGCGGCCAGGAGGAGCAGCTAAAAAACATTATTTTTGTAGACGTTCACACATGGAAAGACCAGTGCGAAGCATTCCATAAATTAGAGCAAATGATTAATAATAAGATTGGCCTTATAACCGTAGATTCGATGGTTGCGCTGTATAGATTAGAGCTAGACAGCGAGAATTTTACTGTCGTCAACAAGCAGCTGGCAACGCTCTATTCTATTCTTTCTAAGATCGCAAGAACTCACAACTTGCCTATACTTGTAACGACGCAGGTGTACACCATAGGCGGAGAAATAGAAATGACTTCACGCGCAATAAGCCAGTACTGGAGCAAGGCATTGATAGAATTAAAAAAATCCGGGAAAGAGAACCAAAGGACAGCAATAATAAGAAAGCACAGAAGCCTTCCAGAAGGTCAGCAGACGGAATTTGAGATACACGAGAAAGGGCTGAAAGGAATAGGAAAGTTCTTCTAAGAGCCCTTTTTCTTGGAAGAAAAAGCCCTCGGGGAATAAAGAACAGAAGACTTCGTAATATTATTGAGCCTTTTTCTTGGAAGAAAAAGCCCTACACACTTATTGCTGACTATATTCTTACTACAAACTCTGCCTTGTCTTCATATGGCGGGAGAGACGCTACACCAGCAAGACCAGGGCCTGAAGATAGCCCGTCAAGAACAACAAGAAAACGACCCTGGCCTACATGGCCTTCAACATCTGGGGTAAAATCTCGACCAACTATTCGTTTTTCGTTTTTTTCCAGGAAATCAGGCCCACATAATTTTGAAACGTAATCTGGGTTGAAACCTTTTGTTCTCCAACGTCTTTCCGCGTCTTTTTTATGTCGCACTGTTTCAAATGGCACACCAGTGTCTTCCACAAAAAACCCGTCATTTGTAGGAACATACCAGCCGTTTTTTGGAATAATTAAATCAGTATGAACAACTTCTAAATCAGTGTCCGCTCTTGTTATATATGTTATTCTAAGTCCTCTTTCATTTCTTTGTACACCGCTGCCTACTACTACGTCTCTTGTTATTAGTCCAAACCAACTCTTTTGATCATAAATAGCTTGCATTACTTTTGCAAATGAGTTATTAAAATTATCGTGGCTTTCTGCAGACCAAATATCATGCATACCTACAGGTGTTTGCATTTGAAGCGCTTCGTAGCTTTTGTTCCAGCCTCTTGGTTCATAAGTTACTTTAATTACTTGTGGCTGGCCTTTGATTGTTCTACGAATTTCTACATAATTCATTTGAACAAGATGACAGAAACACATTTATAGTTAACCAAATAAAGAAACAGGTATTATAATTTGGTTCGCTATACAAGGTAAAGTTTTGCTTTACCTGTACAGGAGAATTTTCAATTCTCCTTGTATGTGACCAATTTAGGATAATATCGTAAATATTAAGTTGGTCAGCTATAAACACTAGGCCATTATGCCGAAGATGCTTTTTTGCAGAAGCCACAGAAATATGAAAATGTTAAGCAGGCTGAACGACAACCCAGCGAATACTATGAGCAAAATGCACATGCCACAGAAAAGGTCAACCATGCTTGCAAAGTCCTTTGACAGCGAGAATATCAGCCCTTTTATTATAAGGTACACTGCCCCGTACATCACGGTTGTTGCTGTAAACATCCCGAATGTTACATGAAGAAATACAATAAAACATGTTGCCAGATCCAGAAATGGCATTATTTTCATCAACATAGGCACACCTGGATAAGTTATCCATGTGCTTATTTAAATGCTATTTTGTATGCCGCATAAAGAGACGCTACAGATGCTTTTTCCTCGGAATCTGCAGAGCAGATTAATACCGCATCGTTTTCCTTGAGCTTGAAAAGTTTTTCAACGGCTTCTGGCACCTTTCTTTTTACGTTCGGGATGAAAAGCCTGCCTTTGTAAACTAATGTAGTCATTCCAGAGGCTCCAAGCTGCACAGCTATGTCACGCTGTTCTATTCCTGTCTCCACTTTTTTTGCGCCGTTTCTTACAACATATGCAATGTTATTTTTCCACAGTGTCAACGGCGTTTTGCCGATGCTTATAGGCCCGATTATGTGCTTTCTTATTTTTTTAACAAAACCAATGCCTTTTTTTGTAAGAACATGGCCATACGGTGAAGGTTTTGAATAGCCTTTGGACTCCATTTTTAAAAGTAACGTGCGGGAAGACGCTTCGTTAAGATGAAGTTTTTTCATGAGCAAAAACCTGCCGTGAGGCATCTCGTTTAACAACAGCAATGCCATTATAACATGAGCCTCTGAATAGCCTGCCCTTTTGTCCACAAGTCCTGAAATCATGTTAAATATTTGTTAATTACTTAATAAGAAACAGTTTTGACTAGAGGCGTAAGAATAGCAGCATCTATTCCTGTTCCTTTTAATATCTGAGCAAGAATGTTCGGATCTGCGCTTATGCCGCTTATGCCGTACACATCAGAATTATAATGCATTGGTATCACAACCTTAGGCTTTATTATTTTTGCCGCTTCTGCCGCCTCCTGCACATTCATTGTGTATTTGCCTCCTATTGGTATCAGCAAGACATCTATTTTTTCCTTTGCAAGAGAAGAGAAATCAGGTATTAACCCCGTATCGCCAGCATGATAGATTTTTCTAACTACGCCACTTTCGTTAAGCTCTATTAGCATGCCTGCACCTTTGTCTTTTTCATGATAATCATTGTAGGCATTATAAAAAGTGACTTTTACCTTGTTGTCAAAGCCAGCAAACTCCAACTGCCCAGGATCAAGAGAAAAAGTACGCCCTGTTAAATTTCTTACACAATCAATTGTGCTTACAATCTTTGTTATTTCTTTTACCTGTATTTTTTTAACCTGGTCTGGACTGCAATGATCGAAGTGGGCATGAGATATAAAAATATAATCTGCAGTATCAGGCTGTGCAGGAAGCACGTAAGGATCTGTATAAATTATAGAATCACTGTCTTTTATTTCAAATGACGAATGCCCAAGCCATGTTATTGATATGTCACCTAACTGATATACACTTTTGTAAACAGTAACCTGAGGATCTTTTTGCGTGCATCCGCCGACCAACAGAATAGACACAACTAAAATCAATGCTATATATTTCATTAAAATAAACTGCAAAGTAAAGCTTTTATTTCTCTTGCTTAACCTGTTTCTTTGATTTTACAGCATGTGACTTCGCATGTAATGTCAAAGCCCGTTTGGACTTAGACTGCTTTCTACAGTCCGGACATTTCAGTTTTTCCGCATCTTTTGACGACTGGCGAGAAGCTGCCTGAACTTCTTTTAATTTTTTCTTATCCAGCCAATCTTCTTTTGTCTTGCACGTTGGATCAAGGCACATCCTAAACGGCCGGCGTCCCTGAAGGCGCACCTGTATTATCGGCGTTTTGCATTCGTCACATTTTTTGTCAGTAGACATAATCAGCCCTTCTCTTGGCAATGGAAATCCGACGCGACACCCTTTTGGATAGCCAGAACAACCAACAAACCTCTTGCCTGTTCTCCAGTTCTTGTGAACTTTAAGCGTGCCTTCGCATTTCAAGCAAATGCCAAGCTTTGACTGCTTATCCTGCGTAGCGATCACGGCTTTTGTAAGCTCCTCGCCTATTTTTTTCTCTTTTTTGCGAAAAGCGTCTGATATGCGGATTAGCTCTTTTTTAACTTCCTCAAGAACAATGTCTTTTTTTACTTTCCCTGTTTCAATAGAATCTGTCATTTCTTCAAAATGTTTTGTAAGCTTTTCTGAAACTACATCTGGAATATTTTTTTCAAGTATATCTGATAACTGCATGCCAAGTTCTGTTACCTCTATGCTATTTCCTATAAGATAGCCACGGTTGTACAATATCTGCATTATTTGGGCGCGGGTAGCTTTTGTTCCAAGTCCCTTTGCTTCCATTTCCTTTAGCACAGAACCCTGCGAATAGCGGGCCGGCGGCTGGGTTTCCTTTTTCAAAAGCTCCACGCCAGAGACAGGAACCTTGTCGCCTTTTGACATTTTTGGAAGTATTATTTCTTCTCTTTTTGCATAGGGCCCGTACAAAGTAGTCCAGCCAGGCTCTATTGTCTTTATTCCATTCAATGAATATAGCTCTCCGCCTGCATCAAGAACGACTTTTTGCGATTCGCGTTTTGCAGGCTCTCCAAAAACCGCCATAAACCTGCGCACAATAAGATCATAAACTTTCTGGTGTTTTGCAGGCATTTTTTTGAACTCGCCTGTCGGGTAAACAGCCGGATGCGCCGGATCTGTTTTTTTGCCTTCCTGAGGCTTTAACACCCCAGACAAAAGAG
>DATDTP010000048.1:0-3305 GCA_035290775.1 archaeon | reverse complement strand
TGTGCCGACAATATGTTTCCCTATTTCTATAGTGCCTTTTGCTGTGTACTTAGAAAGGTCTTCTTCATCCCTGCCAATAACAATAGGAGGCTGCTCTACAAATTCCCCTGTCTGCATAACATTTTCTGATTTAAACATTTGATTATAATTGTAAAGAGGTAAATAAAAAAGAAAATTAGCTTAAATTACCCTATAGATGGCAGAGCCTGTCCCGCTAAACGACGGAGCACCGCTGTTTGTTGCTGTGTTTGTGAATGTGTAATTTCCAAGCGTTGCGTTTGCGTGCGATGTCACATTGAATAATGTTGTGTCTGATGCACCTGGCGCAATAAGCAAGCTGTTTTTGTTGAAAACACCAGTCCATCCTGAAGGTATACTATGTGACATAGAAAATGTAGATGCGCCGCAGAATACGTTGTCGTTGTTTCTAACTAGTGTTGCATACGTTAGCTTTGTTCCTGGAGTGCCAGATTGCGAAGCAGGCGTTATCGTCACTGTTGGATTTGCACGAACGCATGTTGCATTTATTTCACATATTCCTCCACATGCATTAGGGTTAGCGCCAGCACAGTAATATCCTGAACCGCAAGTTGTCTGGCAAGCGCCAATATATCCGCATCCTGTTGTGTTTACAGGAGTGTGGTGCGTTACAGTTACTGGAATCCAATCTAGGTTGCATGTTACAGATTTGCTGCTGTTAACTTTTATGCATTTTGCTTCTACACGAAAGTTTGCATTGCTTAATTTTGTTGGCGTCCATGCAACATCGCCCGTCACAGGTATTGTAAATGTTTGCTCTGCAAGATTACCGCCTACTATATGTGCAGGTCCGTAACTTGAGCCTCCATTACCACTTACCCTAACAGAGATGTAGCCGTTTGTTTTTGATGCAAAAAAGTCTGCTCTTACATCTACGCTGTCTATTACATCACCAGTCGGCACGTTAAACCCATAGTTTTGCCAAGTTCCTGATGCTACATTTCCTGAACCCTTTGCCCTTAGTGTGTCGTCAGCAAATGCCCTGATGCATTTTGTCCAGCTACCGTTGCATGATGTAGGTGAATTTTGAACGGTCACTGCAAAAACTGCAACAGAGAATAGTGCTACTGCCATCAAAGAAATTCCAATTGTTTTTGCTTTCATAGAACTTCACTTCAATTAACGCATTATATATAGATTTCTGTTTTGTATAAAAATTACAAATGCATTACGAGAGCATTATGAGGGCAAAAAGAACATATTAACATGAAACCAAGTCTGATACCATTTCTTTTTTTGGAATTTATTAAAGAATTAAACTTTTGTTATCTTGCCGAACTTGCCTACAGAAAGCTGCATGCTGCCGTTCCATTCCTTCACAAAACCGTTCTCTATCTTCAGGTTGTCGCCCACGTTAATTTCGTTTGCCTGAGGTCCCCACAAAACAAGTATAATATTGCCAGATTCATCTTCAATTACTGCCTCACACACGGTGTTTTGGCCGAATTTTGTGTTGACTTCGCGCACTGGCTGCTTTTCAACAACCTTTGCTTCAACGTTTATCTTGCTTGAGCCTGGAGTTATTTCGCTGACTTTCATCTTCTAAAATTAGAAGTGAAGCTTTATAAAAGAATCAGTGCAGCGGCCAAACCAACAAAAACCACGGCCCAAACTCTTTTGTCCCAGAAAAATACTTTCGAGCCGTCCAGAGGCGGCAGCGGTATCATGTTGAATACGGCCAGCCATATATTTATAGAAGCCGCAAAAAGCAGCAAGGATGAATAAGACGTTACCAAAAAAGATGCGCCGATGAATGCTGCTGCAAGCGCTATGTTTGTTGCCGGGCCTGCAATAGATATTATTGCGTTGCGTTTTTTTGACAGGCCGACAGGATTTCCCCACAAGTCAACTGCATTTTGTATGTAAACCGCACCCGGCGCTGCAAATACGAATGCGCCATTGCTTATCACAGCCAACGCCAGAGCCAATATTATTCCGTTGCGCCATAACACAAATTCTGCATGGCAATGATACCTGCGGGCTATAAACCTGTGGGCAAGCTCGTGAAGCACAAAACCCGAAACAACCCCGACAATTGCAGCCGGGATATTTATAAAAAATTCCTGAAGGTTCCTGTTGAAAGAAAACGCCACTGCTAATGCAGCTGATGCGATTACAATGTCGCGTATTTCCTTTTTTTCCATACAAAATCCCTTGCGGAAGACAAGCCTTAGGTTTTTCCTTACGCTTAACCTTTTCCTATGTGTCTTTACAAACCTGTATCAAAATATTATCTTGCATATCCAAAAGAAGCATTAAGCTTCGCAATATTATTTTACAAATAATATTTTTTTCTTTCCCCTAATGCTTTCTTTGCAGCACAAAACCGCAAGCTGCGAAAGAAAGGATTATAAAATGGAGGCGCGCTTCAGGTGGACATGCTTCAACAAGACAGTTTGTCCGAAACCATTGCTCCACCCAGTAGTCCATCGAGCACTGCGCCGACAGATAAGGGTTGCTTCCTTCCGGACCTGGCCCGGTTCACTGCAATGCACAATCCCGCTGGGCTGGGTTTCTACGCTCTGGCTCGGGCCGGCCTGCTGAAGTATGCCGCCCCAAAGCTTCAGCCCTGCTGTAGACGGCTTGCAGAAGAGGGAACGCCTACCTCCCCGGCCTAGCCTCCGAATAAGATTAGAAACCAAAGTATAAATATGATGCTAGCCTTTTCTATATGAAGTGACGCCTTTGGCGTCGGTCTGTTCGAAAAGTTTACCGTCTGCAGAAAGCAAAGCTTTCTGAGAATTCGGAAACTATTGTCTCCAGAAGTATCCAAAAGAATCATATTATTAGAAAATATTAGAAAAAACTAGCTGCACTTTGGCGTTCCTATAAAAGTGTCCGCCACGCCGCTGCAGCTTGTTGACACAACAACTTTGCTGAAATCAGAGCACTTTGTCATACTAACATTGCTAAACTGAAGGGTAACTATATTTCCGGCGTTAAAACCGCTGAAAGGCATCCCGTTTGCCGTGAAATTTCCGCCTGTCGTATTGTAAGCCTGCGCAGCGCTTATTAACACATCAACTACGCCTATATTTTTTACTATTGCCCTTACAGTAGCTAAAGAACCATTTACAAGATAAACATCTTCTATTATTATGTTAGCGCTTGCACAATTGAACGCAGTGTCCGACCTGTTCTGCACGTTTCTTGTCGTGCTTGTTGTAAAAGTAGACGACCACGTCATTACCATAGTGCCTATTGCAACAACAATAACCACGAGCAAAACTGTTGCTATCAAAGGAGAAATACCTTTCATTATTTGA
>DATDTP010000047.1:0-9610 GCA_035290775.1 archaeon | reverse complement strand
TTGTAAGTGTTTTTCATATTTATAATTCTTTAGAAAGCTTTTTTAGAATCTGCTCTGCCACTGTAGAGCGAAAATGATTTGCTTTGCATACGAACAATATTTTCTTCTTTTTCATTTTCATCACGGCCACACGTCAACATTGTATGTCTGGTTGTATTTCTTTTTCATGTAATCTTCTGCAGATTGCAGGGTTCCGATTGTTATGTTCTTTAATTTTTTCATTTCTTCGAGAGAAAACCATTCTGCCTTTTCTATTTCGCCTTCCTGCAGACTCAGCTTTCCGCGCAAAATTTTTGCCTCAAAAATATAACGTTTTTTGTTCTTGTAAATAACAACACCGACTAATTTTCCTATCTCTGCATCATAGCCTGTTTCTTCCTTGACCTCACGCTTTGCGCATTCTTCTAATCCTTCGCCTTCTTCTATTCTGCCTCCTGGATTATTCCATAATCCTTTTGGCACGCCCCTCATGGCATTCACGAGAAGAAACTTGCCGTCTTTTTCTATTATTCCAGAGCATACTGTAACAGGCTTTTCGCTGTCCTTCATGACGATAATTACATTTTTATTGTATAAAAATCAAATAATTAGATGGACCAAGCAAAAGTAGCAGTGAACATGCTTGTTTTGAAAAACGGCAAGGCACTATTCTTGAAAAGAAAAGGCGGCTCCGGGGACAAGATGTGGTGCATGCCTGGCGGACACCTTGAGTTCAGGGAAGAACTTGCAAAGGGTGCCATAAGAGAAGTAAAAGAAGAAGCAAACATAAAGGTCAAGAATGTCAGGTTTCTTTGCGTGTCAGAAGACATTTACACAAAAAAGCATTACGTATCTGTATTTTTTGCGGCAGACCATACGTCTGGCATAGCTCACATAACTGAAAAAGACAGGTTTTATGAACTCGGATGGTTTTCTTTAGAAAAACCTCCAAAGCCATTGTTTGGCGGGACAAAAAACGTCATGGCAGGCAAGTGTTTTCCTAGTGATTGGAAAAACAGGCTGAAAAAGAAGCACTAGGCTAACGCAATATTATTATTTTGCCTTCTTCGTTTTTGGAACCTGTTCGATAACTATTGGGCCCAGGTAGCCGCACTTCTTGCAGATATAACTGTTGGTTGTCCAGCCAGCATACAGCTCAATGCCAGTCTTTTTGCAGTTTGGGCACAGGCGGATCTTTTGTTTGTTCATGCTATTACCTTGCTTTTCATGGATTACTCCAATAATATCTCGTCTTCTTTTGCCCAAGGAGGCAAGCATACAACCAATATTTCCGCATTCTCTTCAGAAGTCTTCCATGCCTTGTGATGCGTATTCGGGTAAATCATTACCATCTGCCCTTCGTTCAAGTGTTCCCTTTTCCCGTCCAATTCCACTTCAATAGAGCCTTTCAGAACGTAGTATATCTCTGTCAATGTTTTGTGATAATGTTTCTTTGTAGAATCTATAATTGTAACGTGCACAACATCCATGCCCTTATGGTCTTTGGCGTCAGTAAGCTTTCGCATTATACCACACGTTATCTCTACAGGCGAAGCATCTTTTACGTTTCTTGTTATGTAAGGCATAATTATTACTATTTATTGAGTTTTTAATTCTAATGAAATAAGCAGAAATTAAACAATTTCAAACTTTGCTTCTACTGGTATATTGAAGCCTTTTTCCACTTCTGCTCTTTTTTCAAAATTAAGTATTGTAAAGCCTACTATGTTACCTTTTTCATTTTTTCTTACTATTATATCATTTCCTATTTCTTCAGAAATTGCTTCCTTTGGCTTGCCTATAGAAATATCTAAAACGTCTCCTTCTTCATCATAAAAGAACATCATTTTTTCCATTGTATTTCACCTTTTTTTATTATATTTGCCACGTATGCTGTTATTATAAAACCGTGGTTATTTAATACCTTTACTACGACTACAAAATAATCTTTATTTTCAGTACTTCTGTAATAAAGTTTTGTATTTATATCGTATATGCTTTGCTGAACAAAATCTGCATTAGTCAATGTTTTGATTATTTCGTCTTTTTTACCTTCTAATTCTGGATGGCGTATCGTTATGTGTGAATATCTTTCTTCTGTTAATGTTATTTTCTTTCCTAATACACAGACAACATCAGTCGTACTTATATTTTATTGACTGAAACTATATAGGTTTAGAATGGGGCCCGTGGCTCAGTTGCCAATCCCTTCTTTGTAAAGAAGGTCTTGGCGAACTCCAAGAAACACAAGGCTTCGCAATATTAAGAGATTGGCAGAGAAATTTGGATAGAGCGTCTGGCTTCGGATGGCCCTTTGCGCAAGTAAACGCGCAAATCGCCAGCGGAAGTATTCACAAGAAGAAACCAGAAGGTCGAGGGTTCGAATCCCTCCGGGCTCATTGCTTTTGTAGATTGGCAGTCAATGCGTGTTTGCGCTCTGTTTAAAGCTTTTATTTCGGTCAATCAATAATATATAGCAATGAAATTGGCTATTATCTTCGCATGCTTTGTAGCAATGATTATTCTAGTCAGTGGATGTGTCCAGAATCAGGTTCCTGTACGGCCATTAGATAACGGCCAGATTAATGATCAAATTAATAATCAGAATCCTCAGACTTTCCAGAATCGCCAGAATAATGACCAGCGGGAAGATATGATTTCTGTCAAAGCCACAAACAGCATATACAAGACAGTTTCTTCAAAACCAGGCGGGTGGTTCAGCAGCGGCCAGCCTGCAGACATATTGCTGTCAGGTATAGGATTCAACAATGCAGGCGGTCCGCTTTTGTTCAATCATCCTGGTGTTGTTGCGAGCGACGGGGCACACCTTATTCTTTCTGACAGGAACAATAACCGCGTGCTTATCTGGAACAGTCTGCCCACACAAAACACAGAGCCTGATATTGTTCTGGGTCAGAAAGATTTCATTTCCAATGATCCTGGAACAGGGCTTGACCAGATGAACTGGCCTGTAAGCGTTTCTGTTGGCGGGGGCAAACTTGCAGTCACTGACACGAACAACGACCGCATACTGGTATGGAACAGTTTTCCTGTTATAAGCGGCCAGCCTGCAGATATTGTGATAAACTCCGGAATAATAAACAGCCCAAGCGCTGATAATAAGCGAAGCATTTTCTGGCCATGGGGCGTATGGACTGACGGGAAAAAACTTGCAGTCACAAGCACGCGAAACGGCATAATTTTACTCTGGAATAGTTTCCCTTTAAAAAACGACCAGCCTGCTGACATCTATCTTAAAGGGCAGGGAAAAATAGGAACACCAAGAACTATTACCAGCGACGGGAATCATCTAATTGTCGGCGACCACAATTCCAAGGTCGCAAATGGGGGCACAGGACAGCCCGCACCCGGGAACTTTGTCTGGAAGAGCTGGCCTACGACTGACGATCAGCCATATGATTTCTTCATGCAAAACCCATCCGACCCAAACGGCGCTTGGATGCAAGGGGCATTTACAGACGATAATAAATTAGCCATGATTGGCACGGGCATTCATATCTGGAACTCTTTTCCCCAGGATAGCAACGACCAGCCTGACATTTCTGTTGGTATTGCGGGCTTTGGGCAGAACGTGTATAAGCTGAATGGAGGCGACGGTTCCGGAATCGCCATTGTCGGCAACCGCCTGTATGCTTCGTTATCAAATGGAAACAAAATCGTCGGCTTCAATGCGATTCCAGCAACAACTACAGCTGCGCCAGATTTTGTCATAGGAAGCCCTGACATAAACACAAACACACTGGACACCAATTTCATCATGAGCAACCCCCAGCCGGCAACTGACGGCAAGAGCCTTTTTGTATCGTCAGATTTTGATAAAAGGCTTTACGTTTACAAGAACCTGCCGGATGAATCCAATGCCCATCCGGATTTTGTATACACACTTCCAGCTGAGCCATGGGACATGGCAATTTCAGGCAGCAAACTGGCTTTGGCTGGCAAGAAAACTGTTTTTGTATGGAATACACTCCCTCTGAACGGAGAACTTCCAGATAAAACATTTACAGACAGAATCGGAAACGTGCAGTTCCAGGACCTGAAAGGCGTGGCCATGGATACCAAATATTTCTACCTATCTGACGCGCAGGCAGGCAAGATATATGTCTGGGACGGCATGCCTTCTACAGATTCAAATCCTGTGTTTGTGATTAATGCAGACAGTCCTGAACGGCTTTCAAGCGACGGAAATTATCTCGCATGCATAACTCCTAACAGCGGCGGCTCTGGAAGCTCGGTAAAAATTTACAGGATTTCGGAACTTTCATCTAACTCAATTCCTATTGATATAGGAAACAGGCAGAAATTCAATCTTCCACAAGGAGTGCTTGTATCCCAAGGTCATCTTTTTGTAGGAGGAACCGGTGTCCAGAAGGTGTTCATGTGGAAGAATGTAGAGGATGCTATTGCCGGAAAGGACGCTGATGTTATACTGGGTTCGCCAATGACGAGCAGAGCTGATACCTACACACTGGTTCCTGAGATCGGGCAGGACAAGCTGTTCATGCCCGCCACCCTGGCATTTGATGGCAGTTACCTGTGGGTTGGTGAATTCAAGTTCTCGGAAAGGCTTTTACGATTTTCCGTTCGTTAATTCCAAATATCGGGCAGGTATGCGTACAGGAGTTGTTTATTACATCGGCACGCTGGTGCGGCTCTTGTTGCATAATTTTTACATATGAATAAATTGATAAGAAAAACTTTTTCTTATCATGGCTTTGCTGCTACAGTAGGTGCCTTTTTTGAACTTTAGTGCTTATCGCGCTACTCAACGCATAATAAATGAATATCCAGGTATCTTACAGGAGATCAGAAGTTCAAACATATTGTTAATTAACAAAATTCTTTTTCTTGAATTTTATGTTTATTTCCATGCTTTCAAGGGCCTCGTTTAGGGCTTTTCTTACCTTGATATGCGGACGGAAAAACGTTGCTATCTCTTTCTGGGTTTTTGCGTCCGACACTGCTGAAAAACAGCCTACAAACCGCTCCAGCATTTTCAGGTTTCCGCCTTTGCCGTAGCGTTTTTGAAGCTCTTTCCAGTTCTTTTTTGTCCACGACCAGACAAGCGGCATTCCAGGGCCGTCTGATGCGCGCATTACAAGCAACGGCATGTCCTGGCTGCGCACATGCTCTGAAAAAGCAAGGCCCATTGTTTGTTTTAAAATTTCTATGTTGGAAAAACTCGCAAGTGCTATCATAAGGCGCCTTTTTTCCTCCGGTGCATCTGCTTTTTTGAAAAGACTGAAAAGTTTCTGATATACGCCTGCATCTCCCTTCCATGCAACAAGCGTGTAAATAGTGCTGCGCATATCCGGGTGGATATCTTTATCTTCTTCAAATCTTTTTACTGCTTCTGATAGTGTATATTCATCATTCATTCTTCCCATGGCCTGCAGCACAGAAGATCTTAGAACTGCTGTATTCTCGTTTTCTCCACCTTTTGGGTCAAAACCTATCCTGTTAATTATTTTTCTATAGAAATCTATGGCCACTACTCTTGTTTTTTCCTTTAATTCTCCGTCCAAAAGCGTATAAGCCCTGTGCAGGTGAGCAGAAACATCCCTGCAAACGAGGTCATCCTGTTCGTCTTTATATGACTCTATAAAAGCCAGGTAGTCTTCAAAACCTATTTTTCCAGACCTTGCAAATGCATAAAGATCGTTCTGGATCCCCCACCTATCAAAGGCTGAAATCTTCCTTATATTGCTTTTTATTGGTTCCAAACTATCATAAGACACCCTGTAAAAGCCTGTTTCTCCGCAATTGACAACAAAATATTTTGGCTCCTTTCCCAAGTCCACTTCCATGCGAGGCTTGTCCATCACAAAGGAAACATTTTTTACATCAGAGTGGATTTTAATTGGCACCATCCATTTTTTTGCGTCTTTTGCTCCAAGATACAAAAATCTTTTCTGCGTCAAAATTATTTTAGAGCCTTTTTTCTCTGCCGTTATCAGCGGATAGCCTGTTGCCTTGATCCACGAATCCATCATTTTTTTGATGTCCATGCCAGACGACAATGCTTTCCACAGGTCTTCTGTTTCTGCATTTGCATATTTATTATCCTGCATGTACTTTACAATCCCTTTCCTGAAAACTTCCTCGCCCATATGGCTTTCAAGCATCCTCAACACGCTTGCGCCCTTGTCATAGCTTATGGCATCAAATATTTCATTGAGCTCATGAAGCTCTTTTAGGTGCGCTTCAATAGGATGAGAGCTTTTCAACCCGTCAAGATACAAAGCGTCGGACATCATTGAGTCCAGAAAATGAGCCCACATCTGCCAATCCGGGTAAAGCTTGTCTGCAACCTTGTACGACATCCATGAAGCAAAGCTTTCGTTAAGCCAAAGGTCATTCCACCATTTCATCGTAACAAGATTTCCAAACCACTGGTGGGCAAGCTCATGTGCAATTATTTCGACTATGCGCTGCTTGCGCGCAGAAGAATTTTCTTTTTTGTCAAAAAGCAGCTCGACTTCCCTGAATGTTATTGCACCCCAGTTTTCCATTGCTCCGGAACTAAAATCAGGAACCGCTATGAGGTCTATTTTAGGGAGCGGATATTTTATGCCAAAATAATTATTGTAGTATTTCAGGATTTTCTTCGTGCATTCTATTGCAAACTTTCCATGTTGCGACTTTCCTGGCGTTGTTATAAATCTTATTTCCGTGCCTTCTGCGCGGTCTTTCATAAATTCAAAATCGCCTACACCCATGTAAACAAGGTAAGTAGACATTCTTGGCGTTGTCTGGAACACAAATTTCTTTTGTTCGCCTAAATCAATCTCTTTTTTTACAGGCATGTTTGAGATTGCCTTCAGATCTTTGCCTGTTGTTATGGAAATTTCAAATACTGCTTTCATTGCAGGCTCGTCAAAGCATGGGAATGCCCTTCGCGCATCTGCCGGCTCAAACTGCGTTGTTGCTATATATTTGATGCTATTTTTCTCTTCGTACTTGCTCCTGTAGAATCCTGCAAGCGTTTCCTGCAAAGGCGCTTCGAAATCAATTTCCAAAAATATTCTGCCTTTTGTTTTTTTGCCCAACAAGACAACAAGCTCTTCTTTTTCCTTATCTAGCCTGAACTTAAGTTTTTTATTGCCTAAAACTACGCTATTGATCTTCAGGTCTGCTGAATTCAGCGTTATTTTATTAGCAGGCGTTTGAACATCGATTTCTATCGTTTCGCGGCCATGAAAATGCAGTGCCTTCATGTCAACGTCAAAATCAATTCTATAATTTACAGGCGCTATCATGCTCATTTTATTGTGCATAGAATATTAAATATCTATAGTGAAAGACATAAGTTTTTGAACAAATAGTATGTCTTTCCCATATACCAAGTGACTGATATTAGTACAAAATTTTATGTCACTAGGTATAGTACGCTGCATTGAAAGCTTCTGAAGACTTGTTGACGTACAGGTTGAACAGCCCTGCATCACATTCCACTGTCGTTCCCAAAATGTCTTTCCATCTTACATTTGCCCTATACGTGTGATTGTTTGGCAACAGTATTGAGAACGCTTCGTCATCTATGTTTGCTATATACGGTAAAGTATTATTCCAGTAAAAAATCATTTGTTTCGGCTCTGACTGTCCAAGCACAGATGCCGTGCCTGTGATATTTATCTGCTCTATGCTGCCGGGCTTGTACGGGTTTTCCACGCATCCTGGAATCAAGATTGCCAGACAAATAACAAGCACAAGCTTCATCATAGACGTTTGTAGGTTGCACATTATAACTCTACAAGGAAACAAAAAAGATATTATTTTCTTGTGAGTTATATGTGAACCAAATAATTTATATACGTTTTATTTATTTGGTTCACTATAAAAACTTCCAGCATTGTTCCCAAAAGACTTATAAAAGCTGTGGTCAAGTAAAAACATGGACAATGAAAGGCCGGCATGGGTAAAAGACAAGACTGTTGCAAAGGATTTTGAAGTAATACAATGCAAGCCCTATGACGATTACAAAGACCACAAGAACGACGACGGCTGTTATGTTTTGATAAAAATAGACTTTGAATTTTTTGAAATACAGGTGGCAATATGCAACTACAAGCACGAGATCATAAAGGTTTTCAAGGGCAAGAGAGCGCAGGATGTTTACGCGGCTATTTTTGACTATGATGAAAAGCACGGCACAAAATGGTTTAACGTAAACCAGCACGCGGCATATCTTGGCAAGGAACTGAAAAAAGCCGAAATTGCGCTTGCAATGGGAAACAATGGGTACTATCAAGAGTGAGCCTTTTCTTTGACGATATGACGCCAAAGGCGTCGGTTCATGTAAAGAAAACTTCGGGTAAAGAAAAGACTCGGCTTCGCTTTTTATATTATTTGAAAGCTAATTATATAGAATGAAAACAAGCCTAAAACAGGTTATTATAATAAAAGCAGAGCCGCATGATGTGTACGAGATTTACATGGACGAGCGCAAACATTCTATATTCACTGATTCAAAGGCAACCATAACAAAAAAAGAAGGCGGTAAATTCTCTGCCTATGACGGTTATGCGACAGGGAAAATATTGGAATTAGCGCCGGACAAGAAAATTATCCAAAGCTGGAGGGCTGACGACTGGCCAGACAAGCATATCTCCATAATAAAGATAACACTTAAAAAAATCAAGGAAGGAACCGAATTAAAATTTATACAAACAGACGTGCCAGAAGAGCATGTTGCTGTTATAGAAAAAGGCTGGCACGATTTTTACTGGAAGCCAATGAAAAAAATACTGGAAAAGTAAAGCTTATGCAGCTTTAGCGGCGTGCGTATCCTTTTTTCCTTATTTTTGGCTTTAGCACTACATACGCCAAAAGACCGGCGACAAGAATTAGCAGGCCATAAAGCGCGCTTTCTACATAAAGGTTTATCATTAACAGGATTGACGTAACAAAACCCAGGAAAGGCAAGATAGGGAATTTTCCTATGTTAAAAGGCGACCTGAAAACCCTTTTGGCTTTTGGCATTTTATAGCGAAGCGCTATTACCGAAACGTTTATCACGGCAAACGTTACGAATATGAGAAAGTCTGTAACGCCAGCTATAACTTCCATGTTAAACGCAACTGAAAATATTATTGCAAGCAAAGAAATTGCTGCTATTGCCGCCCACGGCGTCCTTCTTTTTTTATGAATTCTTGAAAGCACTTTTGGAAAAGAACGGTCGCGTCCCATTCCAAAAGCTACCCGCGACGTTGACAAAAGGCTGAGCAGCACTGTGTTGAACGTTGAAAACAGTGCGATAACGGACAGTACTATAAACCCATTGTTTCCTAAAACCGTGCTCACTGCGTCTGCCATTGGAGCGTGCGACGCTGCAAGCTTGTCCCACGGAAGAAGCCCTACGACCGAAATAGCTGCAAGCGTGTAAAGAACAGTAGAAACTATTATCGCTATTATCATTGCTTTTGGTATAACTTTTTTCGGGTTTTTCGTCTCTTCTGCAAGCCTTACAATCTCCTCAAAGCCAATGTAAGCAAAAAATATCAGTGCGCCTGCCGATAAAATTCCCTGAAACCCGTTAGGCGAGTAAAAATAATCAACGGTGCCAATCAGCGGCAAGCCAACTAATATAACTATTATAAGCCCGCCTCCC
>DATDTP010000046.1:0-12638 GCA_035290775.1 archaeon | reverse complement strand
CCCACATGAATGAGCAAATCGCAGTTCATTTGCTTTGCCTCTTTGTCCGCCAGGTCACATGCGCCGTAGCACGGGTTGTTAGCTATCACAACATCAATTTTTTCCTGCCTCATGGCGCCCACTATTTCTGCAGCCTTCATTTTGAGCCCTGCTGGCAACTGCAACATTATCCTGCCTGCGTTCTTTTTCTTGGCTTCTTCCACGAGCTGGCTTATTTGGTCCATAGAATAGTAAAAACCACCAACCTTAAAAAGGCTTGAAAATTATGCTAGGCATGGAAAGACCACATGCCGCCCGCAGGAAAGACTATTTTACAGTCAAAGAAGCTGCCGAGTACTTGGGAATAAAATATGAAAGCGTATATTGTGCAATGCGAACCGGTTCTTTGCCTTTTCAAAATATCAATGGGCATAGGCATGTTACAAGAGAAGATATGGACAAATATAAGGCAGATAGCACGAGACGTGCTGCTCACAAAGACGGATTATTTACAGTAAAAGAAGCTGCTGCATATCTTGGCGTTACGCCTGCTCTGTTATACATGTTAAATAAATCTGGAAGAGTAAGAAGTAACGGGGGAGGCGAACATATTTATTTTATAGGAGAAGAGTTAGATGCTTACAATTGGCAAAAGAACCTTCCAAAAAGGCTCAGAACACCGACAAATAAAGACATACAAAAGGGGATTGGACTATATGAAATTCCGTCAGCAGAAGGGAACCCGAGGGCTAGCGTAGAAGAGACCCGACCAGACTTGTTCGTTGAAATGGAGACTCCCGAAAGTATTTTGCTCCGAGAAGAATTTTTTAAACAAAGCATGAAAGCATTCAGACAATTAAACAATCCTAAAAAACAATATGTTTTAGAACAACGAATCATAGAACAACGAACATTAGAAGACATAGCATCTGACTTAAAAGTTACAGGAGAAAGAGTACGCCAGCTTGAAGCAAAAGCTTTGCGAAAGTTTCGATCAATTGTGCGGGATACGCCATATTTCAAAAAAATAAGATTTGTATGAATTTAAGCTTTTTTGAAATTTTTATGCTATGAGATTTTCAGAATACATGAAGCCTCTTGATGAAAATTTAAGAAGCGCTGCAATACGCTTATTAGGCGAAGATGCAGGCCGTTATGCGGACTTGCAGGATGAAATATTAGCAGGATGTGATCATTTTAGAAGCGGGCGCTTAAAAACACTGCAAGAATTTTATAGGTTAGCTGTTTCAAAAGGCATTGTAGAACTGGGAACACGGGCAAATACGCTTTCATGCTGGGCAGCAGATGAAATATCTGGAGAGATAGAAGGACATCATGCAATAGACGTGGGATGCTGCAGTGGGACATTTACAGTATTTTATGCACTCAATAATCTGCAAACCAATTTTGTTGGAATTGATCTTTCTATAGATGCGCTATTTGCTGCTAAGAAACGCGCAGAATCATATTCTGCTGCAAATACATCATGGGTTTGTGCTGATGTAATGACATTAGATTCTCCATTTACAACAGCAGACACTGTTATTGTTCAGAATTCAATGTACCAGATGTTGCCTAAAAACTCAAATGAGGATTTATTTCTTGACAGACTCACTCCTTTCATGCGCAAAGGATCAAAAGTAATATTTTCATACCCCACAATGTTCATCATTCCGCAATACCTTGCATTGCATAATTCACAGCACGCTATGTTTGATCTAAAGCGAGAAGAAATAAAAACTGTTTTTTCACAAACAACTAACAACTACGAGTCCCGCATACTGACTGTTTATAGAAAACTGTAGTCGACGACATTGGTTTTTAGAGCTGCTTTAAAAAGGCTGTTTTTATACACTTCTGATGAACACAAGAACCCTGGTATGGGTTGATAATGAAGACAGCTTGCCACATAGAATAAACGCGCTGGCAGAATCCCGTGGCTATAATTTTCATCGCTTCTATTCTGCAAGGGAAGCAATAGAAGCCATTGAAATTGGACTAAAATATTTAGCGCTGTTCACTGACCTTAGTTTTCCTAGGGAGAGATACAGCGGCGAAGATGTAATGCAAAAATCAAAAGAAGTAAACCCAAAAGTGCCTGTTGTTTGCGTTACCGGATACAGTGTTGTTGACAGCCAGTTTGCAAACATATGCATTACAAAGACCGAAAGAGAAACGCTTCGCAGATACGTTGACACACTGACAAGAAATCCGTAAGGCACTAGAATATTTTACACTATTTGAAAACTAATTTGGAAAAACATTATCTACCAAAAAACTTCATCATTTTTTCCAATTGCATTGTATTTATGATGTCTTTTTGCGAAGCCCAGCCCCTGCGGGCAGTGCCTATCCCGCAGCGGATGAAGTCCAGCTGCCCTGCAGCATGAGAGTCTGTCCCTATGCTGAGCTTAACGCCAGCCTCGACTGCTGCGCGAACGCCTGCGTCATTGAGGTCTGTGCGCTCCGGATGGCAGTCAATCTCCAGCGCAATATTCCTGCTTTTTGCTTTTTCATAAATCTTGTCAAAATCAAGGGCATAGCTTTCCTTTATTTTTAACTTGCGGCCGGTCGGGTGGGCTATAATGCACGTGTATTTGTTATCCATAGCCTTCAACAAGCGCTTTGTCATTTCTTCTTTTGGCAGCAAAAAATTGGAGTGAATGGAAACAAGAACAATGTCCAGAAGCTTGAGGGCAGAATCTTGAATGCCTAGGCTTCCGTCTTTCAATATGTCAACTTCTGCGCCTTTTAGAATATGGATAGGTGATTTTTTGCTTATTTTATCTATTTCCTCACAATATTTTTTTAGACGTTTTTCATCCATGCTATTTGCTATTTTCAAAGGCCCTGCATGGTCTGTTACGGCTATATACTTATGCCCGATCTGCGCTGCTTTAGCAGCCATTTCTTCCACCGAATTTGCGCCATCGCTCCACTTTGTATGCATTTGCAGGTCACATAGGATATCTTTCCTTTCAACAAGCTTTGGCAGATTTTTTTTCAAGGCCAGCTCTATTTCTCCTGTGTTTTCCCTTATCTCCGGCGGGATGTAGTCCATCTTCAACGCAGCGTACACTTCCTCTTCTGTTTTGCCGGCAATTTTTTTATTTGCTTTGAACAGCCCGTACTCTGATAATTTCATTTTATTGCTTATGGCTATTTTTCTCAAAGCAACATTATGCTCCTTGCTGCCGGTGAAATACATAAGGGCAGAGCCGTACTCGCTTTCAGGCAGAACGCGCAGGTCGACCTGCAAGCCGTTGACAAGGCGCACAGAAGACCTCGTGCTTCCTTTTGCAAGAACATCCTGCACTGATTTCATCTTGCAAAAATAGTCTGCAACTTCTGCCGGCTTGGAAGAAGTGACAAGCACATCAAGATCGCCAATTGTTTCTTTCATGCGGCGCGTTGAGCCGGCTATTGAAACATTTCCAGCAAGCCCACTGCTGCGCAGGTCTTCAACAATTTCTTCTGCTATCGGCAAGGCAAAGCCAAGAAGCATTCTCCCTGTGCTTTTTGAAGACACTTCTATTGCATGAAGAATTTTCTGCTCGCTTTTTTCCCCAAAGCCTTCAAGCTTCTGTATTTTTTTTGCTTCGGCTGCCTTTTTCAGGTCTGCAATATTTTTTATCTTAAGCTTTTTGTAAAGAACCATCACTTTCTTGGACCCAAGGCCTTCTATGTTCAGCAGCGCGTCAACGTCCATGGGCATTTTTTTCTTTAGCTCGTCATAATAATCAGACCTGCCTTTTACCAGGAATTCCTCTATTTTTTCGCCTATGCCCCTGCCAACACCGGGTATTTCATAAAGCCGCCCTTCTTTCCATTCGTTTTCTATGTCTTTTGACATCCCCTCTATTGTACGAGCAGCGTTTCTATAGGCAATAGGCTCAAACTTTTTTTCCTGCATTTCAAGCAGGTCTGCTATCTTGAACAAGAGCTCTGCAACAAGAGGGTTTTTCATAGTAATGGTTATTTTCTTTTCTTAAAAAGACTTTGAATACAGAAATACCAATGACATACGATCCTTCAAAGTACGCTGATTTGTCATATTCTACAGAATGGCTTGTAAGGGCTGCTGCAACAAACAGAGCTTTCTTGGATTTGAAATCTCCGCGTGATCCAAGAGTGCTGCAAGCTATTGGAAGAGTAGACAGAAGGAGATTCTTGGACGATACTGTTGTCACGCTAAACCATGCACAGGCAGAAGACCTTGACAGGCTTGCTGCAACTCTTTTTGCAATACAAGGAGCAGAAAGCTCCAGAATAATTATTCCTGGATCAAAGCCAGGACCAACGGCTAATGATCTCAGAATTAGCGCTATCAAAACGCTTCGCAACCTAACTGTTGCTAGCGTCCCTGTACGCGAGCTTGCGTACAACGATGTGCCATATCCAATAGGCTATGAAATGTCGTGCAGCCAACCGTCTTTGGTTGCATTCATGGATGATGTCCTTGATCTACAGCCTGGGTATAATATCCTTGAAGTAGGCGCAGGCTGCGGCTATCACGCAGCTGTCACAGCAGAATTAATTGGCAAAGATGGAAGACTGACAACAGTGGAAATTGTTCCAGGGCTTGCAGTAAAAGCTGCAAGAAATCTTCGGGAATATGAAAATGTCAATGTTCTAGATGCAGACGGATCAAGAGGTTATGCACAAAACTCACCATACGACCGCATATATTTTACAGCAGGAAGCAAAAGATTTGATCCATTTTATCTTATAAACCAATTAAACGAAGGCGGAATTTTATTGTACCCTGACGATAAGGCATTTAATCTGCTAAGACGCAAAGGGAACGAATTTTCACGCGAGCAATTTGGAAATGTTGTTTTCACGCCTCTTACTGGAGAGAACGCTTGATTTTATTATGCAATAACATCGTACCAACAAGTATTTTATTGCTTCTGCTAATATATTTAATGTGTCAGACGACTGGTATGAACGTGCGCATGCACTAAACATCAGGCGCATGTTTGAATCTTATGGCAAAGAGCACGCTTCCCTAATATATGAGGTTTATGGTACGTCCAGGGCACATGAAGAAGGCAACGGGCATGAGACAAGGCTTTACATACCAATGTTTTCTGCCAGAGCTGCCTGCGATGAAATGCAAAGAAGAAATGTATTACCTTTAGCACAACGTGAAATGGCTTACTCTTCTGCTTAGTTTTTTGACAATTGTACTATTGCATTTATATGAGTTAATGCGATATATAATTATGAACCCTGCAAAGAAAATACTCGAAAATGCAAGCGCAGACGCCGTTTTCCTTACTTCTGATGATGCTTCATTCTTTTACGCAACGCAGCTTGATGGCGTATTTGAGGGATGCTTTGCTGTGGTATCTGACAAGCTGAAAATAATCGTCCCGCAGCTTGAGGCAGAAACTGCGCAGGCACACATAAAAGAAAATAAGGTCAAAGCAGAGCTTTTTGTATACGCATCGCGAGCAGAAATTGAAAAATATATCAGGGAATCGACAAAGAAAAGGGTTCTAGGGCTGAACTTCTCAAAAATCTCGATAAAGACTTTTGAAAGCATCAAGAAATTCACAAATGCAAAGCTTGTTGATGTTGGCGAAGACATTAACAGGGCAAGAGGCACCAAGGAAAAAGATGAAATAGAAAAAATCAAGAAGGCTTGTGAAATTGCAAACAAGGCATTGGAAAAAACCCTGCCATTTGTCCAGCAGGGCGTAACAGAGAGCGACCTTGCGGCAAGGCTAGACTATGAAATCAGAAAGCAGGGAGCCACAAACTCCTTTGCAACAATATGCGCATTTGGCGAAAATTCTTCACAACCCCACTACGTCACAGGAATGCGCAAGCTGAAAAAAGGGGATTTTGTGCTGCTGGATTTTGGCGCAAAGTGGAAAAATTACTGCTCTGACATCACGCGCACCTTTGTTCTTGGAAAAGCAAGCAACGAGCAGCAGAAGATCATTGAATGCGTAAAAGAAGCGCATGAAATTGGGGCAAAAAATCTTTTGGAAAAGGAAATCGCAAACAAGTCACACTGCGATGTCAAGGATTTCATAGACAAGAAGTACCCTGGAAAATTTATACACTCCCTTGGCCATTCAATAGGCGTGGAAGTGCATGACGGATTGACATTATCGCAAAAAAGCAATTTCCTGCTGGAAAACAACATGGTGTTTACAATCGAGCCGGGCATATACCTGCCAAAGAAAGGCGGCGTAAGAATCGAAGATGATTTTGTAGTTAGCGGCAAAAAACCTGTTTGCATAAGCAGGGGGCAGAAGGCTTTTGAACTGTAAAATACTAATTTTTGTGATAAACTGTGCGTTTTTTAAGAACTAGCAGCAGATACATATCTATGATAAATTCTAAAAAACAATCAGAATTAGCAGCCGAAGAAATAAAGCTCAAAGCGTATTGTTTGGAACATGAACATTATTTGTCTGAATTTAAGATACTCTTAACGGCAACGTTATCAGTGTTTTTTGGCATCATGATAGCAGTAGCAACGGGTAATTTACATTTAGAATCAATAGGCGATCCATTAATAATATTTTATGTCATAATCCTATACGGTCTTTTAATAATACTTGGACTCATACAAATATATAGGAAACTATTACGAAACGTTCGAAATAGAATTATAAGGTTAGGTGAAAATAATGGCGTTTGAAACAATTACATTTATTATATTTTTAATAGCCATTGCAGCTATCGTTATAGGTTGGGCTTTTATAAATCGTTAATTCTGGCTCTTTAGAATCCTCAAATAAAAGCATAGCCGTAGACATAAGTATTGGCAATATATATCATGGCTATGTTTTAGCACACGGTTTGTAAAATCATTTTGAAATTTAAAGTTCAAATTTGCCAGAGCCGAACCAGGCAGACCATGAGCTGTCATCAAAAGACAAAATAATTTCATTCATTTCATCTGTTGTAATTACATCTATGAACGAAGATGGATATTTTATAATTTGTAAATCTGCGTCGAACTCTGTTCTTACAGTGTCTTTGAGAAGACGCATGTTTCGCGCATAAAGCGTTTCTGCTTCTGTTATTTCATCAACAAATCTGCATGCATTGCCAATAAAAATAATTGCTTTTCGCACAGGTGATGTTTTCATTTGTGGATGAGCCTGTAGCATTTGTGCCAAAGCCTGGCTTTGCCAATACCCTCGCTCAGCTGCGCAGTGCGTAAGGATTCCACGTTTCATGTCGTTGCATGCGTACAGCATTGTGACCCAACAGCTTGCAACACCATACGTTCCCAGGCGCCCAGAGCCTTCAATGTAACGTATGGGATTTCGCAGCGTATCAACTTCACATTCTTCTGGAATGCTCATTTTCAAATAATCAGCTACATTCATTATTTGTTAGGTGTTATGCCAAAGCATTTAAGTATGAGCGTTAGATTATATCACATGAGCGACAAAATACTACAGCAAATAGCAGCTGATGTAGCTTTGGTTAAAGAAAAGGTGCAGGTAATAGAAGATGAACTAATAGACTTATCATTTGACCTTCATGAAATAAAGCCAGAATATGAAAAAAGATTGAGAAATATAGAAAAAGAAGGCGTGATTTCTAAAGAACAATTTGAGCAAAAATTCGGTGTAAAAATATGACATATGTTCTCGAATCAGTATCTCCGAAGATTACTAGTTTCTAAAAAGTAGCACCATAATAATCGTCTTGTAAAAATCTTTATATACTTAAGATATCTATTATATATCTAATGAAGAAAGTTCCATTGATTGAAAAAACAAAACTTACTGTTGAAGGAATAGAAGGCTTTATGGAGAGAGAAGTTACGCCATTTGGCACAAGCGCAAAAGTAAGTTGTCCAAAAGAATATCTGGGCAAAAGAGTTTACTTGGTGGTTTTGAAAAATGGCAGACGAAAAAATAGACCATAACCGTCTGGTGTTCAGCATACGCATACTGCGCCACTTTATAGACAACAGTCTTGGCCTTGAAAGGCAGGCGCACCGTATAACAGGTTTTGAATTAACTTCGCCGCTGCTTGACGCAGCGGCTTACAACACATACATAGAAACTATAGGAAACAAGGCAGACACGCTGCATCTTCGCGCAAAGCAAAGCTTTGCGACTCTTATGGCATATGCATACCTGAACTACATGAAACGCTTATCGCAAAAATTTGAGTGGACTAAAAAAGAATTCATTCTTGCATTTGACTATACAGATGAAGATTTCTATGGAGATGTTCAGGGATTTTCCATACACGGCTGGACTGGCGATAAAGGCGTTACTGGAAAATTCAAGTTTCTCACATGCAGCATTGTAAGCGATGATGTACCGGAAAAAATACCTATCTTGTCAATTCCTATACGTCTTGGCCATTACAAGAGCCATGTTGTAAACCAAATGTTATCCATGGTTAAGCCTATTATAGGAAAAATAAATTTAGTGCTTTTTGATCGCGGGTTTTACGACAAAGACCTCATGTATGAGCTGGAAAAAGCTGATTACCCATATCTTATTTTTGTGCCAAAGCATGATGATAAAAAGGAAATTTTATTTTCTATGAACGATGGAGAACAAAAATCTTTTGTTCATGATTTTACCGTCACAAAAGATTCAACAAGACACGAAACGCAGAATATCCTTATTTTCCTTAAGCAGCTTTATGACCCGAAATCAGAAAAACAATACGACTGGGTATTTGCAACAAATGCAGATGTAGAACAACTCGGCAGAGTTGTTCCAGTGTATAAAAAGAGATGGCGAATAGAAACAGGATTTCGCGTGCAGGATGAGGCAAGAATAAAGTGCAAATCGACAAACATGAAAATCAGATATTTTCTTTTTCTGTTTGAACAGATGTTACAATCGCAATGGATGTGCTTCTACAAAGAAGAGGTGAGTTTCAAAAAATTTCTTATAGAGATGCGAGAAGTCTGCTCGGAGCTAGTGGAAAATCCGAAGAAAAAGCACGACAACGTTTGACGCACAAAGCGTTGCTAGATCGTTAAAGCAGCTGCCGTTGTGCTTTTTCAATTCGGAGAAAATTTTTGTAGCTGTTTTTATGCAAAATTTACCTATGGTTCGGAGATACTGCGAATTCAGCAAAGAATTTGAGCGCATTTTTGAAAAACTACAAAAGAAAAACAAAAAGCAATCTGATATAATTATAAACAAAATAAGAGAAATTATACAAAATCCTGAACACTATAAACCGCTTTCACATACTCTGAAATTTCACAGACGTGTCCACATAGACAAATCATTTGTGCTGGTTTTCAAAATAGAAGGAAGCAAGCTTGTTATAATGGACTACGACCATCATGACAACATATATAAGAAGTACAGATAATGTAAATAAATCCTGTATGCATCTCCACATCAGCAGATGGAAAACTTCGGCAGGCTGATTTTGGGCAAAAAATCTCCAAACAACAAATACGCGACTTTTGCCAAAGCAAAACAGCAGCAAGTGTATGAAATCAATTTTTACGAGATAATTTTAGCTAGTAGTATGACACGATGAACTTTCTGCAAACCACAATTTACAACTAATAGTAAAGAACATTAATTTTGGAATATTATTTAATGTTTTTTCCATATAGTAGATTGTTGCTAAAAGTTCCATTATTATTATAATCTGCTATAACTATAGTGAAAGACATAAGTTTTTGAACAAATTGCATGTATTTCCCAGCTATAAATCCCTTGACTTCATTTTAGTATGATGGAAAACGTCATAGAGCTGAAGGGCGTTGAAAAAACTTACCATATAGACGATCACGAACTCAAGATACTCAAGAAAACCAGCCTTTCCATAAAAAAGGGCGAATTTGTTGCAATCGTAGGGCCTTCTGGCTCCGGGAAGTCAACACTCATGCACATAATGGGCGCTCTTGACAGGCCAACGCACGGCGAAGTCTGGATAGACGGGAAAAACATTGCAAAGCTTTCTGATAACGAGCTTGCGCATATACGAAACAAGAAAATAGGCTTTGTTTTCCAGTCATTCAATCTCATGAACAAATTAACCGCGCTTGAAAACGTAATGCTTCCCATGTGGTTTGGGGGCAGAAACGACAGCAGCACAAAAGAGAGGGCTACAACACTCCTGAAACAAATGGGACTGGGCCACAGGATGGAGCACTATCCCCTTAAAATGAGCGGCGGAGAAAGGCAAAGAGTTTCAATTGCAAGATCATTATCCAACAGCCCGTCTATAATATTAGCAGACGAACCGACGGGCAACCTTGACAGCAAAACAGGTGAAGCCATAATGAAGATATTAAAAGATATCAATAAAAGTGGTACTACACTAATAATAGTTACGCACGACCTGAATATTGCAAGCACGGCACAGAAAAGAATTGTTATCAGGGACGGGGAAATCGTAAAGGGTGGAAAAACATGAAATATGCATATATTATTTTTACGGCGCTGATAATCCTGCCTTTTGTTCATGCGCAGGCAATCCCATCAACAGGGGCTTCTTTGCGTGTTGATCTGGCAAAATACGACCCGTTTCCAGCAGAAGCCGGCAACATAATTAATGTATGGATAAAAGCAGAAAATACCGGCGTTGGAGAAGCGCCAAACGCAACATTCACCCTTTTCCCAAAATACCCTTTTACAATTGTTGATAATGACGCTGTAAAAAATTACGGCAAGATAAACGGCAAGGAAAGCATTGTCCTGCAGTGGCGGCTTTTAGTCGACAAAAGCGCGCCTAACGGCACAGCAGACTTTGACGTTATTTACACCATAGGCGGCCCTTCTACAAGCAAGAAAACATTCAATATAACAGTCGCAAAAAGCAAGAGCGTTTACGAGCTTCATGCAATCTACGTTGGGCTCAAGCCTGTTGCCTACCCGGGCAGCACAGCAACCTTGAGCACTGACATTGCAAACATTGCATCGGGCACTGCATATTATGTAATAGCAAAAGCCGAATCTGACGCAGCAATCATAGAAACAAACGAGATATTTGTCGGGACTCTATTGCCAAACGACTATGATACTGTTGATTTCGAGCTTGAATTCAGGAAGGATATTGCTCCAGGAACTTATCCAGTCAAGATAACAATGCTGTACAAGGACGCAAACAATATCGTGCTGCAAAACTCAAACGTAGTTGATGTAATTGTAATACCTGAAAAAGACGCTGTTGAGCAGCAGCCGCTGCCTGTTGCAACAATAGCAATATACCTAATACTGTTACTACTGATTGTCAAGTTTGTTTTGATGCCTCTAATAAAACACTACAGAAAAAAGAAATAATAATTAAAATTAAAGGTTTGTAAAACCTATAGTTCTTTTGGGGTTGATACCTGTAAAGAACGAGAGTTTTTTGAGGTGTTAGAAAGTTTTGCTTTCTACACACAGACCTTTTCTTTCAATTCGAAGAAATCTAGAGATTTCTTGAATCTTCAGAGAAGTAAAGATTTAAGAATTCTTTGCAAGAGAAAAGGGAAGTATTATGAAGCCATTATATTTTGCTTATAAAAATATGACACATCACAAGGCAAGGACTTTTTTAACCCTGCTTGGTGTCATAATAGGCATCGCCGCTGTCATAGCACTGATTTCCATAGGAAGCGGGCTCAACAATGCTGTACGCGACAGGCTGGAGTCACTGGGCTCTGATAAAGTTATAGTCTCGCCAAGAATGAGCGGCAGCTTTGGCGGCCCTCCAACAGGCGGGCAACAGCTTACAGACAAGGACATAAACGTGATAGAAGGAGTAAGAGGCGTTGACACTGCCATACCCATCTTGTTCAAATCTTATCCTGTAAAAGTCGGCGACCAGACTGCAGTCATATCCGTAATAGGCATACCTGCATACCAGTCGTCAGATTTTTTAAGAGAAGTGCAACGATACGAGCTGGAGCAGGGCAAATCATTTGAAAAAGGGAAGCTCAGCGCTGTCATAGGCAGCAGCTTAAGCAAAACAATGTTTGAAAATGAGGTAGGCCTAAGGGATAAAATTTCAGTCGCAGGAAAAGACGTAAGGGTCGTGGGCATCTTAAAACCTACAGGAAGCCAGCAAGACGACAACGGAATGTATATTGACATTGACGCACTCAGGGCAATATCCGGAAATCCTGACGACATTTCTGTTGTCTTTACAAAAGTGAACGGTGATGCAAAGGAAGTCGCTGCTAATATTGAAAAAAAACTTGAAGACTTTCACCGCTCAAAACTTTTTGTTGCATACACAACAGAACAGCTTATCAGCCAGATAAATTCTGTATTCGGAATCATGTCCCTGGTCCTGGTAGGTATAGCAGGAATATCCTTGCTTGTAGCAGGCTTTGGCATAATGAACACAATGCTGATGGCTGTGCTTGAGCGCACGCGTGAAATAGGCGTGATGAAGGCTGTTGGAGCTACAAACTATATAGTCCTCTCCTTCTTCATAACAGAAGCTGCTGTAATAGGGTTTATCGGGGGAGCAATAGGAACCGTCATAGGGTATGCGTTATCATATGGAATGGCAGGCATAGCCGTAAGTTTTGTAGGCGTAGAGCTTCAGATAGTCCCGGACATATTTGTCATTGCAGGCGGGCTTTCATTTGCAACATTCATCGGCGCCATGTCAGGAGCATATCCTGCAAGAAGAGCAGCAAAGCTCGACCCTGTAGAAGCACTGCGGTACGAATAGCTAGCTTTCTTTTTGAAAAAAGA
>DATDTP010000045.1:0-3316 GCA_035290775.1 archaeon | reverse complement strand
TGTTGCCGACTAGAAGCCGGCTTGTACTGCCAAGAAACTGCAGGTGCTCTTCGTTTATTGGCACTATGCCCGAGAATGATGGCGGCAGGGATTTTGGAGCCGAATATTTCCCGTCTTTCACGTGCAAAACAGCGCGCATTCTTGCAAGGGAATAATTTGAAAGCTCATCATCATAAAACTGAAGGTCGTCATAACCCTCAAGGTTCATGCCTGATATCAACTGCTTTGTAAGGTCGCCAATCTGGCTGCCGTAAAGCAGGTCAAAGCATTCAAGTATATAATAGTCTTCGCTCTTCCCGGAAACAAAAAGCCCGCCTATTTCTATGCGCTGCCCGTGTTTTTGCCTGACAAGAATCTCGGCAAAGCTTCCGGAAACAAGCTGGCCGACAATTTCTGCGTCAAACATTTACATATTATCATGTGAAATTATTAAATGGCGTTTTCACTGCAGCTAAATGCGACAAATCTGGTTTATCTCACCAAATTATTTATAATATCATGCGCATCTTTAGCAGAAACTGCAGTATGCTTCCTGATGCCTGAAAATACTGCTTTGTGGTAATTCTGCTCTTGCTCTGTTATGCGCGCAAGCGCATCAGCGTCCATCAGGCCGTATGGGTATCCGGGATACCGCCAGTCTTTTGCATTTTGCGCAAGAAGCGCTACAGCCTCTTCTGCATGCAGGGCCTGTTCGTTCAGGATTTCATACCTGTAACATGTTGGTGCATTAGGATGAAGTTTTACAGCAGTTATTTCTGCCTTATGGTCTGGATGGCTTATTTCACATATGGGCCTGTAAAACCACGAGCCACTCGGGCCCATGCTGTTTATGACAGCCATGAGGCTTTTGCCTGTCGTTGTAATAAGGGAAGATGTTTTTGAAAGGCCTGAAAATATGCACTTGCTTTTGACAGCAGAGCTGTACGCATCGTTTGCATATTTGTTTTCGCCTGTATAGCCTGTCTGCAGCGACCCGTCCATTACGAGCAGCCTTGCGCTCTTGCATGCTTTTTCAGCCATTTTCCATTCCAAAAAACGCCTTACAATGCCTGCTATATGGCTAATCTCTGCAGAAAAATTGCCCATTTTAAGTGATTCATCATTTGCATCAAATAAGATAGTTTCAGGCGAAGAACCGTCCAAAGATATGATTTCTGCATTGTACACGAGCCTGTCAGACGCTTCGGCAGTTACAGCAACGTAGTAATCCTTGCGCGCGCACTCTGTTTTTTTTGTTCCAAGATAGACAGAATAGTAAACTCGTAGCAAACTTAGGTCAAATTCAGGAGAAGAGATGATAGGCGCGTTTCCGCCGTCTATGAAAGAAATGCGCTGTTCTTCTTTTTCATGTATGCTGTGAAAATTTTCAGCAGAAAACTTGTGTGGCACATACCTTGAATCACCAAAATACGGCATGCCATTGCCTTTTCTTTGGATATTTGCCAGGATATTCTCAATATGTGAAAAATCTTTCATGTAATTATATCAAATGAAAAATATTTAGGCTGCAAATCTGGCAACAAATGCATACGGTCCTTTACCTGAAGTGTCAGGAAGCCATTGCTCTGTAAGTGCAAACACTTCCAGTCTTCTAACATTTCTTAAATAACCACAAAGGCCAGCTGGTTCAAGGCCTGGCAGTCCAAGAGCTTCTATTTTAGGCGACAACAAACGAGAAGACCATTCAGCAAAGTCTAAAAGATCTGGATGCGTGTCATTATCTGCATTTTTACATAATTGATCAAATCTTTTATTCGTTATTGAAAAAGGAACAATCAGAGACAGCGGCCGTACAGGATTTTTATGATAAGCATCTTCTACTGCGCCTGCAATCTCTGCAATTTTAACTTGATATAAATTTTCAGATTCATATGCATTATTAACCGTTAGAATTGCTTCTGGTTCTGGAAGCTCTATTTGTACTGTAAAACATCGCGCAAACTTGTATCCTTTTCCTGCCATGTAATGAATGCCGGCATTATGGTGAAAATGAGCATCATCACTAAAATGAAATTCACGATAAACATGATCACGTCGGGTGTCAAAACCATGAGATGAAATTTGTTTTTCACCTGCAGTATGAGGCAACGGCACAGGGTCTACATAAGCGCTTGTTTCGTAAATGCGATTAGAATTTCTGCTTGTAACAACTCTTCCAAGGCTTCCATCATTACCGTCCATGCAAGTTATAATTGTTTTTGGAACTATCATGCACTTATTTTAAAGAGAATTTATTTAAGACTGCCATAATCTATTTCATGCAGAGATAACTGCCAATAATATATCAATCGTATAAGAAAGTTATCTATAGAGGGCTTTGAATAATATGCCTTTTGTTCAAAGCCCTTATTGTGAACTTTGACAAAATAATATTAATCAAAGTTCACTATACTTTGAAATGATGCATCATTTCATGTATCTTTTAGCATAGCTAAAAGTATATATACTACCCTGACTATATATTGAATAAGTGTAATTTCTTCGTGATGGTGCATATAGGTGACCAGGAAAAAGAAAAGCAAGTATAAGAAACAATACATCGAAACGTGGCAGTGCTCGGATTGCTCGCATCAGTGGTGCTTCAAAACATTCAAATGTCCGATGTGCTACAACGTAGGGATGATAAAAATTATATAATAATAAATATTTTTTTCTTTTATTTTCTTTCAATTTCTGCTGCTTGAGGGTATATCATAATATGCAAATGCATGAATTTATCTGTTTCGGATGAAATTTTTTTCTTTCTATATAGGACTTTGAACATGCCTTTTATTCAAAGCCCTTATTGTGAACTTTGATAATTATATAGTAAATTAAAGTTCACAATATAAATAGTTGCACCCCTATAATGATAGTTTGATGAGTGACTTACAAAAGCTTGCAGCAAAAACAGATTCAACAGAATTTTATTCTCCAGTCCCTGAAAATTATCAGAAAGGAAAGACAAAGTTCATAATAATTTCCGGGAGCGTGATGTCAGGCGTTGGAAAAGGCGTTTTTACGTCGTGCATTGGTACGTTATTCACATGCCACGGCCTCAATATTTCCCCGATAAAGTTTGACGGATATCTGAATTGTGATGCCGGAACCCTGAACCCATACAGGCACGGCGAAGTCTTTGTCCTTGACGATGGCACAGAGTGCGACCTTGACATGGGATCTTACGAGAGGTTTCTGAACAAAAATTTCAATAAAAATAATTACCTAACTGCAGGAAAAATTTTCAAGACAATAATTGACAGGGAACGCGAAGGCGGATATCTTGGTAGGGATGTTCAGTTTATTCCGCATGTCACCGGAGAGATAAAACGTTTCC
>DATDTP010000044.1:0-3770 GCA_035290775.1 archaeon | reverse complement strand
GGCACAGCTATGCTGTGCCTGCTATTGACATTTTACTTATCGTCATGAAATGAGAAATAGTTTTATCTGTCTGGTTCGTCTGCCACCAGTCACGCTTCGCTAGACTGGTGGAATTCTTTTATTTAAAATCATAAGCAGTATTTTTAGGTATGACTATAACGTCTTTTTCCTCAACATCAAACGTTTCTTTGCCGACAGTAAATTTGCCTTTGCCTTGGATAACAAAGTAGAACCTGTCTTCTGATGTTGTTTTGATTTTTCCATGCCTGCCGGTTTTTACAACGCCTTTTGAATCAATGCTGCCTACCTCAGTATATGCGACACTGCCGCTAGTTATGCTGTTGCCAGTCAAAGCAACGCCGTTTATTCCATCCCATCCGAATTTTCTGCCTTCTTTGAAACTGAATTTCATGCCATTAATATTCAACGAATTTTTATAAGCTTGTATCTAACTTAATCAAATGAAAAATAGCTCAGATATTGCAAAATACATTTTTGAAATAGGAACGCTTAAGCGCATCCACAGGAAATGGAACAAACTTGAAGGCGTACAGGTGCCTGAAAGCGTTGCAGACCACACATTCCGCTCAGCCATCCTCGGATATATATTGGCAAAGATGGAAGGCGCAGATGCAGAAAAAGTGCTAAAGATGTGCCTGTTCCACGAGTCAGGCGAGGCGCGAATAGGCGACATGGACAAAGTAACCCAGAGATATATAGACAAAAACAACGCAGAACTAAGTGCTGCAAAAGACCAGTTAGAAGCCCTTCCAAAAGAACTTGGAAACGAAATATTTTTGCTCATTCAGGAAATGTTTGAAAGAAAAACAAAGGAAGCAATAATAGCAAAAGATACAGACATATTAGAATTAATGTTCCAGGCAAAAGAATATGCAGATTCTGGATATCAAGGCTGCACATATTGGATAGAAAGAGGCGAAAAGCTCCTGAAAACAAAATCAGCCAAAAAACTTGCAAAAGAATTGAAAAAAATCAAGGCAACACAATGGTGGAAAGGCCTTCAAAAATGGGATTAGAATGGACTTGCATGCATACCTGAAAGAAAATAACATCTGGCACCGCTTTATTGAAAAGCAAGAAACCATACACACAGCAGATGCTTCTTCTGTTTCGGGAATTGACATAAAAAGGCTGACAAAAGCTCTTGTGCTGCTGGATGAAAACAAGTCATGCATACTTGCAATAATACCAGGCGACTGCAAGCTTAGCTTCTCAAAGCTCAAAGAAGCTGTAAATTCTAAAAGCGTATTCTTAGTTAAATTTGAAAACGCAGAGCAGTACTCAGGCTATCCGCCGGGTGCAACGCCTATGGTTCACCACAAAACGCCGATGAAAACAGTAATAGATAAAAAGCTGGCATCATATGAAACAATATACGGCGGCGGAGGGACAAGGACAAGAATTCTTGAGCTTCGCACAGAAGACGTGATAAGGCTGAACAATGCTGGTGTGGCGGATATAGTGGAATAATTATTCAAATACTTGGCCGAACTCTTTTCTTATTCTATCATCATGAAAAGCGCTATGCGCATCACTCAAATGACGCTTCATATATTTTCGATCCAGGTCTTTATGAGCATAACAAACCTTCTGTTTATCTATACGGGAAAGGTCTCTAGTAGAAAGATACGTAGGATGCACAGGCGAATGTGTATGTTCACCTCTTTTAAAACCAACATAATAAAAATTCTTAGTGCCTAAATATCTGCCGTCTTTAAACTCATCCACCATTCTATATGCGCCTTCAGAATTGAATTTTATTTCACTGTCACCTGCGAATTTTTCATATATATAAAAATTTGAGGGCTTTGACAGTACAATGATGTTGCACGCTCTTGGAAGAAAGCTGCGCTGTTCACCGTTTCCAAAGTAACCCCATGAATTTGCATATAAAGCCTGTAAATCACTCCCAATAAATTCGCCGAATTCTTCTCTTAGCGTATTTACAGCGCGTGGATCGTCAACCAAACGCCAAACGTCATCGCCTTTCAATACGTCTTGCAAATTAGCTCTCTTTTCGTCGGTTAGCAGAATAGTATTGCCTCCTAAGTCATCGCTCATACTACTATATAGTACTTACTTACTATTAGAAATAAAGAGTTAATTTTTAAGACAAAAGAGTAGATTTAAATATATAAATATACAGTATGTCTTATATGCAGGCAAAACTAGACGCAAAAGACTACAAAATACTGTATGAATTGGACGCAAACAGCCGTCAAACCTACAGGCAAATAGCCAAAAAGGTAGGCCTGAGCAAGGACTCTGTGATATACAAAATAAATGCAATGAGGCAATTGGGCATAATAAAGCAGTTCCACACAGTCATTGACGTAGGCAAGCTGAACTACATATCTTTTCGCCTTTACCTGAAGCTGCAGAACTGCACGCCGGAAAAAGAGGAAGATATAATACGCTTTTTTAAAAGCCAGAAGTCTGTATCGTGGCTGGTCTCAATAGACGGCGAATATGACATAGGCATGTGGATTCTTGTAAAATCTATAAAGGAAATGAATATTTTGTGGAAAGATTTCGCAAAAAAATACCAGAATCAGGTAGAAAATAAGTGGCTTACAATCTTTACTAAAGTTTCATATTTTCCACGTGCTTATCTTCTTGAAAAAAAGAGCAACTTTGACGAATATGTTTTTGTAACAGAGCCTGCAGATGAGCAAATAGAAAAAAAAGAGCTGGAATTGCTGGAGAATTTGGCGTCGAATGCAAGGATTTCCGTGCTTGAGCTTGCACGCAAGCTTGGCATAACGCCCAAAACTGCAGCATCATGGATAAAGAGCCTGGAAAAAAGAAAAATAATAATAGGTTATAGAACGGTATTTGACTTGGAAAAATTAGGCTACCAGTATTTCAAAGTTCATTTCAACCTTCATAACATAACGCCGGAAAAAGAAATGAAGTTAAGGCAATTCATAAAACAGCAGCCAAATATAATTTTTGACAATCAGGTATTAGGCGGCAATGACATAGAAATAGAAGTACAGGTAAAGTCGCTGCTGGAATTAAAAAATGTTATAAATGAAATGAAAGAAAGTTTTTCAGGCATAATAAAAGATTACAATCACATGTGGTTCTATAAGGAGCATAAGTTCATTTTTATGCCAGTCTAGCCATTTATTCATATGCGCTTCCCGATAGTAACGCTGATTGTCCTGCTCATAACATTCCTGCTCATTTACTCCTATGCAAACAACCAAGCAAAAGAGACATACAGGAAAGCATTTGATTCATGCCTTTTGCAAAACGACACGCAAAATCCAGAATGTACAGAAAAAGGCGGATGTTTTAATCCTTGCGGCTCTGCCTGCTCAAGGCCGAAGCAGTACTTTGACTTCAGTGAATTTTTTAATAAAAAGCAGTGCTTAGAAGCCTGCGTGCCCTACTGCATGCAAAAGCCTATAAATTAAACCTTTTTATACTTTATTAAACAAAATATAATAATGACAGAAATAGAATGCAAGACGGTAAAAATTGGCGGGTCAATAGGCATAATTTTGCCAAAAGAAATAGTTAGAAAAGAAGATATAAAGGCAAACCAAAGCATAAAGCTTGAAATAAAAACTCACCCGAAAGCAAGGGAATTTTTCGGGATATTGCCAGATTTAAAAACACCAACCCAACAGCTTAAAGATGAGGCGCGTAAAGGATTGGATTAATATTTTTTGACACGTACGCTCTAATAGAGCTTACACAACGAAATCCTAATTATGTAAAATTTTTAGATATGACTGCAA
>DATDTP010000043.1:0-5912 GCA_035290775.1 archaeon | reverse complement strand
TAATGGACGCTGTGGTGCTCCAGGCATCATCGGCCTTCTTCTGGTTGCAGAAGATAATACCATTGAATTGATTCTTTTTTCAAGCTTTTCCATCCGCCTTTCCATTTCATCGTTTTTCGGCGCTTCTACGGACGTTTCGGCGCTGCTGCCGACAACTTCCAGCCTATTCATGAATTCATTCAGTTTTTCCGTCATTTGCTGTACAGATGCAGCCAAGCCTGAGACGCGACCAATCATGTCAGAATTTATTTTAACAATATCATCAACAATCTGCTGGTTTGTGCGGACTACGTCGATAAGCTCTTTCATCATTTCTCCGCCAGAACTGTTTTTTTCCACCCTGTCCAAGCGCTTTTCCATCTTGCGTATCGGGTTCATCGGCACTAATTCGTATTCGTCTTCCATACAAAATTCCTTTCTTACGAAGAAAGGCCTTTTGAAACCCCAAAGTTTTGTGAATGCAGGCATTCACATATGTTGGCTTTAAGCCAACAAAATGGAGTTCTTCAAGATCTTATCTTCAAATATTACTTTAATTATTGTTTGGCTTAGGGTGTATATAAAGATTGGGCAGTTACCAATGAAAATAACACATATAACCTAAAGGTCTTAATTTTTGCTTTTTTGGCGTCTGCCCTTCCAGTACAGTAATTAAATCTGCAATTCAGGCATTTCTCTTTTTAATGAGCGCTTTGCCATATGATACAATATCCTGTGTTTAATGTCGAAGCTGTAAAGCTGCTGGAAAAGTTTTAGCGGATCTTTTGATTTTTTCAACTTTTTATATATAAAATCGTAGTTTCCACGTTCAAATTTTTCCCACAAATACCTGTTTACAACAGAAGCTTTCATGTAATCCATGAATGCGTTTTCAGCAGCATATTTGTAACTTTTGTCCTCGATTATGCTTTTGGCCGCAAGCCACCCGGATTTTATAGAGCTCCTGATTCCAAATCCCCATAACATGTCTTGTATGCCTGCAGCTTCACCGACATAAATTTTTCCATCACGTTCAAAGTTATTTCCTATGAAAAAATTCCCTGTTCCGCCAACATGCGTTGGTTTTTTTATATCGATACCATATTTTTTTGTGAAGAATTCAATTGTTTTGTCAAGGCACTTTGCAGCCCTTGAAATGTCTAGAAATACAACAGAGCAGATGCATGCATAGCCGTTTGCAACAAGCATGTACGAATATCCTTTGTATGAATAATCTTTATGCGCAAGCACAACAGCCATATTCTCCATGTTTGTTGAGAAGACAATACCCTTGTCCAAAGCAAATATTTTTCTTGGTGTTGGTCCATGTGCAATTATTTTACTGTCGTTCTGAGATTTGAATTTTATTTTGACTCCAGCATCTAGAGCCTGTTTTTTAAACGCCTGGTCAAGGCTGTCCTTCATTACGCCTCTTTTTACAAGATAAAAGAAAGGATTTTTGAACTTCAGCGCAATGTCATCCTTTGCATTTGTGAAAACTATTTTGTCAAAAGACGTGGAATTAAAGTCGGTTTTTATGCCCATTTTTCTTATGTCATCTAAAGCATCAACATCTGAAGACCAGTTTTCAATGCCTTGCAAATCTCCTAAAAATCTTTTTCCACAGTCGCTTTCCTTTTCAAAAACAGTCACTTCATGCCCGTTTTTTGCAAGCTTGATCGCAGCCGAAAGCCCAGAAATTCCGGCGCCTGATATTGTTATCGACATTTACACACCAAATTTCCCCTGAAGATTAAATGTTTGGACCTTTAGTTATAGCAAACCAAATAAAGAATCAGGTATTATAATTTGGTTCGCTATATGTGACCAACTTAGGCTATATAGCGAATATTAAGTTGGTCAGCTATAACGCAGAGATATGATGATATAAAAATAAAAAGCGAAGCCAATTCTTTTCTTTACCCGAGGGCTTTCTTAATGAACGGACGCCTTTGGCGTTAATGCACTAAAAGAAAGGGCTCTTTAATCCATGTCCATGCCGCCCATTCCAGGAGGCATTCCGCCCATGCCGCCACCAGGCATGCCACCGCCAGATTTTGCTGTTATTACGTCGTCTATGCGCAAAATCATGTCAGTTGCTTCTGTGGCTGATATAATGGCCTGAGTCTTTATTTTCAACGGCTCTATCACGCCCATTGCTTTCATGTCAGCGGCAACTCCGTTCAAAACATCTATACCGTAGTTTGCTTTTCCTTTATCATGATGTGAACGCAATTCTGCAAGCAAATCGATAGGATCTTTTCCTGTTGATTCTGCAAGCGTGCGCGGTATGACTTCTATTGCGTCGGCAAACGCGTTTATTGCCAGCTGTTCACGCCCGTGCTGGCTTTGTGCAAATTCTCTCAGTTTCCTTGACAATTCAAGTTCTGCTGCGCCTCCGCCTGCAACAACCCTTCCTACTTCTATTGCAGAAATGACACCAAGGACTGCGTCGTCCATTGCGCGTTTTGCTTCGTCTGTAACGTGTTCTGTGCTTCCTCGTACCAATATGGAAACAGATCTTGGGTCCTTGCATTCGCGGACAAATGTCATCTCTTCGCCTGCAAGTTTTCGCTCTTCTACAAAGCCTGCATAACCAAGGTCATCTGCAGAAAGCTCGTCAAACGTTGACACTATTTTGCCGCCTGTTGCCTTTGCAAGCTTTTCCATATCGCTCTTTTTTACACGCCTTGAAGCAGCTATGCCTTTTTTTGCAAGATAGTGCTGTGCAAGGTCGTCAATGCCTTTCTGGCAAAATACCATGTTGCATCCTGATGCTGTAACTTTGTTGACCATGTCTTTCAGCATTTTTGACTCCTGGTCTAAGAATGCCTGCAGTTGCGAAGGATCAGTAATGCGGATTTCTGCATTTGTTTCAGTGCTTTTCACTTCCAAGGCAACGTCCAAAAGCGCTATTTTTGCACCTTTTATCTGTTTTGGCATTGATGGATGTACAATTTCCTTGTCGATTACAATCCCTTTTATAAGTTCTGTGTCGTCAAGAGAACCGCCGTGTTTTTTCTCTATTTTAATATCGTCTTTGTTTATGCTTATTCTGTTATTTACTGTCACTGCAACAGACCTTACGGCTTCTACTGCCAGGCGCGCCAAAGATTCTTTTGCTGCTTCGGTGCCTTTTCCTGTCATAGCAGTCATCGCTATGTTTTCCAGGGTTTTTGTATCGTTTACGTCAACATGCTCGCCTAAAGTGCCTGCTATTTCTAGGGCCTTATTTTTTGCAAGCCTGAAGCCCCTTATAATCATTGTCGGATGAATGTCCTGTTCAAGCAAAGCTTCTGCTTTTTTCAGCAGCTCTCCTGCAAAAACAACTGCTGTTGTTGTGCCGTCGCCTACTTCATCTTCCTGAGTTTTTGCGACTTCAACTATCATCTTTGCTGCCGGATGTTCTATTTCCATCTCTGATAAAATTGTAGCTCCGTCGTTTGTTATTGTAACATCGCCTATGCTGTTAACAAGCATTTTGTCCATGCCTTTAGGACCTAGAGTCGTGCGCACGCTTTCTGCAACAGCCTTTGCAGCTGCTATGTTGCGCGACTGTGCGTCCCGTCCTGTTTGCCTTAGAGTTCCCTCTGGCAAAATGAATATTGGTTGTCCACCAAATTGATTTGTCATTTCCCATCTACCTCCAATTAATATTAAAGTTATTACACTTTCTTGAGTATACTTTCATATACATAAACCTTAAATATCTTATAATGAGCATATAATAGATTATCATGAGAAACAAAACGATGCGCGATGTTGAAAGCATGCTTGACGACAATGGCTATGATTATTCTGAATTTACAGGATGTTTTGACATAGCTGCAAGAAAACAACTGCCTACTGAGAATATATTATTGCTTAAGGTTCTGGAAAACGTTGATTCCTTCATGGACGACCAGGCCAATAATTTATCCATTGTTGCAGGCAGTATAGACGCAAACGCGATGCTTGTCGGAAACAAAACACGGACTGAAAAGCTGCAAGATAATGTAATTTACGAAAGGTTTGGCGTTAGCACTGTTAATATCAATACGCTTGAGCTCATACTCGACGGTAACATACCAAAAATACTCAGGCTCAGGGGCGGATTATTTGCAGAGGTAAACCATGAAATGCTTCAAACTGCGCGTACTGCTGCTGGGCTTACGCAGGACGGGCTTGCAAAAATGGCCGGTGTCACGAAAAAAAGCATATACGAGCATGAATCAAGGCAGATGAAAATGCAGCTAAATGTTGCAGAAAAATTAGAGGCTATACTTGACGCGGACTTGATGCAGCCAATAAGCCTTTTGTCAGAGCCTTTGTCGTACAATACCCCATTGGGTTTTGAGAAAAAGGTTTCAAACGATATGGAAAAAATAGGCATGGGCACGAAAACTGTTTACAAAACGCCTTTTAACATAATTGCTGAAATCGATTCTTCACTTATATTTTCAGATGCTGAAGCCAACATAAACAAAGCAAAAAAAAATGCCCCTAACATAGCTGCTTTTGCAGAAGTAACAAAGAAGTTTGGCCTTGCAGTAACAAAGGACGACATAAGCCTGGATATTCCTTCTATTACAGAAGAAAGGCTCAGGAAAATGCACCCTTCAGACATAAAGAAGATGCTGAAGTAAAAAGCCTTTTCTTTTATGTGTTAAAAATTATCACACAAAGAAAACTCTTGGGAAAAGAAAAATATATTGTTTATTTTATAAAATAAAAATGGGCGGAATGAGATTCTTGGCTTCGCCAATTTACAAGAACGTGGTTCTTGTAATGAACTCCGTTCAAATGGGCGGAATGAGATTTGAACTCATGACCTTCTGCTAGCTAAGACTGAGGGACGCAATTCCGCCTGACGCCAAAGCGTCGATTTCGTTGCGTCAAACTCTTTACAACCAACAAAATTGTAGTTGCACGTCATATAAGACAGATGCTAACAGCGTTCTCTTCGTTAAAAGAGACTCTACCAGGCTAAGCTACCCGCCCGCTGAAGACAAACCTAAGGTTTTTCCTTAAGCATATCCTTTTCTTAAGAAGCATTTTGCTTCTGTTATTTTGTTTGTCTATTCTTTAACAAAATATATAAGAACTAATTAGCCTGTGTAATGCGTCTTTTCATCCTTGATTTTCAGGTCTTTCCACGCTATTGACAGCTTTTTACATAATGCGCCAAGTTCTGTTTCCAGTTCATTGTTCCACAGATTCCACGTTCTGTTTATCCATTCTGCCGTAGTATTGTCATCTGGCTTGACTATTAGCAGGTTGTTTTCCCATTTCAATACCTGTATTTTCTTGTATAAATCAAATAATTTCTGCCTTTCTGCGTTAGAAATCATGTCCTGCTCAAACATGCAACAAAATGATTCTGAACCGCCTATTATTGGCTCTAGTATTTTCTCTGTAAATCCAAATAACCGGTCTGAAATTTCAGTTCTTATGTCATCGATAAGCTTTTCGCTGTCTTCCAACTCAAACTTGAACGTGTTCCTAAGGTCATGCAGTTGAGGAAGATTGAACTTTTCTTGAATTTTTTTGTATCTCTCAAATTCAATAGAATCTTTCATACTACAATAATTTACACAAACTATAAAAGCAAGTTTTGCATTTTTTTTTGCTTCTTTATAGTGTAGAATAGCAGGCATTTTTACCAATTCTGCAGGAAAAAAGTGGGCCCGGGCGGAATTTCGTCAAACCTTACCTTTATAGATAATATTTGCATTCCACATTTCTTTGGGAAATGCAAAGACCTTTCATGGAGAACCGATGCCTTTGGCATCAATCCACTTAGAAAGGGATTTGCTTCGAACCGCCGACCTTCACAGTGTGAATGTGACGTTTGGCAAATTGACATGCTTAACATGCCGATTACATACCACTAGACTACGAGCCCATTTTTTAAATGGCTACATTCTCGTTTGCAAGCAAACAAGACTACTAGC
>DATDTP010000042.1:0-11538 GCA_035290775.1 archaeon | reverse complement strand
AACGTCCTCCATGTGAAGGATACTTTTGCACCTCTCTACGCCAAAAATCTGGGGTATCTGTAACAAATGAATGCCATGCATCGATTGTTGCTATTGGGTCTGGCCCTATAATAAAAGCAGCTCCGCCAGCTGCGGCTGTGTATTCTAAAGCATCACCAGGCTTTCCTTGAGAAGTGTCAGCGCCTATTGCCAAGGCGTACCTTGCCTGGCCGGATTTTGCAAGGCCCAGGCATATTTGTATGGATGATGTTCCTGCGCGGCAAGCAAATTCTGTGTCAACAACGCTCACATTAGGCGTTGCGCCTATAGCTTCTGCTACAGTAGCTCCGGAAGGCTTGACGGCGTATGGGTGGCTTTCAGAGCCAACATAAACACCATCAATATGTTCTGGGTTAAAATTTTTATCAACGGCTTCAGCGCACATTATAGCGTTTCTTGCCGACTCAACGCTTATCGTTATTGTGTCTTCGTCTAATTCTGGCACAGACTTTTCGCTCACACCCAAACCGTCTTTAATGGCCTGCGCGTTGTCTCCCCACACCTTTGCTATTTCTTCCACTTTTATCCTAAGGCGCGGGATATAGGAACCGTAACCTACAATACCATATTGCATTTCATGTTTAATGACACAAAGCTAATAAATCTTATCAGGAGCCAAAAAACCTACATATAGACCTTTTTACAATAATTAATAATGGTTCTTGAATCGCTGCTTAACCCAAAAAATGCAGAGGATAAGCCGTGGCATGTTTTTTTCATTTCTTTCCTGTACACGTTTATAGGCGTATTTTTCGCGTACCAGCTGTTTCCTACACAAGCGAGCACGCTTTCAGTTGCAATAATAACAATAATTTTCATACCTTTTTTCCAAAAACTTTTTGATTATGAGGAGGAAAAAGACCGTATAGCAGTGGAAAAAATGAAAAAACTTAACATGTTTGCAAGGCATGAAAAAGCGATATCTGTTTTTGGCGCATTTTTCATGGGTGTTGTGGTGGCAATGACGTTTATTTTTATATTCATGCCTTCGCTTAACGTGTTCACGCTGCAGGCCCAGACAATCGAAGGATTTTCTTCTGCTGTTACAGGAAACGCAACAGATACAGGCGCGTTTATGAAATTTTTCCTTAACAACACGGGCGTCATGGTGCTGGTTTTTATAATGTCGCTGATGGTAGGCGCAGGTGCAATATTTATCCTGGCATGGAATGCTTCTGTGATCGCTGTTTACGTCGGGCTTATTGTAAAATCTTTTGTAAATAACGGCATGAACACTGCTACAGCATATTTGTACGGCGTGCCTGTCGGCCTTGGCAGCATAGCGCTGCATGGGATACCTGAAATAGCCGCTTATTTTGTGGCAGGCATAGCAGGCGGCATACTTGGTGTTGGAATAATACGGGAAAGACTGGGCTCAGAAGAATTTAACATTGTGTTCAAGGATGCAATCGTGTTCATGGCCATAGCAGAGGCGCTTGTAGTCGGAGCGGCTCTTATAGAGGCGTTTCTTTAGGCCAAATTTATAGTTATTAGACGCATTTTATTCACATGAGATTCAATAAATTAATTCCAGAATTAAGCGTATCTGATTTTGAAAAAAGCTTAGGGTTTTATACAAAAACCCTCGGATTTCATGTAGAATATACCAGAGAAAATTTTGCTTTTCTATCTTTACAAGGAACTCAACTTATGATAGAAAAAACAAACAGTATTTGGAAAACCGGCAAGTTAGAACACCCATTTGGGCGAGGAATAAATTTTCAAATAGAAGTTAAAGACACCAGTCCTATACTTCGATCACTAAGGAAAAATAAACGTGTATTATTCAGAAAACCAAAGGATAGTTGGCGCAGAAAAGCAGACATGATGCTGGGTAGCCGAGAATTTTTGGTTCAAGATCCAGATGGATACTTATTACGATTTTCTCAAAAACTCGGAACTAAAACTATTAAGTAATAATTTTGTCTCAAAAACTAATTTAGAATTTCATGAATCTTTTCCAATGAAAACCCTTTCTCTGCTGCAAATTTCTTTCCTATGTTGCCGTTGTTTGCAGAAACGTCTGATAAGTGTAGGAATGTCCACCCTTTACGTGTCTGTTTCCACGCAAGCAATGCGACGGCGCCGTGATTTTTCCAGGCTTCAAGTTCTGCAAGCTGCTCTTTTTCAACTGTGAAAGCATCTTCCCGTGATTTACATTCTATAACTAAAATTTTTCCGTTTTTTATAGCAACTATATCAGGCGACGGCAGGCCTATACGGCCAGAACGCGGCGCGCGGATTACCATAAAACCTAATTTTGATAATGTATGAACCATTTCGTGTTCTGCGCGGTACCCTTTAGCATAAGCTTTGGTCATGTGTAAATTTGTCATTGCTTTTATTTATCCCTGAAACTTGCCCACACAATAAGCCTTTTATCCCTATGAGCTAAGCATTCATTACATGAACAGTGACATACACGGGTTTTACAAATTAAGCATAAGTGAAAGAATAGATGAAATTAAAAAACACGTTCAGCTTACAGCAGACGATGTAAAAGCTTTGGAGAATGGAGGATTAGATGTTAAAACTGCTGATATGATGGCCGAAAATGTCATTGGCACTACAAGGCTTCCTGTAAGTGTAGCCACTAATTTCACTATAAACAAAAAAGACTACATAATTCCAATGGCAACAGAGGAGCCTTCTGTCGTGGCAGCCGCATCAAACGCTGCAAAACTAGCTAGGCCTGAAGGTTTTACAACATCCAGCACAGACCCAATCATGATAGGGCAAATACAGATGGTCGGAATAGAAGACCTCAAGTATGCTGAAAAAAATATCATGGTTAATGTTCCTAGCATTAAAAAAATAGCAAATAAAAATGATTCTACTCTGGTAAAATTTGGCGGAGGGCTTAAAAGTATAGATACAAGAGTGATAGACACAGAACGAGGCAAGATGCTGATAGTGCACCTTAATGTTGATGTTAGGGATGCCATGGGAGCCAATGCAGTTAACACGATGTGCGAGGCTGTGGCACCTTACATAGAAGAAATAACAGGTGGCAAGTCAAAACTAAGAATAATAAGCAACCTTGCAACAAAAAGAATGGTAAGAGCCAGAGCAGCCTGGAAAAAAGAAAGTATAGGGGCTGATGTCATTGACGGAATACTTGATGCATATGCATTTGCAAAAGCCGACATTTACAGATGCGCAACAAACAACAAAGGCGTCATGAATGGAATAGATGCTGTTGTTATAGCTACCGGAAACGACTTTCGCGCTGTTGAGGCCGGTGCACATTATTATTCTGCGGTAAACGGATGCAAACCGTTAGTTAAGTATGAAGAAAAAAACGGGAATCTAATAGGCACAATAGAGGTTCCTATGGCACTTGGAATTGTTGGCGGAGCCACAAAAACAAACCCAGTGGCAAAGGTTGCGTTAAAAATACTTGGCGTAAAAACATCCAGAGAACTCGGAGAAGTTGCTGCTTGCGTAGGGCTTGCAAACAACTTTGCTGCTTTACGGGCAATGGTTACTGAAGGCATACAGAAAGGGCATATGAAACTTCATGCCAAAAACATCGCAATAACTGCAGGAGCAAAAGACACAGAGGTATACATAACTGCACAAAAAATGGTTGATGAAAATAATATTTCTGTTTCAAGAGCAACAGAAATATTAAAAGAGCTTAAAATTGAAGAAGCTGAAAAAGCAGGATCTGAGTAAAGCAAGACTCTGTTTTTTGGATCTATAAAAAGTATTAAATTAATTACATATATGAGGTTTAACGCAATAGTCGGCGAAGTAATGAAAACAGACATAAAATGTGTTGAGCCAGGCGAAAGCATAGAAAAGGCAGCTCAAATCATGAGAACACATAAGATAGGAAGCGTTGTTGTCAAGGACAAAAACGTCCATGGGATTGTCACTACATCTGACATTGTTTACAAACACGTAGCTGAAAAAAAAGGACATGTTGTAAATGACGTCATGACGACAGACTTAATAACAATATCGCCTAGCATGTCCATAGAAGACGCCGCAAGACTTATGGTAAAGAAAAAAATCGAGAAACTGCTTGTTTTTGATAAAGGCAAGATGGTAGGCATAATAACAAACAATGACATAATAAGCATAGAGCCGGCTTTATTCGAAATTCTCCTTGAAAGAATAAAAATGGGCGGCACCCCACAATCTGACATGAGCGACTATGCCCAGTGTGAATCCTGCAACAACTATAGCGATAGTGTGGAAGAAGTTGATGGTGAATATATTTGCGGTGAATGCAAAGCCTAGTTACGGAATTTATGCCTTAATACTACGCAACTACCCTGCCAAGCATGTCTTGGAAGCTCTTTTCAAGATTTGATGCAAGCTTTTGCGCTCTTTTTGACACGTCCGAGTAATTTTTTTCCATGTAGTAGCTTGCCATAGATGCACAAAAAAATCCTGTCTCTTTTATAACCATATTTGTTTTAGACTCCAGTGAAATTTCAAGAAACCCCTTTTTCTGGTTGCCTTGCACAGATACATTCAAAATCGCTGAGGTAAAAATGTCGGCGTGCTGCGACAAAACAAAGTCCATTTCTACAACGCTTTCAGGCCCGTTTGTCAAAAATTCGTTTTTAATCACAGTAACAATGCCAAGTTTTGCTGCATCAACTAGTATGTTGTTTGCAGTTTTGAACGGGTTGTCCGTGTTTAAATGTACTGTGTATTCGGATATCATATCTTCTATTTGCATAAGATTAATGGGGGAAGCTACGATAAAAAGATTTTTACTCAGCGGCGCGGTCATAAACCCGTCTAGACAATGCTTTAAAAGGCTTTTGTCACAAGTTTTATTAACAGAAATAATGTTTTTGTAATTACTTGAGTGATATTATGATTATTTTCACATATTTTCATGCATTAGGAAAGTAGTTACTAAGCGTTATTTCTTCATTGATTGGGGTGATATTCATGGGAAAGTTAGCACAAAATTTCGCAAAATACATGGTTTATGCAAAAATAAATGCAAAAGGAATGGTTGAAAGACCTGATGTTATAGGAGCAATTTTTGGACAGACAGAAGGACTTCTTGGCGCTGACCTGGACTTGAGAGAATTGCAGCATACAGGACGCATCGGAAGGATAGAAGTAAACCTAAAAGCAAACAACGGAAAGTCGTTTGGCGAAATAATAATACCTTCAAGCTTGGATGCAAGCGAGACTTCTCTTATTGCAGCAACATTAGAAACGATAGACAAAGTCGGCCCTTGTGATGCAGAAGTAGAAGTCATGAAGGTTGAAGACGTACGCAGCCAGAAGAGGCAGTATGTAATAGAGCGTGCAAAAGAAATACTGCAGGGCATGATGGATTCTGACATGCCTGACACAGCTAAGATAGCAGAAATGGTCAAGGAAAGCGTGCGTTCAAAGGAAGTACAAAACTACCACGGATTAAGCGCAGGACCCGATGTCCTCACGTCAGAGGATATTATCATCGTAGAAGGGCGCGCTGACGTGATTACCCTCCTGAAAAACGGCATTAAAAATGTCATTGCAATAGAGGGCAGCAAAATACCAGATGCAGTGGCAGATTTAACAAGACAAAAAACTACAACAGCGTTCCTGGACGGCGACAGAGGAGGAGACTTGGACCTCAAGAAACTCCTGGCCATAGCCGAGATAGATTTTGTTGCAAGAGCGCCTGTCGGAAAGGAAGTAGAAGAACTCACGAAAAAAGAAATTTTCAAATCTCTGCGCGAAAAGACGCCTGTTGACGGCCGCGAGAAACGCCCGATACCTGCGGCTCCGGAACAGACAGAGGAACAGAAAAGTATAGATGATAAAACAAAGAAATTTCTCGGGTCTGCGTTGGATGATTTAGTCGGGACACGCGCTGCATATCTTATCGACAAAAACCTGCACATATTGACAAAAATACCAATATCAGAGATAAATGATGTGATAGGCGATTTTAGAAACGCCTATGCCATTGTTTTTGACGGGAAGATAAACCAGGATATTGTAGACTTGGCAATAAACAGGAAAGTATCGTGCCTTGTAGCAACTGGCTTCAGGGAAGATGTAGACGCAAAAGGCATGATAATGCTGACGCAGAAAGACCTGCGATAGCCCTTTCTTTTTTAATGAAAAAGAAACCCCTAGGGGAAAGAAAAGATATTATTGGCCTAATGTACACTGCTGAAAAATTCGCGGAGAATGTTTAGATAAATAATCTTCTATAGCTTTTCGAGCAGGTTCTGCCTTTGCATAAGAATCTGCTTTAACATAGATTTCTGTAACTGTCACTGTATGCAATCTGTCTGACCATGCTAGGTTCCAAGGTTCTTCTTTAGAATCATAGCGATATGTAACTCTTACACCTTGGCCTGTAAATCGCCTAATAACTGGAGTTTTTCTAAGACCTAAAGGTTCAAGTACATCTTTAAGGCTTGGCCCGTGCCTGCCATCACAGTTAAAGACAGCATATTGTTCCATGAAAATAATAATGTTGTAAAACTATATAGAACTTTGATTTACCCTATAATTGTCAAAGTTCTCAGTAAGGACTTTGAATAAAAAGGTATGTTATTCAAAGTCCTCTATAAGAATTAGCTGTGTTTTATAGCAAACCAAATAAAGAATCAGGTATTATAATTTGGTTCGCTATACAAGGTAAAGTTTTGCTTTACCTGTACAGGAGAATTTTCAATTCTCCTTGTATGTGACCAACTTAGGCTATATAGCGAATATTAAGTTGGTCAGCTATAAAAGCGGTTTCCACCACTTTTCATTTTCTTTGTACCAGTTTATTGTGCGCTGCAGGCCGTCTTCAAATTTATGCTCTGGTTTCCAGCCCAATCTGCTAAGAACTCTCCAGTCCATGGCATACCTGTAATCATGGCCTTTTCTGTCAGCAACAAACTCCAGCATGTTTTCTTGCATGCCTAACAACGAGAGCACAAGGCGCGCAACTTCTACGTTTCTCTTTTCGTTGCCTGTACCTATGTTGATTATTTTTTCGCGCACGCTGTTCATTATAAACTCTATTGCAGACGCATGGTCATCAACATATATCCATTCACGCACATTTTTGCCGTCGCCGTATATTGGTATTTTCCTGCCCTGCAAGATGTTTGTTATTGACAATGGCATGAATTTTTCAGGGAACTGGTAAGGGCCAAACACATTGCAGCTCCTTGCTATAACAGCATCAAGCTCATACGTCTGTACAAACGAGCGAACAAACATGTCTGCAGATGTTTTTGACGCTGCGTACGGGCTGTTTGGCTGCAGTGGAGAAAATTCGCTGAATTTGCCCTGCTGTGCAGAGCCGTACACCTCGTCAGTTGAGATTTGAATGAATCTTGCATCATATTTTCGCGCAGCTTCCAGCAAAACAAAAGTACCAAGAACGTTTGACTTTACAAAGCTTTCAGCATTTTTAATTGAACGGTCTACGTGTGTTTCTGCTGCGTAATTGACTATAACATCTGCGTCTTTCGCCGCCTTTTCTACAAGACTCTTGTTTGCTATATCGCCTTTAACGAACTTGTGGCTAAAGCCCTTTACGTTTGCCAAATTGCCCGCATATGTTAGCTTGTCAATATTTGTCAGCGAGGCTTTTTTTGACATACGCCTAATAAATGCAGAACCCATGAATCCGCACCCGCCTGTTACCAGTATTTTTGAATAGCTCATTTTTCAACACCTTCTTTCAGCTCTTCTTCTGTGTATTCAACTTGTTCATCCACAAGACCTGGATCGTATGGCGGGTCTGGGTAATTTATAAGCCAAGAATCTTCGTCGCTGATGTTCATAATCCGCGTTGCGACGTTGGATGGTATAAAAATGCGTTCCGGTTTCTCTGAATCAAGTATGTGCTCTTCCCTTTTTTTATTTTTATACAATATGATTTTTATCTTGCCTTTTACACAAATGTACCTTGCCGCACGCACTCTATGCAGGTGAAACCCTTTGAAATCATTTTTCCTGACACACGAGAGGTAAAATACTGTTTTTTCACTATCTTTGAACAGTTCTGTAAGGAACCCATTTTCTTTACCCTCAAGGCTGTAAGTTGTGACCCGTTTTGCAGGCTCTTTTACGGCTATCATGAATTTAGTAAATAAGAAAATTATTTAACCTCTTGCTAGCTTTCTTTTTACAAAAGAAAGTTACCATATCAAAGAAAATCATATTATAATAGAAGTGAGCTAGCCTTTTCTTAAGCGATATGACGCCTTTGGCGTCGGTCTGTTGAGAAAGTTACCGTCTACAAAGAGCAAAGCTCTTTGGGACCCCGTAGAACTTCGTTATACAAGGTATCAAAGAAAATCATATTATTTAACTTCTTCGTATAAGGTGGATTAATGAGAATACTTGTAACCGGTGGAAACGGCTTTGTCGGCAAAACGATTACAAGGCTAGACCCTTCAAGCATAGCCTTGCCGCATAACGAGCTTGACATAACCAACAGGCATAATGTCATGGAGACTGTTGCCAAAATAAGGCCTGACTGCATAATTCACGCTGCAGGCATTACGGACGTAGATTATTGTGAATTGCATCCAGAAGAAGCTTACAGCGTGAATGCTATAGGCACAAAAAATATTGCAGACGCATGCAAGAAGTCAGGCGCACGCCTTGTGTATATTTCCACTGATTATGTATTTGACGGGACAAAAGGCATGTACAGAGAAGAAGATGCCACAAATCCTATTTCAGCATATGCAAAATCAAAGCTTGCAGGGGAAAAATTTGCAAGAGAGCTTGATAATCATGCAACAGCCAGAACATCCACCATCTACGGAAATGACACGAAACGTTTTGTATATTGGGTCTTGAACGAGATATCGTCGGGAAAAATAATAAAAGTTGCGTACGACGAATACAAGTCGCCAACACACGTCGTAGATGCTGCAAATGCAGCACTTAAGCTGGCTAATTCTGACTATAAAGGAATTTTGCACTGCGCCGGGAATGAACGCATATCAAAATTTGACTTTGCTGTTAAAATCGCGCAGGCGTTCGGCAAGGATATAAACCTAATACATAAGATAAAAATGGAAGAAGTCAAAAGGCCTGCGCCAAGACCGAAGGACAGCTCTTTGGATGTCAGAAAGGCGCTATCGATGGGAATAGAACTGTGCGACGTCGAGACAGGCCTGAAAAGAAACGGGCGTTAAATATGAGAGGAATAATCCTTGCTGGCGGAAATGGAACAAGACTTAGGCCGATGACTCTTGTGACAAATAAACACTTGCTTCCTGTGTACAATAAGCCCATGATATTTTACCCGATAGATACTCTTGTAAAAGCTGGAATTAAAAAAATACTGATAATTACAGGCAATGAAAATGCAGGGGATTTTATGAAGCTCCTTGGATCTGGCAAGGATTTTGGCGTTGAATTCACGTACAAAATCCAGGACGGAGCGTATGGCATAGCGCATGCATTAGGCATTGCGGAAGATTTTGCAAACGGTGAAAAATTTGTTGTTGTGCTGGGTGACAATATAATCGAAGATGATATCAGCGACGCAGCGAAAGAGTTTGATAAATCTGATTACAACGGCCTCATATTTTTAAAAGAAGTCAGCGACCCAGAACGGTTCGGCGTTGCAGAACTATCAGACCAAAAAATAATACGCATAGAAGAGAAGCCAAAAAACCCAAAAACAAACTTTGCAGTTACCGGCGTTTACATGTACGGGCGTGTCGTGTTCGAAATTATAAAATCATTAAAACCTTCTGCCAGGGGCGAGCTGGAAATAACCGACCTCAACAACATGCTCATACAAAAAGGAGAACTGACTTACAAGACATTATCTGGATTCTGGAGCGATGCGGGAACTTTTAACTCACTGCACAAGGCATCAGAGCTCGTAAAGAGCAAAACAGATATTGATAATAATAAAGCATAACGGACAATCATTGAACAATTTGATTTTAAAAGATTCCCTTCATCAGTTCAGATATGTGGCACGGGAAAAAAGTAAGCGTTGTGTTTCCTACTTATAACGAGAAAGACTCTATAAGGGAGGCTATAAAAGACTTTTTTTCTACAGGCGTCGTCGACGAGATAATAGTAGTCAACAACAATGCTGCACCAGGAACTACAGAAGAAGTAAAAAAGACGAAAGCTAAGATGGTTTTCGAGCCGATGCAGGGATATGGCCATTCGATCAGGCGCGGCCTGAAAGAGGCAAAGGGCGACATCATAATAATATCCGAGCCTGACGGAACGTTTTCAGGGCACGATATCCATAAATTTTTAGTTTATTCTGAAGATGCTGATGTTGTTTTTGGAACACGCACAACGCTTGCTCTTTTGTGGAAGGACGCTAATATGGGAATATTTTTAAAATGGGGCAATGTTTTCATTGCAAAACTTGTTGAACTTCTTTTTAGCACAACACACATAAGCGATGTCGGATGCACTTACAGGCTGATAAAAAAAGACGCACTTCGGAGAATAGAGAGCCAGTTCAGGATAGGCAAGTCCGCCTTTGGCCTTGAAATGATGCTAGTAATTATACAAAATAAAATAAAATTTATCGAGATACCGGTTAATTACAAGCCGCGCATAGGACAATCTTCTGTGACCGGAAGCAGGTGGAAGGCGTTCAAATTAGGATTAGGCATGATTAAACTCGTTTTCAAGCACAGAATATTTGGGCTACCAAAGATGTAGAAATGCTTTTTATAGCCAAAACAACAACAATTATAAAGGTAATAAAACTAGCCTTTGTCTATTTTTATTACCATACGGAAAGAGAGGTATAAAAAATGAGCTATGTAGTAAAAAGCAAGGTAAAGGAACTTGTTAAAAAGAAGAAAATGAACATGGGTGCTGACGCAATTGGCGTGCTGGACAAAGAGATCGTTCGCATGGTTGACAGAGCTGCCCAGAGAGCTAAAGAAAACAGAAGAAGCACCATAAAAGGAAGAGACTTGTAAATTGTTTTGTTTTTATTGATTTTTGTTATAATTCTGGTATGCTAGAAATTATTCTGGCTTTTTTTCTCGGCATTGCCGTAGGCTTAATCCTCGGCCTTGTTCCAGGACTTCATCCTAACATGGCTGCTTTTATTGCAGCAGTTTTTATTACAAATAACCCCTTGCCTGCAGTTATATTTTTGACAGCAATGGCGGCAACCAACGTGATTTCAGATTTCATACCCTCTATTTTTTTGGGTGCGCCTGAAGAAGGAACAGAAATGGCCGTGATGCCAGGCCATAGGATGCTGCTTATGGGAAGAGGATACGACGCTGTCAGGCTTTCTGTTTTCGGCGCTGCAGGCTCGTGTGTTTTCATTGTACTTGCCATGCCTGCGGTTTTTCTTTTTTTGCCTAGCGTATTTGTATTAATCAAGCCGTACACGCACGTGTTGCTGATATTTGTACTTTCGGTCATGGTCCTCTCTGAAAAATATTTTTTTCGCGCGCTTTTTGTTGCTTTTGCAGCGGGTCTGATCGGGATATTTTCTTCCAAACTTCCACTGGGCAACGAGCTGATACTTTTGCCAATACTATCTGGAATGTTCGGCCTTAGTTA